>CAZSZH010000013.1:0-56689 GCA_964610785.1 uncultured Flavobacterium sp. | reverse complement strand
TTTTGCAAGCCACCAAACTTTCCAATTCCGTGGTCGATGTGTGTTACATAATCGCCAACGGTTAGTGAAGTCAGTTCTTTTAACGTGATGGTTTGCTTTTTAGAATAGCCGTTTTTGATGCTAAATTTATGGTAGCGTTCAAAGATTTGATGATCGGTATAACACGCAATTTGGTTTTCTTCGTCGATAAATCCTTGAAATAATGGAAAGACAACAGTTTTATATTGTTTGCGAATGCTTTCATGGTTCTCTTCATCAATATCTTCAAAAATATCATGAAAACGATTCGCTTGATTTTCGTTAGAACAGAACAAATAATTCTTAATGCCGTTGAAGTGATTTTCGTTCAAATTGTTCAGCAATAAATCAAATTGCTTGTTGAACGACGGTTGTGGCTGAATATGAAATTCGATGGTTTTGTCAATAGAAAAAGTAGGCGCATTGCTCAATTCGACCACCGAAAAGTTTAGGGCTTTTTTGAGAAATTGTTTTTGGTCTACAAACAATTCTTCGGGCGCAACGTGTTTTACGGTTGCATCCAATTTAGAAAATGCTTCAGTAGCTTTGGCAAAAAGTTTGTCGAGTTGTTGCCCCAGTAAATCGGTATTTTGAATGACTAGAACTGTTTTTTCGTTGATGTAATCGAGAAAGCTTTCGCGATTTTCTTCGAAGAATTTGTTTTCTACATTGGGGATGATCGAAACTTTTTTCAGCTTTTCAATAGACAATTGGGTTTCTACATCAAAACTTCGAATGGAATCGACTTCATTACCAAAAAACTCAATACGATACGGATTGTCGTTAGAGAATGAAAACACGTCTACAATACCACCACGAACCGAGAATTCGCCGGGTTCGGTCACAAAATCAACTCGTTTGAAGTTGTATTCAAACAAAACTTCGTTGACAAAATCGATGGATAATTTATCGTTTGTTGAAACTTTAAAGGTGTTCTTTTCGAGTTCTTTTTTGGTAACTACTTTTTCAAAAATTGCTTCGGCATACGAAACGATAATGGCTGGTTTTTTACGCGAATTGATGCGATTCAAAACTTCAGCTCGAAGCAGAATATTGGCATTATCGGTTTCGTCTATTTGATACGGACGACGGTAAGAACCTGGATAAAACAACACGTCTTCATCGTTGATGAGTTGTTCTAAATCGTTCAGGTGATAGGCTGCTTCTTCTTTATCATTAAACAATAAAAGCAAAGGCAATTCCGATTTTTCAAAAACCGATTGAATCACAAATGACAACGACGAACCCAACAAGCCTTTGGCGTTTATTTTGGTATCGCGTTGCTCTAAAGCGTTGGCCAAAAGCTGCACTTTAGCCGATTTATGGTACACAGAAGTAATAGTGCTTTTGCTCAATGTTTTGGGGTTTTATTTCAATTCGTTAGGAATCGCTCTTGAGGCATCTTTCATACGAATAATATCCTGCTCGCCTTCTTCCACAGGAATTTTACCTCTTTTTATAATCTCTTCCATTTGCAATTGAAAATAGTCTACTTCAGTAGTGATTTCACCAATTAACTTAACTACTTTTCCACTCGGAATTTGATTCAAATGGATGTACAAATCCATTAATTTAATCTTAGTATTTAATACCGCAATTCGAGCTTTGATTTGAGGTTTGTTAAATTCTTGTGGTATATTGGTATTCAAATCGGTTACTTTTTTAGATAAAATGGCTGCCTTTTTTTGAAACGCCCCAATAGAACTTTTAGGATTCTGATGAATCTCGGTCATGAAATTTTGCCATTCGACCCAATTCATTACTTTGGCTTGAGTTTCAGGTTCTAGAGGAGTTGCATTAAAACACCAACTTTTTTCAATGCTTTTAAAAACAACCTCTTTTTTTTGAGCTTCTTTTTGTTGTTCAATGAGTAATAATTTAGTATCGTTTTGACAGGAAACGAGCAACATTAATAAATATAAAATAAATACTGATTTCAACTTCATCAGAAGAATTTGGATTAGATTACAAAAATACAAAAGTAGTAGTTTTGTTTTAGGATAATGTGAAAGGTTTTATAAAAGTTCAAGAATCGGTTTTCAAAAATAACCCTCTACATCATTCTCCCGAAAACTATATCTTTGCACTACAAACAAACAATCTATGACAACTAAAATATTAATTATTGGCGCTTGTGGGCAAATAGGCACCGAGCTCACTACAAAACTGCGAAGCATCTACGGAAATGAAAACGTAATCGCTTCAGACATTAGAAAACTCAACAATGATATTGTAAATAATGGCATTTTTGAAGTAATAAATGCGTTAGATTACAATCAAATCGAACATTTAATAGAGCAATATCAGATTACCGATGTCTATTTAATGGCTGCTTTATTATCGGCTACAGCCGAAAAAAATCCCGCCTTTGCATGGGATTTAAATATGAATTCGTTGTTTCACGTATTGAATTTGGCGAAAGCAAAAAAGATAAAAAAGATATTTTGGCCATCGAGCATTGCCGTTTTCGGACCAACCACACCACGAGAAAATACACCTCAATTTACGATTATGGAACCCACCACCGTTTACGGAATAAGTAAACAAACGGGCGAAAGATGGTGCGAATATTATCACCACCAATATGGGGTTGATGTACGAAGTGTTCGTTATCCGGGATTAATCAGTTGGACGACCGAACCCGGCGGCGGAACTACCGATTATGCTGTTGATATTTACCACAAAGCACTAGAAAAAGGTTCGTTTGAATGTTTTCTTTCAGAAGACACCAAATTGCCGATGATGTACATGGATGATGCCATTAGAGCCACCGTAGAAATCATGCAAGCTGATGCAAATGATGTGAAAATTCGTTCGTCCTACAATTTAGCAGGAACTAGTTTCACACCAAAGGAAATTGCAAACGAAATTAAAAAACACCTTCCAGAATTCACAATATCATACAAACCCGACTTCCGTCAAAAAATTGCTGATAGTTGGCCCGCATCTATAGATGATTCTGCTGCAAGAAATGATTGGGGTTGGAACCATCAATTTGAAATGGACTCGATGACCCAAGTGATGTTAGACAATCTTAAAAAGTAGCGATTTTGTGAATATTATTTTAGGAACACCTATTGAAGAAAGTAGATAAACTTTTAAAATTTCTTCAATCGGTGTTCTTTTTTTTTACATAGTTTGGTCGAGCTTTACTTTTTCAGTTTATCAATCAAAGCGTCTTCAATAGTCGCTTTGGTTTTTACTACATCATTGGTATTGTCATTTGGTATAGTCATTGAAAGTACATAATGTTTTATTTTCCAACTATTTTTTATTTTTACCATAACGCCACTGCCTCTACAAATTTTCATATGCGTGTTTAAAAGCTCATCAAACCAAGCCGTTTTTCCATCTGGAGAAAAATAAATATGTCGTTCTAGCGCAGTAAAACTCCATGCTTTTCCTTTGTCGAAATAGGGTTTTGCGAAAGCTTCAAAGGCTTTTTTATTCCAATTTTCGGTAGCGTCAGTTCCAATATAAATAGCGTCGTCCGTTAATGCATCAAAATACTCCTTAAAATTAGCATCGGCTGCAGCTTGATGCCAATTATTTAAGGTTGTAGTAATGATGTTCTCGTTTGATTTACTGTTTTGTGCAAAGGTAAATGCTGTAGTAAATAATAGTAATACTAATGTTTTTTTCATATTTTTAAGATTTAATTTGTTAGCAGTCATGGTATCGTCTTTTTTTATTGGTGTTTATCCCATAATATTTATTTCACCGGTGTTCAATGATTTTTCAATTGCTTACGCAAATTTTTTGTTAATGGCGATTTCATAAGTTTTAATTTTTTATAAAAATACAATTTCTAGAGGAAATTCCTAAAACGAACAAGTCCTAAATAATCGATTTCATTATTTAGGACTTGGCTACTTTATATTATTTCTTGATTGAGAGAAATAAGGGGTAATCTATTAAAATTTTAAAATCACTCCACCCAAGAAATTTCTTCCTGCTTGCGGATAATAATAAGGTGTTACATCATACATATATCCGTTGGCTATGTAGCTTTTGTCAAAGATATTATTGAATAATGCTGAAAAAATGATGGACTTGAAAATTGATTTTGGTTTGATTTGATAGGAAACATTCAAATTATTGACAAAATAATCAGGTAATTTTGCTTCATTCAATTCAATATTATTCAAATATTGTTGTCCAACGAATTTAGATAAAAGTGACATTTGAAAATTTTCAGAAGGTTTATAAATAAAAATATTCCCTGCGACAATAGAAGGCGAATACGAGATATCTTTATTCCCAAGGTTGGTACCATCAACATTCAAATCGACATTTTTGTTTTGATTTAACGTGATATTTGGAGTCATACTAAATTGTTTAGAAATCGTAATGGCTGCATCAATTTCCAGACCTAATCGGTAGCTTTTTTCACTATTGGATCGAATAGGATTTCCAACATTATCTAGATTCCCCGTCAGAATTAATTGATCTTTGTAGGCCATATAATAAATATTGGTGTTCCATTTTATTTTGGTAGTATTGTATCTCCAGCCCAGTTCAAAATCGTTTAACTTTTCGGGTTTTACAGTATTGCCTCCCTCATAATCCGTTCTATTTGGCTCTCTATTGGCTCTAGCATAAGATAGGTATAAAATGTTTTTGGTATTGATTGAATAATTCAAGCCAGCCTTTGGATTGAAAAAGTTAAACGAGTCATTAATAGGATTGTCTCCAATACCGTTGGCTTTATAGGTCACATTTCGATATTGTACATCGCCAAAAAGACTAAATTTATTGGTTAGTTGATAATTGATTTTTGCAAAAATAGTCCCATCATTTTTATTTCCATAATAGTCATAATAGTGATCTCCAAGTTCGCTGGTAGAAGTGAATCGAGCCCAGATAACTTCACCAAAATGTTTTCCTTGGTATTGGTTATACGCTCCTCCAAAAATAAAATCTACTTTTTGATTCTTGTAATTTGCCGAAAAAGTGGTTCCATAAAAATCATTATCCAACCATTTTTGACGGATTAAATCGGTTGTATTAATTGTTGTACCATTAACCTCAAATGGAGTTAAATTATAATCTGAAAAGTTTTGATTGTTTTGATACTCTTCATAATATCCTCTTCCTTTGGTATAGTGAACGGCAAGATTTGTGTTCCAATTTGTCGTTAGTTTTTCATTCCAATGCAATTGAAAGTGATCCTGTTGGTAATTGTCAGTTTGATTGCCATAAAATCGTGTATTTCCAAAAGCATCAGTATACATTCCAGCATAATTGTAGGTTCTATCTTCGGCCATTTTTTCGGCATCAATACCATACCATGATTGATAAGTCTTTTCTTTGCCGCCAAAAAGCAATGCTTTAATTAAAGTGGTTTTGCCTACATAAGTTCCTTGAAGAAAATAAGATTTCAAATCGGAAGAAGCTCTTTGGATATAACCATCTGATTTGATTTGAGAAAATCTTCCAGCAATTTCAAAATGGTCGTTCATCAAACCAGTACTAAATTTCACAGTGTTTTTTATAGTGTTGAAACTTCCGACCGAATTGGCTATTTCTCCAAAACTGTTTTTAGAATATGAATCGGTCAACAGGTTTAAACTAGCTCCAAAAGCTCCTGCTCCATTAGTAGATGTTCCAACGCCTCGTTGTAATTGCAAACTGCCCACAGATGAGGCAAAATCGGGTAAATCAACAAAATACGTTCCGCTTCCTTCAGCGTCGTTGTAGGGAATTCCGTTGATGGTTACGTTTACGCGAGTTGCGTCGCTACCACGAACACGCATTCCTGTATAGCCAACGCCGTTTCCAGCATCTGATGTGGTAACCACAGAGGGCAGAAAATTCATCAAAATAGGAACATCTTGACCTAAATTTCTGTATTGAATATCTGCATTGGTTAGATTACTGAAAGTTACCGGTGTTTTGTTGGTAACTCGAACTGCCGATACAAATACGTCATCGAGTTGTTTTAGCTTTGTAGTATCTTTCGGTTTTTCTTGTGAAAAGGAGATAGCAAAGAAAAGAGTAAAGATAATAGATACTAGATAAAGTGTTTTTGATTTTCGACTTTCGATTTTCGACTTTCGACTAAATAAAATTTCCATTCGTAAAATGTTTTACAAATAAAAAGAGGTAATTATTCTTGGTTAAAAATAAATGTTTGTTTCCTGTGACAATTATATAGCGTGCACTCTACAAATTATTTGTCACTTTTCCCTAAACAGCATTACCTGTTCTAGGTTCATTGGGTATAATCTCAGCTCGTAATTTAGAGCACCCCTTTTGAGACGGCACAAAGATAAGTCAATATCAATGACATTTGCAAAAATCAAATTCAAAAGTCAAGAAAATGGTTTTTTGAAATTGACTTTTGAACTTGAAGTTCATTGTTGAGATTTACAATTCTGGTTTCTTTCTGTTTTGCTTGATTTGAGCTGTTGTAGATTTATCTTTTAATCGTTTTTCGACGACTGATCTTGGTATTTTGGTTGATTTTCTTGGTTTAGGAACAAGTAATGATTTTTCTATGATTTCTAAAAATCGTTTGGTTACAATGGTTTTATTTTTTAGTTGACTTCTATCTTCGTCACAATTTAAAATTAGAATTCCATCCAGAGTTAGTTTTGATTTTAATTTTTTTAAAGCCAATTCTTTTTCTTCATCTGATAAGGCAAATGAATTAGCTACATCAAAAGTTAAGACCACTTTAGAAGAAACTTTATTCACATTTTGTCCACCAGCACCGGAGCTTCTGATAGCTTTAAAAGTGAGTTCTGAACTGATTTTATCTTTGTCCATTTATGCTGAATTTACTTGTTCTGAATTGATTTCAGAGTTTCAGTATTTATAATTGGGGCGATTGATGCGCTGGTTTCAATAAATCATTTACGGTTTTCACAGGATTAAACGTAATTAAAGGAACTTCTACAAATATGGTGAGCCATTTTGCCATAGCACCATTCCATAATCCTGGGAGTTCAAAGGCTCTATAGGATTTTCCTTTGTGATTTTTTTCTACGACAAAACCAGAATTAGCATCGATATATTGTGTCAAATCGAATTTTTGACCTTTATAATCTTTAGTGCCACACACTAAATCCACTGGGTTGAAATGCGTAGCGCTTCCAAATATTTTTACCTGTTTGTCGTCTTTAGTATCAATTTGAGATGACTCAATTATTTGAAGAAAAGTCTTTCCTTTTTTATCGGTTACCCAAAAAGGTCCTCCGCCAGGTTCTCCTTCATTTTTAACCATACCACAAACACGAATAGGTCGGTTTAAAATAGTTTGAAGGTGATCGATTTTACTCTCTTTGGTATATTTTACAAAATCATCTTTAATCGAAATATTCAATTTTGATTTGATATAGTTTACAATCTCCATCAATGTTTCATTAGAAATAGAACTATCTTGTAGCATTTTTAGATATTTAAAGATAGCCTCTTTGTGCTGAATTAATAAACCACCTAATGCTTTCTTATACAAAGCGATGGTTTCATTTTGATTTTGAATTACATTGTCAATGTTTTTGATAAAAATAATATCAGCATTCAAATTATTTAGATTCTCAATCAAAGCACCGTGACCTCCGGGACGGAAAATAATGCTGTCATTTTCATCTCTAAAGGGATTTCCATCACGATTTATTGCGATAACATCGGTAGATTTATTTTGAAAGGAATAATTTATATTGATATTTATTTTGAATTCATTCTCAACTTTTCCTTTTACATCATTAATAATGGCTTCAAAGTCTTTTTTATGTTCTTCTGAAACGGTAAAATGAAGATTTGATTTGCTGTTGGAAGAGGCATAGAAAGCACATTCGTTTAAATGTTCTTCGATAGCGGTCGCCGTGTGATTTTTATAGTGATGAAATGGTAAAATCCCTTTTGGTTTATTTGCGAAATCAAAATATTTCGGAGAGAGCATTGTTTTAATAAATTCATAATCTTTTGAATCTTTATCCAATGAATCATATCGCAGTGTGATGGATTTTGTTACTTCTAAAACTTCATTATAGAACGGAAGTTTTTCTTTTGCTACTAAAAATAAGGGTAAATTCTTATCTTTCTTTCTATTGATGTAAGCATTTATACTTTCTTCCCCCACTTTAAACTCATTCAAAAACTCATTCAAAAACTTAAACATTCTACTTGCGGCGCCCGATGCGGGTACAAATTTTTTCAGTTTTGCATTTGATTTTTTATCGTCAAAAAAGTTAGAAAAATATTTTGCTTCCTCTTCAGAAATTGAGACAATGCCGTCATTTATAACGGCAGCTCGATCAAGATTGATTTTTGGGATTCCATTTTTTAAGATGCTAAATTGGAATTCAACGGTATCTATTTTAATTTTTCGATGGTAGGTTTTGACAAAATCAAACGAATTCAGTCCTATTTTTTTTGCTTTTAAAAAATCAGTAATAATTTTGCTAGCCTTTTCAAATCGCTCTTCTTTATTTCCAGACAATTTAATGTAAGGTTTTTCAAAATCAATAAGTGCTTGTTCAAAGACCTCTAGCACATTTTCTCTATGGTTGGGTTTGTCTCTTAAATCATCTTTTTCCCACGGGACATCAATGTCGGTCAGGAAAATCAAATCATATTTGTGTTTTTTGGCTGCTCGTTCAAGAATTGCATCACAATGGTTGTAAGTCAGATCCGAAAAAACTTTAGTGACCAGCAAATTAGTGTCACAAAAAATAATTTTATTCGCCTTGTTCAATGCACTATTTTCTAGATGAGTTTGTCCAATTGCAATGGGAATCAAATCGTCTTGTGAACAAGATTCTTGTTTAGAGTTCCATTTTTCTTGTAAATAATCCCTTGCAAATTCTGGAATCCAAGTTGTATTGAATTCGGAAGCGAGTTGTGAAGCAAGCGTAGTTTTTCCAGTAGACTCTGGACCATACATTGCTATCTTGATTATTTCTGTAGGTTGTTGCTTAAGATTTTCTTCCATTCTAAATAAGCTAAAATAGCCAAAATTGTAAAAATTAAATATTGTAATGACAGCATTCCTAGGCCTCTATATGCAAACAATGGCACCGCGATGATATCACCAAAAATCCATAATGTCCAATTCTCAATTTTTTTCAAAGCCATGTACCACATACCAGTAAAAAAAATTCCTGACGTAAAAATATCAATATAATTAGGAATTTCAAGTTTATAATCAAAAAAAACATAAACTAAATGTGTAATGATTATTGTTAATGTGAACAATCCGACGCCAATTATTTTTTCTGTAGTTGATGTTCTTGTGATTTTTAAATCGGGTTCTTTATTTTTGGATGCCCATTTATACCAGCCATAAATACTCATTATGGAATAATAAAAATTCATCGTCATGTCGCCAAAATATTTTGCTTGATACAGTAAATACACCGTAATTACCGTTGAAATTAAACCTGTTGGATAAACCCAAATGTTTTCTTTTTTTGCGCAAATGACGCTAATGATTCCGAATACAAAAGCCAAAAACTCCAGAACAATTTGAAGTGTTGAAGCATTTTTATATTGTGAAATAAAGAAATCGAACATTAATTAAAAAAATTTAAATCATTTTCAAATGCGGTTCCTATTACAACCATCGTGGCTCCTGAAGAATGCATTTTATTTATTTCCGCTTTCGAACGAATGCCGCCACCCACAATTAACGGGATGTTTGTATTTTGAGAAACCAAAGAAACCATTTCAGTTGGTACCGATAATTGTGCACCGCTTCCGGCTTCTAAATATATTAATTTATTACCAATGAATGCTCCAGCTTGAGCGGTTTGTAACACATATTCGAAATTGGTTCGGTCTAAAGGTTTGGTTTGGCTCACGCGTTCAACAGCCGTTTCACCGCCACTTTCAATTAAAATATAACCGGTTGAAATCACTTCTAAATTGGTTTTATTTATAATTGGAACCGCATTTACCTGATGTTCAATCAAATAATCTGGGTTTCTTCCCGACAAAAGTGTTAAGAATAAAATTGCGTCGGCTTTGTCAGAAATTTGCGATGGATTTCCCGGAAATAGTAGTATTGGCAAATGGGTTTTCGATTTTAATTCAAGAATTAATGCGTCTAAATGCATTCCATCAAACGAACTTCCACCAACCAAAATATGTGTAGCAGGCGATTGATTGATTTTTTCAATCAAATTGGAAAGGTTTTCAATAGTCAACTTATCGGGATCGAGAAGTATGGCCAGAAGTTTTTTACTTTCTGATTTGGATTTTAGTATTTGTTGGTATATTGACATTTTTTGGAATACAGATGGAAGACATTAAAGAAATTTATTGGGATGATTATTTGCTTCAAAAGCGCAAACAAAGATATAATCTTCTACGGAATCAAATTGAATAGTAAACTTTTCTACTGTGTTATTAAACTTTAAAGTTGCGGTTGCGTTTTTATCTTCAAAAGAAAAATCATCTTCAAAAATATGCTTCGGAAAACTAATTCCTTTCTCATTCTTAATTTTGAAAATGCTTTCTTTGATGCCCCAAACTACAGTGGCTTTCTTAATTTTTTCATTTTCTGGCAAACCTTTCAAATGGGTGATATCCATAAACCTGGGTGCAATCTTCAAAGTTTTTTCTTTCAGTTGCTCTAAATCGAGACCGACTTTTTGCTCACTAATGACAATAGCCGAAAAATCATTAGAATGCGAAATGGAAATTTTAACGTCTTTGATACTACATCCTTGAGGTTTTATATGAGGTTTTCCAAAGTCATCATAAAACAGATCAAAATCACTATAATCATTATGTTGCAACAACATCCGAACGGCTAAAAATCCTTTTTGATGGCTTTGCGATTTCATACTTTTCAAACGCTCTAAAGCAGAAGGTTTTAATCGTACTTGATTAAAAAGCGTGTCAAAATCTTCTGTGATCTTCCACAGATACAGTTTAGCGGTTTTTGATAATAATTGTACTTTATGTAATGGCATTTAGTATTTTATTGTGATACAGAGTCTTAAGAACCTAAACGTTTCATAATTTTTAAAATAAATTATAAAAATCAAAACCTATGTTGTAATTTTGCACCAAATTATAAAAAAAAACAAATATACATAATAGATGAGTACACAAACATTACCTTTTGTAGCTTATAAAGTGAAAGATATTTCGCTTGCAGCTTGGGGAAGAAAAGAGATTGAATTGGCAGAAGCTGAAATGCCAGGATTAATGGCTTTAAGAGCTGAATACAAAGACGAACAACCTTTAAAAGGAGCTCGTATTGCTGGTTGTCTTCATATGACGATTCAAACAGCCGTTTTAATTGAAACTTTAATTGCTCTTGGTGCCGAAGTTACTTGGTCATCATGTAACATTTTCTCAACTCAAGATCAAGCTGCTGCTGCTATTGCTGCTGCTGGAATTCAAGTGTATGCTTGGAAAGGTCTTGACGAAGAATCGTTTGATTGGTGTATCGAGCAAACTTTATTTTTTGGTGAAGACAGAAAACCATTAAACATGATTCTTGATGATGGTGGCGATTTAACCAATATGGTTTTTGACCGTTACCCAGAGTTAATTCCAGGTATCAAAGGATTATCAGAAGAAACGACTACAGGAGTTCACCGTTTGTACGAAAGAATGAAAAACGGAACATTATTCATGCCGGCTATCAACGTAAATGACTCGGTGACGAAATCGAAATTTGACAACAAATACGGTTGTAAAGAATCGGCTGTTGATGCTTTAAGAAGAGCAACTGACATTATGTTGGCTGGAAAAAGAGTAGTAGTTTGTGGCTATGGTGACGTTGGTAAAGGAACGGCTGCTTCATTTAGAGGTGCTGGTTCTATTGTAACGGTTACTGAAATCGATCCAATTTGTGCGTTACAAGCAGCAATGGACGGATTTGAAGTGAAAAAATTAAACACAGTAGTTGCTAATGCGGATATCATCATTACTACAACTGGAAATAAAGACATCGTTTTAGGTTCTCACTTTGAGCAAATGAAAGATAAAACTATCGTTTGTAACATTGGTCACTTCGATAATGAAATCGACATGGCATGGTTGAACAAAAACCACGGTGCGTCTAAAGTTGAAATCAAACCACAAGTAGACAAATATACTATCGCTGGAAAAGATATTCTTATCTTGGCAGAAGGTCGTTTAGTGAACTTAGGTTGTGCTACAGGTCACCCAAGTTTTGTAATGAGTAATTCATTTACCAACCAAACGTTGGCGCAAATCGAATTGTGGAAAAACAGTGCGGCATACAAAAATGAAGTATACATGTTACCTAAACATTTAGATGAAAAAGTAGCTGCCTTACACTTAGCTAAATTGGGCGTTGAATTGGAAACCTTACGTGAAGATCAAGCCGCTTATATTGGTGTTGGTGTTCAAGGACCATTCAAACCAGAATACTACCGATACTAGATTAAAGAGTAATCATTAGTAAATACTGAATAGCAAAAATAGAAAACTCCGATCTCATTTAGAAGTCGGGGTTTTTGTTTTTCAAGCTATTTGCTCTATCTTTTGCTTTACTGCATTCCGTAAAATGATGTTACTACAATCTGGGCTAGAGATAATCATAAAAAGAAAAATTGATTAAAAAACTGCTTTTTTTGTTACAATTTTCTCTCAACCATTTGTAAAACATACAATTACAGACCATATCGTTTTATGGCTTTAACACGAAATGGTTCTCTTCTGGAGAAGATATAGAATTTCGATTAATACAACGCAATTGTGTCAATTAAAGACTTCTAGTCTTTGTTAATAGGCACATGGAAATCAATTGCGTATTGAATAATTATAATTGGCATTGTTAAATAGTATATTCTGTTCCATATTTCATTTTCCAAACATAATATAATGTTTTTGCTGTCAGGCACCAAAATATAATCTTCATTTTCAACAAATGACTTTTTGAAGCGAATAATTTTTTTTCATATTTTATTGTATCAATTGTTGTCAGTTCTTTTTTAATATTATTCTGAATTAAGTTTTGAATCTACAGATACTGAATTGATTTTAATAAGACATTAAAGCTGCAAATTTATTTCATAAAAAAAGCCCAACATTGCTGCTGGGCTTCATATTATTGTAAAAACTATTTTCTATTTAGTTTCGATAATAAACGTAGAAACTCTATGTAAAGCCATACTAGCGTTATCATTAACCCCATGGCACCATACCATTCCATATATTTTGGCATTTTTTGTGCGGCTCCTTTTTCAATTTGATCAAAATCTAAAAACAAATTCAAAGCAGCAATCACGATAACAAAGGCACTAATCCCAATGCTAGTCATAGAATTACCATAATGCACAGGTTGAAAGCTTGTAAACATTGATAACAACCAAGAAAATAAATAATATACCGCAATAGCAAGAGTTGCCGCCACAACAATAGACTTAAATTTTTCGGTTACTTGAACAATTTTAAATTTATACAATGCCAAGCAAACTAAAAAAGTTACAAAGGTGCAACTTACCGCCTGAATAACAATGCCAGGATACATTACCTCGAAAATAGCTGAAATTCCGCCAATAAATAAACCTTCAGCAATAGCATAAGCAGGTGATAGATAGGTAGAAAGTTGTGGTTTAAAAGTAGTAATCAACACACATACGATTCCAGCAATAGCGCCTCCAATGATAAATGCAACAGGATTTTGCCCGTTATATGCCATGCTCCATGTTATTGTTGCTCCGGCAACCAAAAGTAATAAAAGCATAAAACTTTTGTTAATAGTGCCTCCAACAGTCATCGTTTGTTCATAATCAATTACAACAGCATCATAAGTCTCTGCTGATTTAGTGTAAGAATTGGTTTTAAAAAATGGATTTCTTGAATTCATAATTAAAAAATTTAGTGCATCAAATATACTTTTCTTTTTTTAAATCTAAAATAACATTACTAAAAAATTAACTTTTTTAAACAACTTGGTTAACTCCATGCGTTGATGTCAACTTAAACAATTAACGTTATCAAACAATACAGCTTCCGCTTTTATTTTTCTTTTGCTACTTTTGTGTGAAATAAAAACAATATGGTTTTAACTGACACGCATACTCATTTATATTCCTCTCAATTTCAAGAAGACCGCAGTGAAATGATTCAACGTGCCATAGATGCTGGCGTATCTCGCTTTTTTATTCCCGCTATTGATTCTTCTTATACCCAGAAAATGTATGATTTGGAAGCACAGTTTCCAGAAAATGTGTTCCTAATGATGGGTTTGCATCCAACTTATGTAAAAGAAAATTATTTGGAAGAGTTGGCTCATGTGGAAACTGAAATTTCTAGAAGAAAGTTTTATGCCATCGGTGAAATCGGCATTGATTTGTTTTGGGATAAATCCTTTTTGAAACAACAACAGCATGCTTTTCAATATCAAATTCAACTGGCTAAAAGAAATAAATTAGGAATTAATATCCATTGTCGTGATGCTTTTGATGAAACATTTGAAGTTTTAGAAAGCGAAAAATCAACTGATCTATTTGGAATTTTTCATTGCTTTACCGGTGATTTAGCGCAAGCAGAACGTGCCATCTCTTTAGGATTAAAACTTGGAATAGGAGGAGTAGCTACTTTTAAAAATGGTAAAATAGATCAATTCTTAAATACTATTGATTTAAAGCATATTGTATTAGAAACCGATGCTCCATATTTAGCTCCAGCCCCTCATCGCGGGAAACGCAATGAAAGCAGCTATGTCGTTTTGGTAGCTCAAAAATTATCTGAAATTTACAACCTTCCTATTGAGGAAATTGCTAGAATTACGACCGAGAATTCCAAGTCGATTTTTGGGATTTAATAGTAAAGTTATCAAAAAGTCATATTTTTTTTGTTCTTTTGTTTTTCTAAAAAATCAGAACCAAAATGCAGAAGTTTGATACAATTCGTCCTTATTATGACAGCGAAGTGAATGATGGAATTCGTGCGTGTCTCAATAACCCAATGATGAAGGCGATAATGAATTTTACTTTCCCAGATGTTGATGACGAGGTATGGAAAGAACAACTAAAAAGAACACATTCTATACGTGATTTTCAGTGCAATTTTATTTACCAATCTGTTCAAAAAGTTCTCGAAAAATCATCTGAGGGGTTGACTACCTCTGGTTTTGAAAAATTAGAAAAAAACACTTCCTATCTTTTTATTTCGAATCACAGAGATATTATTTTAGACACCTCGTTGCTTAATGTTTGCTTGTTCGATCATGGTTTGGTCATGACGGCATCTGCAATTGGGGATAACTTGGTTAAGAAAGATTTTCTTTTGAAGTTA
This sequence comes from uncultured Flavobacterium sp., assembly GCA_964610785.1. Classification (GTDB taxonomy): domain Bacteria; phylum Bacteroidota; class Bacteroidia; order Flavobacteriales; family Flavobacteriaceae; genus Flavobacterium. Next base: position 41,440 of record CAZSZH010000013.1, on the reverse strand, counting down.
TCAAAATTGAACCGAAATTTTTTAGTTCAAAGAGGTTTGCCACCAAGAGAATTGTTGCAAAGTTCAAAATTGATGGCAGAATACATAGGGCAGTTACTGCTTAGAGAGAATCGTTCGGTGTGGATTGCGCAACGAGAGGGAAGAACTAAAGATGGAAATGATGCTACCCATTCGGGAGTTTTAAAAATGTTGGGAATGGGTTCTGATGAAGCTAATCTTATGGATTATTTCAAGAAAATTAAAATTGTTCCTGTTTCTATTTCGTATGAATATGACCCGACTGATGCTTTGAAAATGCCACAACTGATGGCAGAGGCCAAAGCAGAAACCTATGTTAAAGAAAAAAACGAGGATTTCATCACACTTTTAAGCGGCATTATTGGACAAAAAAAACGCATTCATATTCATGTGGGCGATGTTTTAAATACAGAAATTGATACCATTGCAGCAGAAAACGATAATACTAATAAGCAAATTCAAGCATTATCACAAGCTATAGACGATTCTATTTTGCAATCCTACAAATTATGGCCTACCAATTATATTGCTTATGATATTTTAAATAAGTCAGATAAGTTTATAAATCAATATACCGAAGAAGAGAAGTCATTATTTGAACGACGATTAGAACTAAAAATAGATTGCTCTAACGGTGTAATGATGGAGGGTTTTTTGAATATGTATGCTAATCCTGTGGTGAATAAGTCTAAATACGAAAATGCAATCTAAACCCAACATATTACTGATATACACTGGTGGTACAATCGGGATGATGAAAGATTTTAAAACGGGTGCTTTAAAAGCGTTCAATTTTAAAAAGTTATTAGAAAAAATCCCAGAGATAAAACAACTCGATTGTGAAATCGAAACATTTTCATTTGAAAAACCAATCGATTCTTCCAATATGAATCCTGAAAAATGGGTTCAAATTGCTACCGTAATAGAAGATAAGTATACCACTTTTGATGGTTTTGTGATACTTCATGGTTCTGATACCATGTCATATTCTGCATCGGCATTGAGTTTTATGTTAGAAAATCTAGCTAAACCCGTTGTGTTCACAGGTTCTCAATTGCCCATTGGAGATTTACGAACGGATGCCAAAGAGAATTTAATTACGGCTATTCAAATTGCTTCATTGCATGAAAAAGGCAAGCCGGTAGTTCATGAAGTATGTTTGTATTTCGAATATAAATTATACCGAGGGAATAGAACTACTAAAATCAATGCAGAACATTTTAATGCTTTTGCATCACCAAATTATCCTTCGTTAGTAGAATCTGGAGTCCATTTGAATGTTAATACTGCGCTACTTTTTCCAAAACAGACCAAAAAGTTTTTAGTGCATAAGCAATTAGATGATAATGTAGTTATTGTTAAGATGTTTCCTGGAATTAATGAATTGGTCTTATCGTCAATAGTTGGAACTCCTAACTTAAAAGGAATTATTTTAGAAACATACGGGTCTGGAAATGCAACAACAGAAGAGTGGTTTATCCAAATTTTAAAGGATGCAATTCGTAACGGCTTGTATGTCATTAATGCAACGCAGTGCTCAGGTGGAAGTGTAAACATGGGTCAATATGAAACTAGTACGCAATTGAAGGATATCGGAGTCATTTCTGGGAAAGACATTACAACCGAAGCCGCTATTACCAAATTGATGTATCTACTGGGACAAAAGGTGACTTCCAATGTTTTTAAAACTATTTTTGAAACATCACTTCGAGGTGAAATGGTTTAAGTTTACGCTTTGTTTATTGCAAAATTTTATTGTTCTTTGTAATCTAATTTAGAGGGGTGTCCGAGTGGTTGAAGGAGCAAGCCTGGAAAGTTTGTATATGGGTAACTGTATCGTGGGTTCGAATCCCATCTCCTCTGCAAAATGACTTTTGAATTTTTTAATAATATTAGTTAAAGTAGTGTCTCAAATATTTATTTAGGCAAAAGGAATCTTTGATCTTAAAATAAACTGTAACTAATATATTAATGAAAAATTATCTAATGAAATTTTATTTCTCAATAGTAACGTTGTTTGTTTTTTTTGGTGCTTTTGCTCAAGATGATACTCCAGAAATAAAAGTAGTTGATTCGCTTTACAGAGAAGATCAATTTTACATCAATTTTACATTCAATAAATTTCAAAACCTCAATGGTTTGAGTCAAAGTAAATTTTCGCCTGGTTTTTGTGTCGGTTTTTTAAGGGATATGCCTGTTAATAAAAGTAGAACTTTTGCTATTGCAGCAGGATTGGGTTATTCATTGAATGTTTACAGTGACAATTTAGTTATTAACACCAATGAAAGTTCATCAAATTCATATAGCTTTTTTGCATCTGATGGGCGTTATTACAAGAATAAACTTTCGCTACAATATTTAGATGTACCTATAGAAATAAGATGGCGTACCTCAACACCATATACTCATAAATTTTGGCGCATATATAGCGGATTTAAAATTAGCTATTTACTAGCAGATCGTTACAAATTGGAAATCGACGATCAATCTATAGTATTAAGAAGCAACGTAGACCTGAATAAACTTCAATATGGATGTTATTTAGCAACAGGAAGAAATACTTGGAATGTTTATGCTTATTATGGTTTAAATCCAGTTTTTAAATCAGCTTTTCTGTTAAATGGAGATAGGAATAAAATGAATACCTTTAACGTAGGTCTTCAGTTTTATATTTTATAGCCAAAATAGCCACAACACCATTTGAGGAAGCACCCCTGAAACATAGCCAATTGCTAACTCTTCTATAGAATGAGCTTTCATTGCCAAACGAGACGAGGCTACGATTCCAGTAAGAAAAAAAAGAGTGGCTATTAAGAATATTACATTTAATTGATGGTGTACACTCATGCCAATTACAAAGAAGCTCAAAGCACTCATTGCTATCATATGAATACTGATTTTAATTTTAGCAAAAAGTAATGCGAAAGCAATTAAAGTGCTCCCAAGACCTCCTAAAAAGAAAAAAAATAATTCAGGAAATCGATCAACAGTAATACTTTTTGAAATTAAAATAGTAGTCAAAGCAATTTGCATGAGCAGCGGTATTTTTCGTTGTGAAGTCTCCGATAGCATTATGTTATCAACTTTTCCAAAAGTTTTCAGTAAATAAAAAAATGATAAAGGAAGAAAGAACATAATGATAATTACTTGAACGAGTACTAAATATAATTTTTCTTTAGCGACATAACTATCACCAAACACGATGTAAAATAATGTTCCTAATATTGGAATAAAAATAGGATGAAATAGATAAGAAAAAAAAGGAAGTAGCTTTTTCAAAGTTGTAAATTTGCTAACAAATATAGTAAATAGTATTTCTTATTGTTAAAAAATTGGTGGTTTTGAGCAGTTTTTAAACGAGTAAAACCATTAATTTATACAATAATCAGTAATAAAAAATCTTTCTTTGTTAAGAATAAAACTCCTTGACAAATGATTTTTGATGATTGAAATTGCCAGAGACAATTGCTATATTTGCCGAAATAGTATTTTATTCTTTGATATTGGACTCAACCGCTAATAGCATGGAATATTTTAATAAAATTAAAAAATGTAAGATGAAGAATTTAGTAGAAGAATTGCAATGGCGTGGCTTGGTTCATGACATGATGCCGGGCACTGAAGAACAACTTTTAAAAGAAATGACCACCACCTATATTGGTTTTGATCCAACTAGTGATTCCTTACATATTGGAAGTTTAGTGCCAATTATTTTATTGGTTCATTTAGAGCAATTCGGACACAAACCAATCGCTTTAGTAGGTGGAGCGACAGGAATGATTGGCGATCCTTCAGGTAAATCCGATGAAAGAAATCTATTGGATGAGCTTACTTTAGAAAAAAATGTAGCCGGAATAAAATCGGTATTGTCACGATTTTTAGATTTCAATTCTACAGCTACCAACGCCCCTGTATTGGTAAATAATTATGATTGGATGAAAGATTTCTCCTTTATAAATTTTGCTCGTGATGTGGGAAAACGTATTACTGTGAACTATATGATGGCAAAAGATTCAGTAAAAAAACGATTGGCAGGTGAGGGTGAAGGAATGAGTTTTACCGAGTTTACCTATCAGCTTATTCAAGGTTACGATTTTCATCATTTGTATAAAACACATCATTGTTTGCTTCAAATGGGAGGCTCAGATCAATGGGGAAATATTACAACTGGTACAGAATTAGTGCGACGAATAAATGGAGAAGGCGCAAAAGCATATGCAATGACTTGTCCTTTGATTACAAAGGCTGATGGTTCTAAATTCGGAAAAAGCGAAGGTGGCAACGTTTGGTTGACTGCCGACAAAACTTCTGTTTATAAATTTTACCAATTTTGGTTGAACACCACCGATGTTGATGCGGAGAAGTACATTAAAATTTTCACTTTTTTAGATAAAAATACCATTGAAACCCTAATTACCGAGCATCATGAAGCGCCTCATTTGCGTGTGTTACAAAAACGATTAGCTCAAGAAGTAACCATTTTTGTTCACGGAAAAGAAGAATTAGAAAAGGCGATTCATGCCTCAGCTATTTTGTTTGGCAATGCTACTGAAGCAGATTTAAAAAATTTAGATGAAACTACTTTTTTAGAAGTTTTTGATGGCGTTCCACAAGCTATAATTGCAAGGAATAATTTAGATGCAGGTATTGATATTATATCGGTTCTTAATGAAAAATCAGGCTTTTTTAAGTCGAATGGAGAAGCTAGAAGGGCATTGACAGCTAATTCTATATCGGTAAACAAAGTAAAAGTGTCAGAAGGTTTTGTATTAACTAATAATGAACTGATTAATAATCAATTTGTGTTATTACAAAGTGGGAAGAAGAATTATTTCGTGTTGAGAATAGTATAATAGTTTTAGAATAAAATACTTATATAGAAAAGTATCTTTTTTACAGTACCATTAAGTTACATCCTCTGATGTCAGAATTGTCAAAACGTCCCAATACTTCAAATGAGTTGTTGGGATATTTTTTACCTAAATCTTGAGTAGCAATAAACGAACACGAATTAATATTGGCTAAATCAATTACGTTTATTCCGCCAGTTTTTCCGTTTGAAACATAGGTTAATGCATCTTCTGTATCGCGAATTAAAATGTTCATCCAATTCGGACATTCAAAAATACCATTTCCAAGTGAATATGCTTGGGACAATAATTCGGTCATACCATATTCTGAATGTATGCTTGATACACCAAAACCATCACAAAGAATCTGATGTAATTCTTCACGAATGATTTCTTTTCTTTTGCCTTTCATGCCTCCGGTTTCCATAATAATGGTATTTTTTAATTGAAATTTTTGTTTTTCAATTAAATCCAATAATGCATAAGTTACACCAATTAATATCACATTTTGACCACTAGTATCTAATTCTGAAAGTTTTGCAATGAGGTCATCATAATTATTTAGATAAAAGCCGCTATTTTCATTATCTGAAAGTTCAATTAAGTCTTTTACCATATAAATCAAAGAAGAGCCGTTACGCTCCAAATAAGAAGGTAATAAAGCTAAAATAGCATAATCCTCAATATTTCCATAGAATTCAGAAAAAGCATTACGATAACTTTGTTTGTATTTAGTGATGTCAGTAATAAGATGTTTACTTGTATTTATCCCTGTTGTTCCGCTACTTGTAAAGGTTTCTTGAATGTCATCAAAATTTGAAACAATGGAATGGCTTTTAAAAAATTGGATTGGTAAAAAGGGTATTTGTGGTAGTGATTTTACACTTCCTTTTTCAACCTTCAATAATTCACAAAACTCGTGATACACTCTGTTGTTCTCGTATTGAAAACGAAATACCTTTAGTGCTATTTTTTCAAATTGCTTTTGATTGGAAATCGTGAAAATATCTTGTGAAGTAATCATATACTATTGATTTCGGTATCAAGTTCAGAATTTTGACAAAAGTAATGAAAATAAAAAAGCTCCAACGCAAATTGGAGCTTTAGAATATCAATTAAACTAATTATTTAATAACTAATTTTCTGGTTTCAGTTTTACCTTCTTCAATAACTTTTACCATATAAACACCTGAATTAAGAGCGCTAACGTTAATAGTATTGTTTGAAGTTGTAGTATTTAAAACTTGCTTTCCTAATACATCAAATAAGGTAATGGTTCTTTCAGTATTTGCATCAGACTCTACAAATAAAGTTCCATTATTCACGGGATTAGGATATATTTTTAAACCAGAGATTGTGTTTTGATTCACTTTTAAAACACCACTTGAAACAATAACGTTGTCAAATCTTAAAGTGCCTGTTGAGGCATAAGTTTTTGTTGAATTAATAGGAGAATAAGCACTGCTTGCTGTTGGGTCAAAAACAGAAACAACTCTAAACGCAAAGTTTGCATTATTGTCTGCTGCAGTTGGCATCGTGCCGGTTATAGTAACCCATTGACTAGTTGTTGTGTAAGGCACTATTGTTGGCACTCCAGAATCAGTCCAATTCGTTCCATCAGTTGTGTATTGTAAAAGCACATATTTGCTTGCTGTGTTTGAACCATAAACATCAATGTAAACATTTATATTTGACTGACTAATAGTACTAACATTGAATTGAATTCCAGCAGTTCCTGAAGCAGTTCCTTGTGTAGGATACGTTTTACTAGTATAAGCTTTTCCTGTAGATGGATTTCCTGAAACAAAAGGGCAGTTGCATGGTGTTGTTCCAGAAGTTTGTGTATTTTCAACAACTCCTCCAATTAGAGTTATTGTACCTGAACCAGTTAATGGAGTCGTAGAAGAACTATCAAAATCCCACTGCGTAAATACTTGTCCAAATGACAACGAAGTACATACTAAAAAAAGTAAATAGTAAATTTTTTTCATGTTATTTTTTTTAAATTAAAGTGCAAATTTAAGCAAACTTTAATTTAAAATCAAAACAATAAATGTAAAAAGAATAAAATTTAACTATCTGACAATTAATTTTCTAGTTGCAATAAAGTCTCCTTCTTCAACTTTTATGAAATACACACCAGGGATTAAAGAGCTAATATTAAGTTCTTTTGAAGATAATACTGTTTGAAGAACTTTTTTCCCAAGTACATCATAAATAGTGATGTTTTTTTCATCATTTGACTTGGTAGTAATATAAATCCTATCTCCTGAAGTTGGGTTTGGATAAACATTTAAACCATCAATAGTATTTTCTTGCACTTTTGATTGAGATTTTCCATCTTGTGCTAAAGCAGAAGAAGCGCTTAAACACAGAAAAAAAAGAATGATATAAATGTAATTTTTTGTCATGGGTTCAATTTGGTTAAAGCAAATATAAAGATATATTTTAAACAAAAAACTAATTTGTTAAAATTTAACATTTAGCTTATTCATTACCGTAATGTTAAGAAATTAAATTACTGTTAACTCAATTTTAATAATCGCACTAATATAATTTTAATTTCTATATTTACATTCCTAAAACAGTTAGCAATTTTCCTTTATGAAAAAAAAAGACATTAAAATTTTATTGGTTGATGATGAACCAGATATTTTAGAAATTGTTGGTTATAACTTATCTCAAGAAGGGTATAAAGTTGTTACTGCAAGTAATGGAAGAGAAGCGATTGTAATGGCTAAAAAAGAGCGTCCTCAACTCATCATTATGGATGTTATGATGCCAGAAATGGATGGAATGGAAGCTTGTGAAAATATTCGTAAAATTCCTGAATTGGCACAAGTAATCATAACATTTCTAACAGCTCGAAGTGAAGATTATTCACAATTAGCAGGTTTTGAAGTCGGAGCGGATGATTATATTACTAAACCAATTAAGCCAAAATTATTGATTAGTAAAGTAAAAGCCTTGTTACGTAGATTAAAAAATGAGGAAAGTAAGAGTGCAGAAACGCTAAACATTGGAAATATTGAAATCAGTAGAGAAGAATATAAAATAATCAAAGATAGTATTGAAATTGTTTTGCCAAGAAAAGAATTTGAATTGTTTTATCTTTTGGCTTCCAAACCCGGAAAAGTATTTAAAAGAGAAGAAATACTTGATAAGGTTTGGGGAAATGAAGTTGTCGTAGGAGGAAGAACAATTGACGTTCATATTCGCAAACTTCGTGAAAAAATAGGTGAAGATTTATTTAAAACGATTAAAGGAGTGGGGTATAAGTTTGAGATTTAATTCCTTAATAAATAAATCAAACATTTTTTTATTTTATAATCTGAATAGACCATGTGGTTGAAATTTAAAAAAACCTATTTTTTTGCAGTAATTTCTACGTTGTATATTACTTTATTTGCAACCGCTTTAGTAACGCTTTTAATGTTTTTATTTTTAACATTTTCATGGAAATTCTGTCTTGCTTTTTCAGTCTCTATTGCAATTATTACTTTTTTAATTCTTCAATACAGAGCAGAACACTTTATCTTTAGAGCTGTAAAAAAGATCTATGACGACGTTTCATTATTAGATTCAGCAACCTTAAGAAGCAAATCAATCACCACCGATATGAATATGCTTACCAAGGAAGTCAAGAAATTTGCAACGGATAGAAAACTTGAAATCGAAAGTTTTAAAATTAGAGAAGAGTACCGACGTGAATTTATTGGAAACGTATCTCATGAACTTAAAACCCCACTATTTACGGTACAAGGATATATTTCAACGCTTTTGGATGGCGCCATGAAAGATAAAGATCTTCGCCATAAGTATTTGGAAAGAGCCGAGAAAGGTGTAGAACGATTGATTTATATTGTGGAAGATTTGGATATGATTTCTAAACTTGAAATGGGAGATTTGAATTTAGAATACTCACCATTTAATATCGTTGATTTAGTTCAAAATGTTTTTGACATGCTTGAAATGCAAGCCGATAAGAAAAACATAATGTTGATGTTTGATAGAAAATATAACAAAGCCATTAATGTTCATGCAGATAAAGAAAAAATTCAGCAAGTACTTATCAATCTTATTATGAATTCTATAAAATATGGAAAAGAAAACGGAACAACTGAGGTCATTATTGAGGATTTAGTGCAAAATAAAATCATTGTTAGAATTAGCGATAATGGTGAAGGAATAGAAAAACAAAATATTTCCCGACTTTTTGAGCGTTTTTATAGAGTTGATAAAAGCGGCTCTCGCAGTGAAGGCGGTTCTGGTTTAGGGCTTTCAATAGTAAAACACATCATAGAAGGACATGACGAGAAAATTTATGTAGAGAGCGATTTCGGAAAAGGTTCCGAATTTTCTTTTACTTTAGAAAAGACGGAATAAATCTGCCCAATCAATCTCAGAATTCATTTTTGGTAATCCCCTGTAAGATGCTATTTTTAAGAGATCATTTATCGTAAAGTCTTCTTGTTTAGATGATGGTACGTGTCCCGATTTTTTTAATTTTTTTGCCAAGTATTCTTGTTCAAATTGTCCCGGTGTTGGAATAAAAAAAGATTTCCTTTCCAATTTACACAAATCCATTATGGTAGAATATCCTGAACGGCATAGTGTAATTTCACTTTCGTTAAAAGTTTGTTCCAATTCTTCCGTTTGCATAAAATTGTAAAAAGTAATATTTTGTACAACCTCTATTTTTTGCTTGTCTTCTATCTTACCTTTTATAAAGATTATCTGTGCCTTATAGTCTTTTAATTCAGCAATTAATTTCTCCTCCAGTAATGTTCTTTGTGGTTCTGGACCCGAGAGCAGTACCATTAAATCATATTTAATAGGTAGATTTTGTTTTTCAAATCGACTTAAAATTCCAATATATTTTAGCTTTAGTGAGGTTTTCTTTAAATGCCCCATAACTCCCGACAGATTTACATAGTATTTACTGTCTGGAACCCAACATTCTGTGAATTTTTTAATAAAGTGTTGATGTAATTTACAAGAAATCCAAGTAGTTCTTCCAGATAAAACATTTAGTTGATGAGTAATATACACCGAAGGAATCTTTTTGGAATACACGCCCAGTCGATTGTCAGAAATAATTCCAGAAAGTGAATATTTCGTAACCCATTTTGAGACTATTTTTTTTTCATTCAAAACGGCCAGACATGTTTTCGGGCTATTTTTCAATAGATTCCATTTTAGATTTCTTCCATTTTTAGAATATTCTATATGATAAGAAGGAAGTTCTAACGCTACTACATTTGGAAATTCTTTTTTTAACAACTCCAAAGCATTACCATCGGAGGCAATTATAGGATTAAAACCATTCTTTTCTAATTCTTTAATGATAGGAATACAACGAGTAGCATGTCCTAATCCCCAATTTAAAGGAGCTACAAGAATATTTTTATGAGAATTGTTCAAAATTGATTGTATCTGTTTTGGTTTAAATTTCGGTTCGCAAGATAAAACTATTTGTCTTGTTATATATTTCCGTAATTTTACCAAAATATTAAATTAAGTCGTGGGAAGTAAAAATAAGTTAAAAAGGTTTAAAGAAAACGAAACATTCAATAATGTTTTTCAACCAACAAGAGAAGAAGTTGTTAGTAATAGTTTTCCGCTTTTAGGAAAATGGAATTCAGATTTCTTCCAAAATGATAATCCGATAATTATCGAATTGGGTTGCGGAAAAGGTGAGTATTCTGTTGGTTTAGCAGAACGTTTCCCAAACAAAAACTTCGTCGGGATTGATATTAAAGGAGCCAGATTTTGGCGTGGTGCTAAAACTGCAGTCGAAAGCGGAATGCACAATGTAGCTTTCATTAGAACCCAAATTGAATTAATCAATCATATTTTTGCTGAAAACGAAGTCGACGAAATTTGGATTACATTTCCTGATCCACAAATAAAATATAAGCGAACCAAACACCGAATGACCAATTCGGAATTCTTAAAGCTTTATAAAACAATTTTAAAACCTGGCGGAATTATCAATCTTAAAACCGATTCCGAATTCATGCATGGATACACTTTAGGTTTGTTGCATGGCGAGGGACATGAAGTTTTATACGCCAATCATAACGTCTATAATAATGAAGGTGCACCAAGTGAAGTAACTGAAATTCAAACATTTTATGAAAAACAATATTTGGAAATTAACAAAGCAATTACTTATATTCGTTTCAAAATAAAGTAAATGTCAGTTTTTATTCCTTTTATTTCTGGTTTTATAGCCTCTTTTATAGGTGTATTACCTCCGGGACTCATTAACTTAACGGCTGCCAAAGTGAGTTTGACCGATGGGAAAAAACGAGCTATGATGTTTGTTTTAGGAGCCTTACTTGTGATTTTTTATCAAACCTATATTTCAGTAATTTTCGCCCAATATATCAACAATCATCAAGATATCGTTATTTTATTACACAAAATAGGATTAGCTATATTTATTGGAATATCTATATATTATTTATTCTTTGCAAAAAGTCAGATGTCACAAACGCACGATGATTTCCATATCAAAAGTAAACGCAGTAGGTTTTTTATGGGGATGTTAACTGCTGCTATTAATTTTTTTCCCATCCCATATTATGTTTTTGTAAGCATTTCTTTGGCGGCTTACAATATTTTTACATTCGATTCATTATCCATTTATAGTTTGGTTTTCGGTGTGGTTTCGGGTTCATTTTCAGTATTTTATTTATACGTCGCCTTTTTTAATAAAATGAAATCCAAAGCCGATTATTTCGTAAACAATATGAATAAAATAATTGGTACCATCACTGGATTAATTGCGGTTATTACTTTATTCAACGTTGTAAAAAACTACGTCTAATGGAAGATAATTTTTTCGAACGTGTATACGAAATCGTAAAACAAATTCCCGAAGGAAAAGTAACGTCTTATGGCGCTATTGCCAAAGCGCTCGGCACAGCGCGTTCAGCACGAATGGTCGGTTGGGCAATGAATGCTTCCCACAATAGAGACGATATTCCAGCTCACAGAGTAGTAAACCGAAAAGGATTACTTTCAGGCAAACACCATTTCGCTGGCAGTAATCTCATGCAGCAACTCCTTGAAAACGAAGGCGTAAAAGTTATTGACAGTCAAATTGTGGATTTTGAAAAACACTTTTGGCAGCCAGAAATGACTGTGGGATTCTAACAAAACTTTATCACTTGTCTATTTTAAACTTTAAACCCATATACTTTTAAACTCCTAAACTTCTTTATATCTTTGCAATCTAAAATCAGTCTTAATAAAAAGATGTAATTTTGATTTAATCCATTGAAAATGAAGTTAGATAGAAAAGAAATCCTAAAAGCGCTAGAAACCATTACTATTGCTGGCGAAGGAAAAAATATGGTTGAAAGTGGTGCAGTTAAAAATGTACTTATTTTTGGCAATGAGGTAACCGTAGATTTGTTGCTCTCAACTCCAGCCATGCACATTAAAAAACGTGCCGAAGACGATATCAAAAAGTTAATTCACGAACAGTTTTCTCCCGATGTTATTGTCAAAGTCAATATTAAAGTAGAAGCTAAAGAGAATCCAAACGAAATCAAAGGAAAAGCCATTCCTGGAATCAGCAATATTATTGCCGTAGCTTCAGGTAAAGGTGGCGTAGGTAAGTCAACCACTACAGCCAATTTAGCCGTAACTTTAGCCAAAATGGGATTCAAAGTTGGCGTTCTCGATGCCGACATCTACGGACCCAGTATGCCGATTATGTTCGATGTAGAAAATGAGAAACCAATTTCTATCGAAGTCAACGGAAAATCCAAAATGAAACCTATTGAAAGCTATGAAATTAAATTGCTTTCCATTGGGTTTTTCACCTCACCGAGTCAAGCCGTAATTTGGCGCGGACCAATGGCTGCCAAAGCCTTGAACCAAATGATTTTTGATGCCGACTGGGGCGAACTCGATTTTATGCTAATCGATTTACCACCAGGAACGGGCGATATTCATTTATCCATCATGCAATCACTACCTATCACAGGTGCGGTTGTAGTGAGCACGCCACAGCCTGTTGCTTTAGCCGATGCTCGAAAAGGAGTAGCTATGTTTATGAGTGAAGCCATTAATGTTCCTGTATTGGGAATTATAGAAAATATGGCATACTTCACACCAGAAGAATTACCAAACAATAAATATTATATCTTCGGGCAAGAAGGAGCCAAAAACCTAGCCGAAGATTTGCAGGTTCCGTTTCTTGGAGAAGTACCTTTAGTTCAAAGTATACGTGAAGCTGGAGATTATGGTCGCCCAGCGGCACTGCAAACTGCTTCTCCATTAGAAAAAATATACGAAGAAATCGCTCGAAATGTTGTGCAAGAAGTAGTTCAAAGAAATGAAAATTTACCAGCGACTGAAGCAATCAAAATAACCACAATGGCTGGATGTTCAGCAGTAAAGAAATAGAGCGCTAGTTTAGGGTATTGTTAGATTTTAGAAGTCCAACAATCCAAAATGCTAACAATCCAACAATCTAAATTATGACACACGAAGAGTTAACGTTAAATATCGAAAAGGCATTACAAGAAATCAGACCGTTTTTAAATTCAGACGGTGGTGATATTTCATTAGTTTCTGTGGAGGACGAAAAGCATGTAAAAGTTCGTTTTGAAGGCGCCTGCACGGGTTGTAGTGTAAATCAAATGACACTGAAAGCAGGTGTAGAAACTACAATAAAAAAGTATGCACCACAAATTGAAACTGTAGAGAACATCGCTTAATTCGATGCTATAAATATCATAGTAAGACTACATCGCTAAGTTTCTTTATGAATCTTAATTTTGAAAAAATGATTGAAACCGATATACTTATCATTGGCGCAGGGCCAACCGGACTTTTCGCTGTTTTTGAAGCAGGATTATTGCAATTAAAATGTCATATCATTGATGCGCTTCCACAACCGGGAGGACAGTTGGCCGAATTGTACCCCAAAAAACCCATCTTTGATATTCCGGGCTATCCCGAAGTTTTAGCAGGTGATTTAGTGACCAATTTAATGGAGCAAATCAAACAATTTCAACCCGGATTTACATTAGCCGAAACGGCCGAAACAATTGATAAGTTGGAAGACGGGACTTTTATAGTTACAACTAATAAAGGGACGAAACATCATGCAAAAGCAGTGGCTATCGCCGGTGGTTTAGGAACTTTTGAACCTAGAAAACCACAGTTAGAAAATATTTCATTCTACGAAGAAAAAGGCGTAGAGTATTTTGTAAAAGATCCTGAATTATTTCGTGATAAAAGAATTGTAATAGCTGGTGGTGGCGACTCGGCTTTAGATTGGAGTATTTTTCTTTCTAATGTAGCTTCAGAAGTAACTTTGGTACACCGAAGAAACGAATTTCGCGGCGCATTAGATTCGGTAGAAAAAGTGCAAGAATTAAAAAAATTAGGCAAAATAAACTTAATTACACCCGCCGAAGTGGTGGGAATCAATGGCAATAATCATGTAGAAAGTATTGTTTTAGAAAACGAAGGCGTACAACAAGTATTTGAGACCGATTATTTTATTCCACTTTTCGGATTGACACCAAAATTAGGCGCCATAGCCACTTGGGGATTAGAAATTGAAAAAAATGCCATCAAAGTTAATAACGCTCTAGATTACCAAACTAACATTCCTGGAATTTATGCTATTGGTGATGTAAATATTTATCCTGGAAAATTGAAATTAATATTATGTGGTTTTCACGAGGCAACGTTAATGTGCCAAAGTGTGTACCAACGAATCAATCCAGGTAAGAAATATGTTTTGAAATATACTACCGTTTCTGGTGTTGACGGATTTGACGGAACCAGAAAAGAAGCTGAAAAAGCAGTTGTAAAATCGATACACTAATGCCACAAGATATAACTATTAAAATTACTGATAGATCAGGTATAATTCACGAAGTTCAGGCTCCAACAGATATGAATCTTAATATCATGGAATTGATTCGAATGTATGAATTGGCTCCCGAAGGTACAGTTGGAGTTTGCGGCGGAATGGCAATGTGTGCGTCTTGTCAATGTTATATATTGAACGATGTTTTAAAAACCGAACGAAATGATGATGAAGAAGCCATGTTATCTGAAGCCTATCATGTAAATGCAAATAGTAGATTAGGTTGTCAAATACCAATTACTGAGGATATCGATGGTTTAGCGCTAGAAATTGCACCTGAACAATAATAAAAAAGCGAGAGGAAATTCTCGCTTTTTTATTGTCTAGTAACTTATTAATAATCGAAATACCAATTGAAAATATCGCATCGCAATCCAATTGAAAACCATGCCGTGTTTTCTTTTTTAACTAAATCTGTTTCCACTGTTGGATCGAATTTTCTGTAAATAAGACTTCCAAAAACTTTTAAATTAGTTGCTGGATTGATTAAATATCCTCCTTGCAGATTGGCAATAAAAATATTGGTTTTATTTCCTTGCCCAACGACAACATTACTATCAAAAGGGCGATTATCATTGTAGCCTAGATAAATATTTCCGCCATAATTATAAGTATCGGTTGAGGTGTTAAAATCCAAACCACGAATACCAACACTTACTTGTGCATCGCCAAAATATCTTCCTTTATGATATCTTGCTATTGCTACTAGTTCTTTAGCATTACCTCCCCATTGATGTCCTAAGCTTTGATTGTAGGTTCCATAGTTTGTAATTACATCGCTATGAGAATATACATAGGGGCGAATATGGTTGTACTCTATTTGTAATAACAAATTAGTAATATGGAAGGCATTAAAATATTTTGCTCCGATTTGGTAAGCAAACTTATTTTTCCAGCTATTTTTAACCTTCATAACATCGTTTGATGAAAACTCATCTATGAGAACCTGTCCGTAGAAATTCACATTATTATTCCATTTATATTTAGAAGTAAAACCCAACATTTCATTACCGCTTTTAGACGATGAGGTAATCTCCACTGCACGGTAGAAGATAATTGGATTAGCAAAATCAAAATCAAAGCCTCTATTATTCTGGTTTGCCCATACTACAGATTCAAATAAACCAAGATTAAATCTTTTAGTGACATTCCAGCTCAAATAATGCATGGCAACATATTTGGAGGCATATGTACCATCCACAGTTACAGCATCTCTGGTATCTTTCAACCACATATAGGTGTTGGTATACTTAATTTTCCAAAAGGTCGTGTTGATTTTTAAATAAGGATAGGGTGTAACGCCATCGGTTAAAAATAAGGAACGGTAGCCATCTCCCACAAAATTTCGTCCATATCCCAATTGTAAATCAATCAATTTACTTGGTGTATAGGTTAGATTTGCCTCTGCCATAGGAAAATCAAAGGCATTTGATTTAAATGATTTGGCAATACCCATTCCTGGTATAATTGCTGGATTTCCTCCAGATGGATTGATTGAGGTTGCATAATTATTATAATAATCAGCAAAGCGACCTTGGCTTTCAAAAATGGTCGAGGTAAAATTTAATTGACTTCCTAGTCCGCCGCGAATTTGAATTCCACGAGTATTTATGTAGCTATATTTATTGATACTTGGAGTACTTTTACCCATTTGTATATCAAAAATTGGATTTATTGTAAACCAATAATCATTACCTTGAATCGCAACCATATTCTCATTCCAAATTTTTCTTCCCCACCAAGAGGTCTTATTTTTCATCAATTTTGTGTTTTCTTCCTCTAAATTATAATATTTCGAAACTTCAGCATAGGTATAGGGCTTTGAACCCGTGTGATTATTGCTTCCTACTTGATTCATTGCTGCATCAAATTGAGCGTAATAACTATGGGAAAAAGGAATATTCAAGTGACTCTGAAATTGTGGATTCTTAAATTTTTGATAAGCAATACTATCAAATTCAGTAAGTTCTTTATTTTTATCAGATGTATTAATTGTAATACTTGTTCCCAAATCCTTTGAATAAATATTGCCCTTTTTTTCAATTGCAGTTTCAGCTAGATTTTGTAACGGAATAGCTATTTTAAAAGTATATTTAGAGTAAGTTGGTTTGCCATTGTAAGTTGGCGGACTTATTTTGGGCATTTTTTCAAAAACTCTTTTACTTTCTTGGACCAAATCATCTTGATTAGCATCTACATATTGCACTTTGAATGTTCCTTTATCATCCACTTCAAAAAGTACAATGACGCTTCCTTTGTAATTAGTTTCTTTTAGTTTGGAAGGAACCTGAAAGTTGTTATATATAAAAGATTGCAACTCTTTAGTAAAGCAAGACTCTAAATCGCTTCCTTGGAGGTTATTACAATTCGGAAAAACAGGCATTTGCTCACTTCCTTTTTGAGCGGCAACAATCATTATATTAAAAAGAAATATGGCAATAGTAATTTTTTTAATCATAATTAGGTAATATTAATATTCGTTGGTTGTTGTTTGCCCATAAGCAATTGCTTTGGCAGATGATGTTCCAATTCTTTTGACTCCCAATCGAATCATTTCTAAAGCTTCGTTATAGGTTCTAACACCACCTGCCGCCTTGATTGATAATGGTGAGCCGTTTTCGAGCATCATAATAATGGAGGGAATTGTTGCGCCGTTCGGTAATCCGTTTTCAGTTTGATAGAATCCTGTAGATGACTTTACAAAAACCGAGGAATAACATTCTTCTTTAAAATTAGATACCACCACATTTTTTATTAAGGCAGAAAATTGAATAATCTGATCAGGATGTAGAGCAGCAACTTCAATAATCCATTTCACAATTTTGTGATGCGATAATCCTAGTTTCGTTCCTTCTAAAACTTCTTGTTTAACCAAATCGATGTCACCTCTTTTAAAAGCATCATAATTACAAACAAAGTCTAAATCATCTGCTCCATCTTCAATAGCTTTTTGAGCCTCATCTAGTTTCGATGTTATTGAATTAGTTCCTTCGTGAAAGCCAATAACAGTGCCAATAGTTACTTTTGAATGGGCATCTGTTATCATTTTCTTTGCCAACTTCACCATATTGGGACGAATCATGATAAGTTTAAACTCTTCAACGATGGCTTCTTTTACAAAATGCTCTACAATTTTAATGTTTTCCATTTCTGATAAACCTGCCTGTACGGGGGTTTTAAGATACGTAGAATCTAAATAATGCTTAATATTTGTCATTTTATTTTGGAAACGATAAAGGTACAAAAAAACCTTATCCTAAATGAGTTGCCAAAAATAGCAAAAGATTGAGGTTTAAAGGTAGGTTAAAAATAAAATTTCTTTACCGGAGAGTCATTTCTTTTGTATTTTCATGACGTTTTATTTTAACTCGTTGTTCAAAGTACTGAATAATGACAAAAGTAATTTTCTAATTCAATTTAAAATTAACCTGTAAACGTTCTAACTCGTTCAACAATTCATTAGAAATCTTTACTTTTAGCTTTCTGCTAGGCATTACCAGCGAATGTACAATTTTAAATTGTTGAATTTCTTTTGTGTCTTCCTGCGTTATTTCTTCTTCTTCTACCTCTGCTTCAACGTCTAAATTATCAATGTCAATGTCGTCCTCGATCTCCATAAGCAGAACTTCTTTTATTGCAATCTGTTCGGCTTTTGAGGTAATTTTTTCTATTTCCATGACTTCAAATGTGACTGGATTTGTACCTTCATTCGCTTTGAAAACAGCGTTTAAGTTTTGAATTAAAGCATGTTGTAAATCTTCTATATTTAGTAAAACAGAAATTTTTTTGGCAAAGGTTGGTAATACATCAGCCAATAATTTAGCATCTTGAAAACTAATTTGTGGTTCTGATTTTTTTCCCGTCTCACGATTTACCCAACCGTCTTTTACTGTAATTTTAAAATATATAAATTGATTATTGACTAAGAAATGACGAAATTTTAGATAGTCTTCATTAAAAATTCTAAAGTCATGGCTTTCATCATAACCCTCTAGAGTAAACATGGCCCAATCTTTTCCAGTTTTACCAGTTCGATATTGCACATTGGTGACAATTCCACCAAACGAAAGAGTTTTACCAATAAAATTCTCTAAATTTTTGAGCTGCGTCAAACGAACATTACAAAAATATTTCATTTCATAATGATAATCGTCTAAGGGATGACCCGAAATATAAATCCCAACGACTTCTTTTTCTTTGGCTAATTTTTCCATGGTGCTCCATTCTTCGCAAGGAGTCACAACAGGTTCGGCAATTTGAACATCACTTGCTTCACCAAACAAGCTTACCTGTGACGAGTTTTCATTTTCTTGAAATTTAGAACCAAATCGAACTGCCTTTTCCAAAAAAGTAATTCCTTCACCTTCAATATGAAAATATTGTGCGCGATGGGTTTCTTTAAAACAATCAAATCCACCTGCATATGCCAAACTTTCGAATGCTTTTTTGTTAGCTGCTCGCGAATCAATTTTTTTTGCCAAATCGAAAATTGATTTATAAGGAGCTTCTTTTCTGTTTTGAACAATGGTTTCAACGGCATTGGCTCCAACGCCCTTAACAGCTCCCATTCCAAAACGAACAGCATATTCATTGTTTACGGTAAATTTATAAAACGACTCATTAACGTCGGGACCCAAGACTTTCAATCCCATGCGTTTACATTCTTCCATAAAGAATGAAACTTGTTTGATATCATTCATATTATTGGATAAAACTGCTGCCATATATTCAGCAGGATAATTGGCTTTCAAATAGGCCGTTTGATAGGCAATCCAAGCATAACAAGTGGAGTGCGATTTGTTGAAGGCATATTCCGCAAAAGCTTCCCAATCTTTCCAAATTTTTTCTAATTTTTCAGCAGAATGTCCTTTGGCTTCGGCTTGAGAGATGAATTTAGGTTTCATTTTATCCAATACATCACGCTGTTTTTTTCCCATTGCTTTTCGCAAAACGTCGGCATCACCTTTGGAGAAATCAGCTAATTTTTGAGATAAAAGCATTACTTGTTCTTGGTAAACAGTAATTCCGTAGGTGTCTTTTAGTAATTCTTCGCAGGCATCTAAATCGTAAACAATTTCTTCTTCGCCATTTTTACGTTTAATAAAACTCGGAATATATGCAATTGGCCCCGGACGATACAGCGCATTCATGGCAATTAAATCAGGGAAAACCGTCGGCTTTAATTCTTTCATGTACTTTTGCATTCCGGGACTTTCATATTGGAATATACCTACTGTTTCACCTCTTTGAAAAAGCTCATATGTCTTAACATCATCAATCGGAAATTCGTCTGGATTCAATTCAATTCCAGTTCTGTATTTCACCAACTTTACAGTATCTTTTATTAAAGTTAGTGTTTTTAATCCTAAGAAATCCATTTTCAATAATCCGGCACTTTCAACCACTGAGTTATCAAATTGGGTTACATATAAATCAGAATCTTTGGCGGTAGCAACGGGTACAAAATTAGTTATATCATCGGGGGTGATAATGACACCGCAGGCATGAATTCCTGTGTTTCTTAAATTACCCTCTAAAATTTGAGCTTGTTGAATGGTTACGCCTCCTAAATCGGTGGCTTTTCCGAGTGCAATTAGTTCTTTTACCTTATCAAAATCTTCTGGACGTAAAGCGGCTTTTAATTTGGCATCGTCCATAGAAAATATCTTTTCCAAATTCAAATTAGTTGGAATCAACTTTGCAATTTTATCGGCTTCAAATAAAGGTAAATCCAATACACGAGCCGTGTCTCGAACCGATGATTTTGCTGCCATAGTTCCATAAGTGATGATTTGTGCCACTTGTTTGGAACCATATTTTTGAATCACATAATCCATGACTTTACTGCGTCCTTCATCATCAAAGTCGATATCAATATCGGGAAGTGACACCCTGTCTGGATTCAGGAACCGCTCAAAAAGCAAATTGTATAGCAACGGATCTATATTGGTAATCCCGAGGCAATACGCCACCACAGAACCAGCGGCCGAACCACGACCAGGGCCCACAGAAACTCCCATTTTTCGAGCCTCAGCTATGAAGTCTTGAACAATCAAAAAATAGCCGGGATATCCCGAATTTTCTATAGTTAGTAATTCAAAATCAATACGTTCTTTGATTTCTGGAGTGATTTCCGTATACCTTCGTTTGGCTCCTTCGTATGTTAAATGATGAAGAAATTTATTTTCACCGCGTTTACCGCCATCAGTTTTATCCTCATCAACTAGAAATTCTTCTGGAATATCAAATTTTGGCAGCAAAACTTCTCTGGCTAGATTAAAAATTTCAATTTGATCCACAATTTCCGTGATGTTGGAGATGGCTTCGGGTAAATCCGAAAATAGTTTCTTCATCTCTTCGCTCGACTTGAAATAATATTCATCATTGGGAAGTCCAAAACGATAACCACGACCTCGACCTATTGGTGTGGATTGCTTTTCGCCATCACGAACACAAAGTAAAATATCGTGAGCATTGGCATCTTGTTTATTGATATAAAAAGAATTGTTGGTAGCTACCGTTTTCACATTATGTTTTTTTGCCAATGAAATTAGCGATTGATTCACGCGATTTTCATCTTCTTGATTGTGACGCATCAACTCAATATATAAATCAGCTCCAAATTGTTCTTTCCACCAAAGCAAAGCTTCTTCGGCTTGATTTTCGCCAAGATTTAAAATTTTATTCGGAATTTCGCCATTCAAACTTCCCGATAGTATTATGACATCTTCTTTATATTGAGTGACAATTTCTCTGTCAATTCGGGGCACATAGTAAAATCCATCGGTATAGGCAATAGAAGCCATTTTGGCTAAATTATGATAGCCTTTTTTATTTTTGGCAAGCATGACAATTTGATAGCCATTGTCTTTTCGACTTTTGTCTTTGTGATTCTCGCATACAAAAAACTCACAACCTACAATGGGTTTAATAATGCTTTCTGAAAGGGTTTCTCCTGCTTCAAGTGCAGCTTTATTTTTAGTTTCTGCCAATTTATTGTGATTGATTATATCTCTCACAAAATGAAATGCCCCCATCATGTTTCCAATATCGGTCATAGCAACAGCTTTCATTTTGTTTTTTACTGCGGCAGCGACTAAATCTTTTACAGAAACAGTAGATTGTAAGACCGAAAATTGCGTATGATTATGAAGATGAACAAAATCAGTATCAATAAGAATTTGCTTGTTTTCTGATAATGTTTCTTTAGAAATGGATATATTTTCTTTATCGCCAAATTGTTGTCGAATTTTATCTGAGGCTTCTTTAAGATTAATGTGCTTGAGACCAATCAACTGAATGGATCTCGGATTTTTAAGTTGAAAATCTTCAAAATATTCTTGTTCAACGTCAAGCTCTCCTTTTGTAAAAACTTCGGCACGAATTAATTCAAAAAAACATCTTGTTGTGGCTTCAACATCGGCTGTAGCATTGTGAGCCTCTGCAAAAGGCTCGTTAAAAAGATATTGATGTAATTCGGTTAACGTTGGTAATTTGAATTTTCCACCTCGTCCGCCAGGCAGTTTCAATAAGGAAGCTGTAATTTCGGTACAAGTATCCAATATAGGCATTTGAGTCATAGGCGAATCTATTCCCATTCGATAGAATTCACAACCCATAATATTAACATCAAACCCTACATTTTGACCTACAATGAATTTGGTTTTTGAAAGCGCTGTATTGAATTTTTCGAGTACTTCTTTTAGCGAAATACCTTGTTTCTGTGCTAGTTCGGTAGAGATTCCGTGCACTCTTTCGGCATCATAAGGAATATTAAACCCCTGTGGATTGATAAGATAATCTTGATGTTCAACAAGATTTCCCATTTCGTCATGCAATTGCCAAGCAATTTGAATACATCTTGGCCAATTGTCAGTATCAGAAATTGGTGCTGCCCATTTTTTAGGTAATCCTGTGGTTTCGGTATCGAAAATTAAATACATTTGAAAGTAATTAGTGATAAGTGACTAGTAATTAGAAAAAAACTAATTATTAATTACAATTTCAAAAGTACATTTTAAGGAAGAGAATGTCAATTTTAGTTATTAACAAAAAACAAAAAAACCATCCGAATTCTCGAATGGTTTTTACTATACAATAAGTTTAAAAACTAGTATCTACCTCTGTTTCCACCACCATTATTGTCTCTGCTTCCGCCACCGTAACCTCCGTTACCGCCTCCGCGAGAGTTTCCACCACCATTGTAACCACCACCACTTGGACGGTTGTTAGAAAAAGATTTTCTTTCTCCCTCTGGTTTTGGTTCTGATTTGTTAACTACAATAGTACGACCATCAACAGTTGCGCCGTTCAATTCAGTTATTGCTTTTTCAGCTTCTTCATCGTTTTCCATTTCAACAAAACCGAAACCTTTACTTCTTCCAGTAAATTTATCAGTAATGATTTTAACAGAACTAACCGATCCGTACACTTCAAAAGACTCTCTTAAATCTGCTTCCTCAATACTCCAAGGAAGACTTCCAACAAAAATATTCATAATAATTTTTTAAAATTCCTGTCAAAGATACTCCAAATAAAATGTAATCTACTATAAATTAGACATTAATTGCATATTTAACAAAAAAAGCCTTTCGTTATCGGAAAGACTTATGATTTATTTTACAGATTATTCTAGGGAGCAGGTATTACGGGTACTTTATAAAATGAACCATATTGAAAATTTACTTGCTCTCCACCCAGCGGATTACCATTGGTGTTAATAGCATTGAATTTGAAATTCCCAGTGATGGTATCTCCGGTGTTCTCCGTAATGTTTACTTCGCCATTACTTCCAACAACATTCAAAACCTGAATTTTCGCGTCATTTCCACCGCCAACGATAGTAATGATATCTCCCGATTTATAGCCATTTCCTGGTGATGCAACTTTTACAGAAGTAACCACGCCACTATTATTTGTAATTACAGAAAGAGTTAAACCGC
Organism: uncultured Flavobacterium sp.; assembly: GCA_964610785.1. Lineage (GTDB taxonomy): Bacteria > Bacteroidota > Bacteroidia > Flavobacteriales > Flavobacteriaceae > Flavobacterium. The sequence continues at coordinate 17,726 of CAZSZH010000013.1, read as the reverse complement.
TTCCTGTTCCACCAATGGTCACGTGTGAGTTTGTGCAAGTAATAGAAGTCCCAACGGTGGTGCAATCGGAAACATATCCTGTACCTCCTGAAATCATGGAAGGATACATTTTAGCTACAGGTCCAGAAATTACATTAGTTTGATACGAAAGATTTATACCGCTGAGAGTAGATTTATAGGTAGCTTGTGTGTTTGTGTTGGAGGTTCCAAGGTAATAAGTTCCAACATTGGAATTTGCTATATTCAAATCTACTTCTTCATCTTGCGCTAATGCAACAAAAGAAACGACACCGGTAGTTGCCGATTTGTAGGCTTTAACGTCAATAGCTCTAAATAAAACACCATCTCTGTAGGCTTGAAATCCTGGATTGTTAAACTTAACATCATTAGAACAAGAGGATGCTATAATTGAAAATAGAATTAAGGAAAATATTTTTTTCATTTTTAAAATTGTCATTTACAGATACAAAAATAGTTTTTTTAGTGGATTTACATACATTTTTTACCTAAAAATCAATTAAAATAATTTTTGATTGATAAGTTAGTTAGAGTCAAAAACTTTTATATATTTGCACCCTTAATTAACAGAGGTCGAGAACCTCAAAATTTAATCACAAGATTATGTCAGTAAAAATTAGATTACAAAGACACGGTAAAAAACAAAAACCATTTTACTGGATCGTTGCGGCAGATGCGCGCGCAAAAAGAGATGGTAGATTCCTTGAGAAATTAGGAACTTACAATCCAAACACCAATCCTGCAACTATTGATTTAAACCTTGACCAAGCGGTTCAATGGTTACACAATGGAGCACAACCAACGGATACTGCTAGAGCAATTCTTTCTTACAAAGGTGCTTTATTGAAACATCACCTTGATGGTGGGGTTCGTAAAGGTGCTTTAACTCAAGAACAAGCTGATGCAAAATTAGCTGCTTGGATTGATGAAAAAGCGGGTAAAGTGGATGCTAAAAAAGACGGTTTGTCCAAAAAACAAGCAGAAGCAAAAGCAAAAGCATTAAAAGCAGAAGTTGTGGCTAATGAAAAACGTGCAAACGCTGCTGCTGAAGCATTGAAAGCTGCTGATGCTCCAGAAGTTGTAGAAGAAGAAGTTGCTGAAGTTGCCGAAGAGGTTGTTGCTGAAGTTGCGGTTGAGGAAACTCCTGCTGTAGAAGAGGCACCAGCTGCAGAAGTTGCAGTTGAGGAAACTCCTGCTGTAGAAGAAGCGCCAGCTGCTGAAGAAGCTAGCGAAGAGACCGAAGCTTAATTTGATGCGATAATGCGTAAAGAAGATTGTTTCTACTTAGGCAAAATCGCTAAAAAATTTAGTTTTAAGGGGGAAGTCCTTATTTATTTAGATACTGACGAACCCGAGTTATATGAAAATATGGAATCAGTTTTTGTTGAATTCAACAAAAATTTGGTTCCATATTTTATTGAAAACAGCAACCTCCATAAAGGCGATTTTCTTCGGGTGAAATTTGAAGATGTCGATTCTGAAGCAGATGCCGATGAAATTATGGGTTGCGAAATTTATCTTCCTTTAAATATGTTGCCAAAACTGGAAGGCAACAAATTCTACTTTCACGAAGTTATTGGATTTGAAATTGAAGACCAACGATTGGGTGTTTTTGGAAAAATTGTATCCATAAACGACACGTCGGCACAACCTCTTTTTGAAGTTATCAATGGTAATGTAGAAATTCTTGTTCCAATGATTGACCAGTTTTTAGTAAAAATTGATCGTGAAAACAAAAAGGTAGTAATGAACTTACCTGAAGGTTTAGTGGAAATGTATCTTTAAGTCAATTGAAAAATTAAATGATTTAAAGATTAAGAAGCCGGGAACCTGCTGTACGCTTTATCTTTTTTTCCGTTACTCTCCAAAAAAGGATGTCGCTTCCATCAGGGCTAGGTGAGTAACATTTAAAACAACTCTCCATCTTTTAATTTTTAAATTTTTCAATCTTTAAATTGTGTTTAATTTCAAACAATTTACTATTCAACAAGATCGATGCGCTATGAAAGTTGGTACCGATGGTGTTTTGCTTGGTGCTTGGTGCCCGATTGATAACAATCCGTTTTCAGTTTTAGATATTGGTGCGGGTACTGGAATTCTTTCTTTAATGGTAGCACAACGCACTAATGCCGAGCAACTTGACGCTTTAGAAATTGACGAAGACGCTTACGAACAATGCGTCGAAAATTTTGAAGCGTCGCCTTGGAGCGATCGATTATTTTGTTTTCATGCAGGTTTGGATGAATTTGTAGATGAGCCTGAAGACGAATATGATATCATTATTTCCAATCCGCCTTTTTATGATGAAGATTTTAAAACTGATAACTCACAACGTGATTTGGCACGTTTTCAAGATGCGTTACCTTTTGAAGATTTGGTTGAAGCTGCCGATTTACTGCTTTCAGAAAACGGAATCTTTGCGGTAATTATTCCGTTTAAAGAAGAAGAACGTTTTATTGATTTGTGTGCCGAAGCCGAATTGTTTCCAGTAAAAGTCACTCGGGTAAAAGGAACGCACAACACTCCTATTGTAAGAAGTTTGTTGGCTTTTAAACGCTACGAACTATCGGTTTTAACCGCAGATGAATTGGTAATTGAAATCCGTCGACATGAATACACCGATGATTATATCAATCTTACAAAAGATTTCTATTTAAAGATGTAGCCCTAGCCCAAATAGCAATGGAAATCCTTTTGTTTTTTCTTTAAAAAACAAAAGATTGTAATGTATAGCTGGATTAGCTTCTAAAAAATAACAATCGTTGAACAATTTCTCAATTCTATTTTCTTACCTTTGCAAACGTTTTCGTAATTCGGTTTTTTTGACTAATTACCAATCACTAATTACTAATCACTTTTAAGAAAATGAAACCAGATTTATTTCAAGCTCCCGATTATTATTTGTTAGACGATTTGCTAACTGATGAACATAAATTAGTGCGCGATTCTGCTCGTGCGTGGGTAAAACGCGAAGTTTCTCCTATCATAGAAGATTATGCGCAACGTGCTGAATTCCCGAAACAAATCATCAAAGGTTTGGGTGAAATTGGCGGTTTTGGCCCGTACATTCCCGAAGAATATGGCGGTGCTGGTTTAGACCAAATTTCGTATGGATTAATCATGCAAGAAATCGAACGAGGCGATTCAGGTGTGCGTTCTACGTCATCGGTACAATCGTCGTTAGTGATGTATCCTATTTGGAAATTCGGAACCGAAGAGCAACGCATGAAATACTTACCCAAATTAGCAACCGGTGAATTTATGGGTTGTTTCGGATTGACCGAACCCGATTATGGTTCGAATCCGAGCGGTATGGTAACCAACTTCAAAGACATGGGCGACCATTATTTGTTGAACGGTGCTAAAATGTGGATTTCCAACGCGCCATTTGCCGATGTTGCCGTAGTTTGGGCAAAAGACGAATCAGGAAGAATACACGGATTAATTGTAGAACGCGGTATGGAAGGGTTTACCACTCCAGAAACGCACAACAAGTGGTCATTACGTGCTAGTGCTACAGGCGAATTGATTTTTGATAATGTAAAAGTGCCAAAAGAAAATTTATTACCCGGAAAATCAGGTCTTGGTGCACCGATGATGTGTTTGGATTCGGCAAGATACGGAATTGCTTGGGGCGCTATTGGTGCGGCTATGGATTGTTACGATACAGCATTACGTTATTCTAAAGAACGCATTCAATTTGACAAACCAATTGCTGGTTTTCAATTGCAACAAAAGAAATTAGCCGAAATGATTACCGAAATTACCAAAGCACAATTGTTGACTTGGCGTTTGGGTGTTTTGAGAAACGAAGGAAAAGCCACTACAGCTCAAATTTCGATGGCCAAAAGAAACAACGTAGACATGGCCATTCATATCGCTCGTGAAGCCAGACAAATGTTGGGCGGAATGGGAATTACAGGCGAATATTCGATCATGCGCCACAGCATGAATTTAGAGTCGGTAATTACTTACGAAGGAACTCACGACATCCACTTGTTGATTACAGGTGCTGATATTACAGGAATTCCAGCGTTTAAATAATGGTTGGAAGCGAGTGGCTCGGGTACTTTTGCAATCCGTATTCCTGCTGTTCGCTCTACAAGGTGCCGCTTCCATCAGGGCTAGTAACTAAGCATTTGGCTACTAAGCAAAATGATGATTAAACAATAAATAAAATTGATATAAAATGCTTCTCAATTAAGGGAAGCATTTTTACATTTGTGTAAAAAATTTAGCAATCCAATATCTACTGGAAATTAGTAAAAATAAGTAAAGCTATGAACATTCAAGAAATCAATCAGTCAATATCCCACCAAAAAAGTCTGTTGTTGAACCATTCGTTGTACGAAAAAGTAAAAACGATAGACGATTTAAAATGCTTTTTAGAGAATCACATTTATGCCGTTTGGGATTTTATGTCGCTTTTAAAAGCTTTACAAAACAAATTAACTTGCACAACAACACCTTGGTTGCCTATAGGAAATCCAGAAATTCGTTATTTAATAAATGAAATTGTTGTGGCTGAAGAGACCGATTTAGCTTTTAACGGATCCAGACAAAGTCATTTTGAAATGTACTTAGACGCTATGCAAGAATGTGGTGCGAATACTTCACAAATTTCAAGTTTCTTAGCCAATGTAAAAACGACTCAAAACATCTTTGTTTCTATTAAGCAAAGTGATTTACATCCTAATGTAAAAGCCTTTTTAGATTTTACTTTTCGAGTTATTGAAGAAGGAAAGCCCCATCAAATTGCAGCTGCATTTACTTTTGGACGCGAAGATTTGATTCCGAGTATGTTTACCAAAATATTGAAAAATTTCCAAACCAATTTTCCAGAAACTAAATTGGATAAATTAGTGTATTATTTCGAACGCCACATCGAATTAGATGCCGATGAACACGGACCAATGGCCATGAAAATGATTACCGAATTATGTGACACTGAAACCAAATGGAAAGAAGTGGAAGAAATTTCGATTCAAGCTTTAGAAAAAAGAATTGGCCTATGGGATGCTATTGAAGCACTAATGGAGGAAAAACTTGAATTAGTTTAAATTAGATCAATAGCAAAGTTTTAAAATAAACTGATAAAGTTATTCTTGAATTATCTTTTTAATATTGATGTTGTTGGATAACTTTTTTATAATTGCCACTTTAGATCGTCAATAAGTTCAAGATAATTATGATTGTTGCCTTTGAGAAACATATTATTTTGAAATATATAAAACGTAATAGTAATCATCAAATATGGTTTTTGAAATCCGTGGGTACAATCAACTTCAAAACAAATCGTTCAACAATAATTTATAGCATCTAGAAAAAAAAAACTACAACTTTTTATTGTTGTAGTTTAGGGTAGGTGTTTTTTCATTATTTAACTCTAAAGAAATGGTGTTATCTTGTGTTGCTGAATTTGTCTCATAAATAAACCAAGGTATTATTGGCACTTAATCCATGAAGTACCATCAAAGACATAAAGTAAAACCGTCTGACTAGAAAGCGTTAGATTGGTATTGTTAGGATTAGTAATGAATCCTGTAGGATTATTTTGTATGGTAATATCATTGGTGCCTGAATTTTTAATAAATAATTTCCATCCTTTTTTAAAAACTACATCGGTATAAGTGGCGTTCGGATTTATCGCTATTTGAGAAATACTGGATCCAGATGCTGTAGCAGAAAGATCAATATAAGATATATTTTCTATAGAATTCCATAAGGGTTGTATACTATTGGATGCTCCCGTAATACTTAAGGTGCTGATTCCAGCCTCCTGATAATTTCCTCTAAGGCGGGTATTGTAATTTTGAATACGATTCTCTGTAGCGGCATTAGCATAATTTATGGCTAGCACAGGATCTACCGCGTTGTTTGCTGTGATGTTAATGTTTTGGAAATTAGTTGCCAGAGTGGTTGCTCCAATATTTATTATTTGTTGTTTTTCTGTTGCTGTTGTACTACTTGCCATATCACCATTTAGATTGTTCACATTAATATATTTGATATTACCTACGGTTTCAAGTAGTGAATGTCCAGTAGAAGTAGCATCAAAATTGGATATATTGGTTTTATAGACATAGCCAGAATTTGCTTCAATATAGATACATTTTAATGTAGAACTATCCACTTTTATATTTGATAAATTCAAATCATTAATCGATACATTGGTTAATCCTCCTGAACTTATTATGGAAACCCCAAATTGTACTCTTTGAATTTTTACATTTGAAATACTTAATTTTTGAAAAGGAGCTCCAGCAGAATTAACTTTTATTCCTGTTGAAGTACCAGCAGTTGGGTTTTCAATTTGTACACTATTTAAAGTTAAATTTAAACAATTACCAGAAATATTATCAGATTTTAAAAATACTGCTTCTTTAGCAATATTATAATCTTTAAATCTAGATAGATTTCCACTTTTTACTTTTATAACTTGTCCCATATAGGCATCGTAACTTTCAATATTATCTGCATTTAAATAATCAAAACCTTCAACAAGAAAAGAGTGAAAGGCCGACGTGATATCTGCACCAACAGTTACGATATCTTTTAATCTACAATATTTTCCGGTGTTGATCGCAGCTGTCGCTCTAAAACAATCATTGGCTACACTTAATTGTACGCCAAAGCCTTGAACAGAAACATAAGCGCCTGTAAAATGTAATTTACCCAAAAAGATAGTCCCACTTTGCAAAGTTCCACTAACATACATAGGCATTACTCCAATAATATTGACTGTTGACGTAGCTATGGGATTACCATCATATACATATTTTCCCGGAGGGAAGAAAAGAGGGTCTCCATTGGCATTTTGAATGACAGTTCTAATTAATTGTGAATAGTCGTTTCCATCTGGATAAATTCCATAATCGGCGACATTTGTTATAAGTTTGTTACCCGCTCTTTTGGCGTATAAAGCATATGGTACACTCATTAACTGACTTGTTCCTGTAATGCTATAGTTTGAACCTCCTGATGGATCTGTTTCTGTTTTGATATAATATGGGCCGCTTGACCAGTCAATTGAAGCTAAAGTTCCACTTACGACTGTTCCCGAACCTATTGCAATACTAGCAAGGCCATTGATATTTGTTGTAGTAGTTTGTGTTTCGACGTAAACAGGTGTTCCACTTGATGAGCCTTGTAAAATGCTGATTTGCATACCAACAGGAGAACTCGTCACTAATGCATTGGAACTATTGCGAATAACAGCTTGGTAACTCATGCTATTTGGTGCTTGAGCGAATAAATTTGCTGCTAGGAAAAATGTCAGTAAAAATGTACTAATTTGTTTCATTTCTTAGTTTTTAATGATTTTAAAAGATTGCACTTTTTTGTTGTCTTGATCTATAACATAAATGAAGTAAATGGATGAAGGCAAAGTTGATGTATTGACTAGGGTTTCTTGTGTTGTTATTTGTCTGTTGTCTAGTTGTTTTCCTTGCATGTCATACAGCTGATAAGATAACTTCTCGTTATTGAAGTTGCTTATTTGCAAGGTTAAATTATCTGCAGTTGGATTTGGAAATACGTTAAGTGTTACGTTGAAAGTTGTATTTTTTATGTCAAGCATAGAAATTTCGAAAGCTTGTTGAACGCCTTGAGCGGCACTACCAGAACTTCCTGAATTCGTTGTGTAAACTATCTGGCCAACACTATAGGAAACACTTCCTCCGCTTCCTAAGGAAGTACCACCAGATATATTGGTAGAATCCTGAGCTTGCATTTTGCAGCACCATAGCGACGCTGTGAGCAATATTATCGTTGAAATTGATTTTTTGTTCTTCATAAATATTATTTTACACTGTTCAATGTGATTTATTAAATTGAAAACATTTAGAATATTGTGTTTTAACTGTTTCTAAGCAATCAAAATAAAGAAATATGTTTAGTGTTTGCAGCATATATAGATGTTACTTCCTTACTTACAATGTTTGTGCCTTTATAGTAATGCATTGATTATATTGATGTTATATTCTTGTTGTATTTTATTATTATTCCATATTTTGGAAAGGAATTCTTTTCTGTGGATAAAACGTAACAAGTAGAAAGTAGTAGGTGAGCTTATTCGGTCTAAGAAAAATCCAATAAAAACAGTTGTAGTCATTGTTAGAAGTTAAATATGGAGCAAGGACTTGGCAGATCGATTTTTTACTTGTGGAAAACAGTTTGTGATAAAACGTAGTTTTCTAAATTAATTATTTACCTCTACGATCGTTTACATTATAAATTCATGTGTGGACTATCTTTGTCGGGTAGTTCGTATTTCAAATTGTTAGGCTATCGAATGTTTTGGGGCGACAACATAAGATATCTAGACATTATTGTAAACACTAAATGTTAAGTAGTATAAAAAAATCTAATGTTCGTTAACGCTGTTTATGGTCTGCGAGAGAAGATGAATAGATTTATCGTAACGGTATTGAATGATAAGCTATTTTATAAAGTCAATATTTCTTTGTAACCCTTTTAATTTGGTGCGTTTTACTGCTGAATTTTTAAATATTTTTTTAAATACATCTTCTGTGATTTCTTCCCAATCTTTTTTTGTAAACTGCAATACCTCTGGATGCGGATTGAAAAGTGGTTGGTTATGCGGTTTCGAAAATTTATTCCAAGGGCAAACATCTTGGCAAACATCGCAGCCAAACATCCAGTCATCTAATTTTCCTTTCATTTCTTGAGGTATTTGGTCTTTTAGTTCGATTGTAAAATACGAAATACATTTACTTCCATCGACTACATAAGGAGAAACAATGGCTTGAGTAGGGCAGGAGTCGATACAAGCTGTGCAAGTCCCACAATGGTCTGTTGTGGCATGGTCGTAGTCAAGTTCTAAATCGGTAATCAATTCTGCAATGAAGTAGAATGATCCTACCTTTTGAGTTATTAAATTACTGTTTTTGCCAATCCAGCCTAAGCCTGATTTCGCTGCCCATGCTTTATCTAATACTGGAGCCGAGTCAACAAAGGCACGACCAGAAACCTCTCCAATTGTTGTTTGAATATAATTTAGTAATTCTTTAAGTTTTTCTTTAATAACAAAATGATAATCGTGTCCGTAAGCATATTTCGAAATTTTATAACTGTCGTTATTTTGTTGTTCGGCAGGATAATAGTTTAGTAATAAAGAAATAACACTTTTTGAATCAGCTACCAGCAAGGTCGGATTTAATCTTTTGTCAAAGTGGTTCTCCATATAGGTCATTTGTCCATGATGGTTTTGGTGTAGCCAATTTTCCAATCGTGGAGCTTCTTCTTCAAGAAAACCTGCTTTTGAAATGCCACAAGAAATAAAACCGAGGCGTTTGGCTTCGGCTTTTATAAGTTGCGTGTATTTTTCTTTGTTATTGATCAAAATTAAAATAATCCACCTTGAATATTAAGTTTTATTTTACCCAAGTGTTTGTATGCTTTTTCTGTAACCTCTCTACCTCTTGGAGTTCGTATAATAAATCCTTCTTGAATTAAAAAAGGTTCATAAACTTCTTCTATAGTTTCTCCACTTTCAGATACAGCTGTTGCTAAAGTTGACAAGCCAACGGGGCCTCCTTTGAATTTATCAATTATGGTAGTGAGAATTTTATTATCCATTTCATCCAATCCATGAGCATCAACATGCAGTGCCGTTAGTGAGTATTTAGCAATTTCAATGTCTATTTTTCCGTTGCCTTTTATTTGAGCAAAATCCCGAACACGTCGTAATAAAGCATTTGCGATTCGAGGTGTTCCACGGCTTCGTCCGGCTATTTCTATAGCAGCTTCCATAGTGATTGGCATTTTTAAAATCGCTGAGCTGCGTTGTACTATTGTGGTTAATAGTTCGGTGTTGTAATATTGCAAGCGACTTTGAATGCCGAAACGAGCGCGCATAGGAGCCGTTAATAATCCAGAACGTGTTGTTGCTCCGACAAGTGTAAACGGATTTAAATTTATTTGAACAGTTCTCGCATTCGGACCCGACTCTATCATAATATCGATTTTGAAATCCTCCATTGCTGAATATAAATATTCTTCAACTATTGGACTAAGACGATGGATTTCATCGATGAACAAAACGTCTCGTTCCTCAAGGTTTGTGAGTAGTCCTGCTAAATCGCCCGGTTTATCCAATACTGGTCCAGAGGTTATTTTTAGTCCAACCCCCAATTCGTTGGCTAAAATGTTAGCAAGAGTTGTTTTACCTAATCCCGGAGGTCCATGAAATAAAGTATGATCGAGAGCCTCATTTCTTTGATTGGCAGCTGCAACGAATACCTTTAAGTTATCTAATACTTGTTCCTGTCCTGTAAAATCGTCAAATGATAAAGGTCTTAACTTTTTTTCAAGGTCAAGTTCTTCAGGATTATAACCAGATTTAGTGGGGTCTAAATGTTCATTCATAGTACAAATATATAACAAAGAGTGGTATCAAAATAAAAATGCCTCTCATAGAAAGGCATTTTATTTATTTGTATTTTATTCTTAATGATGTAACACTTCTTCACCTGGTTTCATAGGAACATTTTGCGGCACAAAATCTTCATCATGTCCTGGTTTGCTATAATCATAAGGCCATCTGTGTACTTCTGGAATGTCACCTTCCCAATTTCCATGAATATGTTTGATTGGAGCTGTCCATTCTAAAGTATTTGATCTCCATGGATTTTGAACAGTTTTCTTACCATAAAAGATACTACTGAAGAAATTATAAATAAATACTAATTGAAAGGCACCACCAATAATAGCAAAGCTCGTGATAATAACATTTACGTTTTGTAAATCATCAAACAATGGGAAGTTTGTGTTTTCGTAGTAACGTCTCGGTAAACCAGCCATGCCAATGAAGTGCATCGGGAAGAAAACACCATAAGCACAAATTGCGGTTACCCAAAAGTGAACGTACCCTAATGTCTTATTCATCATTCTACCGAACATTTTAGGGAACCAGTGGTAGATACCAGCAAACATTCCATATAGTGCAGATATACCCATTACTAGATGGAAGTGTGCAACTACGAAATACGTATCGTGAACGTTGATGTCTAATGTACTATCTCCTAGAATAATTCCTGTTAATCCTCCTGTAATAAATGTTGATACTAAACCAATAGAAAACAACATGGCAGGGTTTAATTGTAAGTTACCTTTCCATAAGGTTGTAATGTAATTGAATGCTTTAACAGCAGAAGGAATCGCAATCAATAATGTGGTAAATGTAAATACAGAGCCTAAGAATGGATTCATTCCCGAAATGAACATGTGGTGACCCCATACAATTGTCGATAAGAACGCAATTGCAAGAATGGACATAATCATCGCTCTATAACCGAAGATAGGTTTACGGGCATTGGTCGCGATTACTTCGGACGTAATTCCTAAGGCAGGTAATAAGATAATATATACTTCAGGATGACCTAAGAACCAAAATAAATGTTCAAAAAGTACAGGTGAACCTCCTTGATAATTTAATACTTCTCCAGCTAAATAGATATCCGATAGGAAAAAGGAAGTTCCGAAACTTCTATCCATGATCAATAGTAAAGCAGCGGATAATAAAACTGGGAAAGAAATTACACCAATAATGGCGGTAACGAAGAAAGCCCAGATTGTAAGTGGCATTCTAGTTAAGGACATCCCTTTGGTTCTTAAATTAATTACCGTAACAATGTAATTTAATGATCCCATTAATGAGGCAGCAATAAATATTGCCATCGATACTAACCAAAGTGTCATTCCAAGTCCTGATCCTGAAATAGCTTGTGGTAAGGCGCTCAATGGCGGATATATTGTCCATCCAGCAGAAGCAGGACCTGACTCTACAAATAATGAGCAAACCATTACAACACTAGACAAGAAAAATAACCAATAGGAAACCATGTTCAAGAATCCAGAGGCCATATCTCGTGCTCCTAATTGCAGTGGAATAAGTAAGTTACTAAACGTACCACTCAATGCTGCAGTAAGTACAAAGAACACCATGATGGTTCCGTGAATAGTAATAAGTGATAAATATGCTTCATTGGTCATTACGCCTCCTGGTGCCATTTTTTCTCCTAAAAAGAAGCTAAATACTTTAAAGGATTGTTCTGGCCATGCCAATTGAAGTCTAAAAAGTAAAGACATTCCTACTCCAATGATTCCCATAAAAATACCTGTCAATAGATATTGTTTAGCAATCATTTTGTGGTCAATACTAAATATATATTTAGTAATAAAAGTGTCTTTATGGTGGTGGTGATCTTCGTGATGATCGATTGCGTGATTATCGTGTACTTGACTCATATTATTGAAAATATATTATTTTTTATTATTCATTGTTCCTTCAGCAGACGCCACCATTGTGGTGTCTTTTTTAGTAGCAGTAGTATCTGTTTTGGAAGCTGCAGCTTCATCAGATTTCTTTTTTGCAGCCTCTGTTGCTTCTTTTTTAACTGCATCGACAATAGTTGCTTTGCCAACTAACCATTTTTTGTAGTCTTCAGGAGTATCAACCACTACTTTCATTTGCATATTGTAGTGAGAGGCTCCGCATATTTTGTTACATAATAAAAGATAGTCAAAAGTATATGGATCAAGTGCCGTTTTACCTTCAGAAACTAATTCTGTACTTTTTTCTTCTCTTATTTTATTTATGTTTGCTACTTTTTCAACCATTTCAGGTTTTTCTCGCATTTCCAGTGTAGTCATAGATGGAATGAAAGAGAATTGAGTTACCATACCCGGAACGCAGTTCATCTGTGCTCTAAAGTGTGGCATATACATTGAATGTAAAACATCTTGTGAACGCAATTTGAAAATAACTCTTTTGCCTTTTGGGATATGTATCTCATCAGCGATAAAATCGTCCTGAGCATTTGGATCAGCTAAATCAACTCCAAGAGCGTTAGGGCCTTCAATTAATCTTACGTTAGCTTTCCCTAGAACATTATCTTGTCCTGAATATCTTGCAGTCCATTTAAATTGTTGCGCGTATAGTTCAATTACAATTGGTTTTTCAACTTTTTCATTAACAAACATAATGTCCGTCCAAGAATACAAACCAAAAAATATTAACACTGCTAAAACAATTGCAGGAATAGAACTCCAGATAAACTCTAATTTATTGTTGTCAGAAAAATAGGTTGCTATTTGTCCTTTTTTACCACTATACTTATAAGAGAAATAAAATAACAATCCTTGAGTAATAGTTTGAACAGTAAAAATTAGAATCATAGAGATCCACATCAATTGATCAACTTCTTTACCGTGAACAGAAGCAGCGTTACTCATTAATGGAAACTTGCCATAATTTAATAGACAATAAATCGTAATTATATATATGAATCCTAAAAATATAAATGATAAGTAGCCATTCACTTTATTGTCGTTATCATCGGCAACTCCTGTATCTACATTGTTTTTTCCAACTTGAGTTAAATCAAAAATCTTAGTTAATTGCCATAAAGCAACCGATAATAAAACTAAAATAAGAAATACTAATAAACCTGTCATTTGATGTTTATTTTAAATATTAATAATGAAAATGTTTACTTTCTTCAATAAAAGGATTTCGTTTTGGTGTAAGTGGCACTTTTGTTAAAGCTGTAAATACAACATAAATAAACAATCCTAAAAAGAATAATACGGATGAAATTTCAGAAACTCCAATAAACCATTGGTCGCCAACTGTGGCTGGCATAACCATATTAAAGAAATCAATATAGTGACCACAAAGAATGACAACTCCAGCTCCAACAATAATTGGTGCTATACGTTTAAAGTCAGTATTGATCAGAACTAATATTGGGAATACAAAGTTCATAACAACAGCACCAAAGAACGGTAAGTTATACAAGTCAATTCTTGTTTTGAAATAAGTTACTTCTTCTGGAATATTGGCATACCAAATTAACATAAATTGAGAGAACCATAGGTAGGTCCAGAATACACTTATTCCAAACATAAATTTGGATAAATCATGGATGTGACTAGAATTTACATTCTCCAAATATCCTTTAGATTTTAAGTATAAGGTTACCATTGAAATCGTAGTAATTCCACTTACAAAGAAACTCGCAAAAACATACCAACCGAACAAGGTGCTAAACCAGTGTGGGTCGAATGACATCAACCAATCCCATGCCATGATAGATTCAGATACAATAAAGAATACTAAAAAACCAGCAGATAACTTGAAATTCTTTTTGTAGAATGTATTATCACTTGCTTCATCTTGAGACAAACAATTCTTTCTTGAAAAATAACGGTATAAATTCCATCCAAGTAAAAAGATAGCCGCTCTCGAAATCCAAAAAGCAAAATTTAAATAACCTGCTTTGCCAGCAATCATTTCGTCATAGTTTGGATTACCTTTTTCTGTGATTCCTTTTGCCATCCAAGCAAATAAGTTATTAGATTCAAACATGTGAGTTCCAGTGATAACAAGAAGTACAAAGAAGATAATAGATCCAACAGGTAAATATGCAGTAATCCCTTGCATGACTCTAAATAATACTGGAGACCATCCTGCTTGAGCTACTTGTTGTATTGCATAAAAAGCCAATGCTCCAAGGGAAATTAACATAAAGAATATACAGGCTACATACAACGCAGACCATGGTTTGTTTTGTAATTGATGAAAAACATGTTGGAGATGTTCTTTATGTTCTTTTGCTTCGTCAACTTTTTCTTCTTTGGTCGATGTTAACTTTGATACAGCTGGACTTGCTTCTTTTAGAGTATCTATCGCTGTTGCAGTTGAATCTTTTACAACTATTTCAGCTTTTGTTTCTTCTGAAGGCTTCGCTACAGCATGTGCTATTTCTTTAGCTTCAGTATTATGTCCTTCATGATGACTTTCAGCAACTATTTTTTCTACTTCTTCTATCGTTTTGGGAGTAGACAAAAAACCATACACGATTCCAACCAATCCTAAAATAATTAGAATAAGTGCTGTGGTTTTTAATTTTTTTGAAAATGTATACATATCTATAAGAATCTGTTTGTTCTATTTATTATTGACCTCTTAACTTCATTACGTAAGCCGCAACCATCCATCGTTCTTGTTGGTTTAATTGATTGGCGTAAGACCCCATTGAATTAATACCATAATTGATAACGTGGTTGATGCTTCCCTCCGTAATTTGTCTGTCTTTGTAGTTAGGAACTCCCAAAAATTTACCTTGAGTTACTAAACGCCCTTTTCCGTTACCTTCATTTCCATGACAGATAGCACAGTATATTTCGTAAAGCTCTTGCGCTTTTTTCATATCTATAGTAGCTGGGTCTAATGGAGATTTTGAATTTAATTTGGCAGCCTCATAACCTTCCGTTGAATTAGCAAATTCGTAAGGTACATAACCTCTTTTAACCGTTCCAGCTGGAGGTAGTTGACCTTCTTTTCCTTGTAATCCGTTTACAGAATTAAAAGCTGAAGATTCTGAATAGGTTTCATAGGCAACCGATTCATACATATTAGGCATATATTGATAATTAGGATAGTTATTATCCTTACAAGAGGAAAGAGAAATCAATATCCCTAATACAACTGTTATTTTAAATATACTTTTCATCTGTGTCTAGTGCTTTTCGATTACTTTAACTTCAACTGCACCTGTATTTTTGAAGAATGATGTTAATTCTTCTTCATTATTGTTTACAGCTACTTCCATCAAGAAATGATCATCAGTGGTTCTTACATCTGGATTTTCTGCTTGTTTAAATGGCCATAATTTGCTTCTCATATAAAAAGTTATTACCATTAAGTGAGCGGCAAAAAATACCGTCATTTCAAACATTACCGGCACAAACGCTGGCATATTTTGGATATAACTCATGCTTGGTTTTCCGCCAATATCTTGAGGCCAATCTTGAATCATAATATAATCCATCATGGTTGTGGCTACTGAGAGTCCAATACATCCGTAGATGAAAGCACAAATAGCCAATCTTGTTGATGGTAATCCCATGGCTTTATCCAATCCGTGAACTGGGAAAGGAGTATAAACTTCTTCAATATGATGATGCGCCTTTCTGGTTTGCTTTACAGCATCCATTAAAATATCATCATCATTGTATATCGCGTGTATTACTTTATTACTCATGATAAATACTAATGTTTTTCTGAATGATTATGACCTTCTTTTTCTCTTGCTCTTTTGTAATTTTCTCCAGAAGATTTCAAGATTGTTTTAACCTCTGCTTGAGCAATTACTGGGAATGTTCTAGCATATAATAAGAATAAAACAAAGAAGAATCCTATAGTTCCAGTGAAAATTCCAATATCAATAAAGGTAGGAGAGAACATCGTCCAAGAAGAAGGAAGGTAATCTCTGTGCAATGAGGTAACGATGATTACAAAACGCTCGAACCACATACCAATATTTACCACAATAGAGATGATGAAAGAGAACATGATACTTGTTCTTAATTTTTTAGACCACATGAATTGTGGAGAAAACACGTTACAAGTCATCATTGACCAATAAGCCCACCAATAAGGACCTGTGGCTCTATTTAAGAAGGCATATTGTTCATATTCTACTCCCGAGTACCATGCTACAAATAATTCCGTTATGTAGGCAACACCCACAATAGAACCTGTAATCATGATTACAATATTCATCAATTCGATGTGCTGAATAGTGATATAAGCTTCAAGATTAGATACTTTTCTCATGATAATCAACAGCGTGTTTACCATAGCAAATCCAGAAAATACTGCACCAGCAACGAAGTATGGTGGGAATATTGTAGTATGCCATCCTGGAATCACTGAAGTAGCAAAGTCAAACGATACGATGGTGTGTACAGAAAGTACTAAGGGAGTTGCTAAACCTGCAAGTACCAATGAAACTTCTTCAAATCGTTGCCAATCTTTTGCTCTTCCGCTCCATCCAAAACTTAATATAGAATATACTCTTTTTGTGAAAGGCGTAACTGCTCTATCTCGTAACATTGCGAAATCAGGAAGTAAACCGGTCCACCAAAACACTAATGAAACGGAAAGATATGTTGAGATTGCAAATACGTCCCAAAGAAGTGGCGAATTAAAGTTTACCCACAATGAACCAAATTGGTTGGGAATAGGCACAACCCAATAAGCCAACCATGGACGTCCCATGTGAATGATTGGGAATAATCCAGCTTGAACAACAGAGAAAATTGTCATCGCTTCAGCCGAACGGTTAATGGCCATTCTCCATCGCTGACGGAAAAGTAAAAGTACTGCAGAGATTAATGTTCCTGCGTGACCTATACCAACCCACCAAACGAAGTTAGTAATATCCCATGCCCAACCTACCGTTTTATTTAGTCCCCAAGAACCAATACCGGTAGAAATGGTATAGATGATACATCCTACTCCCCAAAGGAAAGCTGCTAATGCGATTGAAAAAACGGTCCACCATTGCTTGTTTGCTCTTCCTTCTACAGGCGCAGCAACATCGACAGTCACATCGTGATAACTTTTATCACCTATAACTAATGGTTTTCTAATGGGTGCTTCGTAATGAGACGACATAATCCTTTATTTCTTAATTAATTATTATACTACGTATTTCTAACTTTAACGTGATAAAACACATTAGGTTTTGTACCCACACTTTCTAATAAGTGGTACATTCTCTTATCTTGAGCCAACTTGGCTACTTGACTTTCTTTATTGTTCACATCTCCAAATACCATAGCACCTGTTGAGCAAGCAGCAGAACAAGCAGTTTGGAATTCATCAAAAGCTACTT
>CAZSZH010000012.1:0-58679 GCA_964610785.1 uncultured Flavobacterium sp. | reverse complement strand
CAATTTTGCCTTTCGGAGTTTTGAATTTTAGTGTATCGGCAATTTTTATGCTGTGAAATTTTGACATAACCTACAGAATATTTTTAACTAACACTTGTTAGTTTGATATGCAAATTTAGTGAAAAAATTAATATGTTACGAAAACGTTATATTTTTTTTGCTTTACCTATTTTTCTATTTCTCGCAAAGACGCAGAGACGCAAAGTTTTCTTGTTTTTTTTATACAATTCCTTTTAATAAAACTTGAATCATGGTTGCTTTTAAGACTTCGGGGTTTATTGTTTTTTTCTTTCCGTACCAAAGGTATAGTGTTCGTAATGTTGATAGCGTTGAGAAAATAATGACTTCGATGTTTAGGTTTTTTATTTCGCCGTTTGCTATTCCGGTTTTGATTATTTGTCGGAAACTTTCTTCGTAGTCGTTTCGCATTTTGATGAAATAAATTAAATCATCGTCGGTTAAGTGCATCCAATCATTATTTAGGCAAGCTAATGCATCTGAATTTCTTAATGTAATATCGATGTGAAGTTGAATTACGCGTTCGATTTTTTGGATTGTAGTATCATTCGAAGCAAGGATATCATCTATTACGGAAGTAAATTCTTCGGCAATTTCGATGATGATTAAAACTAGAATTTCTTGTTTGGATTTGATGTGATTGTATAAACTTGCGGCTTTGATATCCATGGCTTGAGCGATATCGCGCATCGTGACAGCGCTGTATCCTTTCTCTTTAAAAAGTTTGGCAGCTACATTTATAATTTCGGTTTTTCTATCGGTAATCTTCATTGATGTCAAATATAAAGAATATTTTGACTTGGGTAACTTTTGTTACAAAATTGCATTTGAGAATAGATTAGTTTTGCGCTGTTCTTAATTTTTTTCAGAACACAGATTGGAGAAATTTAAAAAAATTACAACTATGGGATTATTAAGTATACTGGGATTTAGTGGAAAATCGGAAAATATTAAAGATTTTGTTGAAAAAGGAGCAGTTATAATAGATGTGAGAACATCAGGAGAATTTCAAGGTGGTCATATTAAAGGTTCGAAAAATATTCCGCTGAACACTATTGGTAATCAAATTGAAAGTATAAAAAAAATGAACAAACCAGTTATTGCTTGTTGTGCTAGTGGCATGAGAAGCTCTCAAGCGACTACTATTCTAAAAAGTAATGGAATTGAGGTTATAAATGGTGGCGGTTGGGCTAGTTTGCAAAAAAAGTTGTAACTAGAACTTAATAAAAGGATATTCCTCTTGCAATTGTACTATCTTTTGATGTAAGGTATCCAAAAACTGCTGATGTCGCTCCGAATTTGGATTGAAAGGTCTATGCGCCCATCCTTTTTGAATGGCGGCAACAGTCTCCATGGTGTTATAACTTGCTTCGGCTATGGTGCTTTCGCAAAATCGTTGCCAAATGTAATCGATTGCTACTTGATTTGGGTGCAACATGTCTTCGGCATAAAAACGATAATCACGCAATTCATCCATCATGATTTCGTAGGAAGGGAAATAGTTATGAGTTATGAATTGTGAGTTATGAGTTGCGTGTATTGCGGTTAGTAAATGGGCTTTGCTTTGTTGGTTTTCTACAAAACCATCTTTAAGGTGGCGCACTGGAGAAACGGTAAACATCACATGACAATTCGGATTTATTTTACGAATTAAATCAACCGTGTTCTTGATTGATTTTTCAATAACCTCTACTGATAAGATTTCTTTATCAAATTGACTTTGTGACATTTTATGGCAATTGGCAACCACCTCATTACTGGATTTTAATCGATACACCCATGAGGTACCATACGTAATAATACAATGTGTTAATGCGCTAATTTGAGAATGAGTTAAGGAGAGAATTTCATTTAGATTTTGAATAAATGCTTTTTTATTTTCATTACTCCACTCCGAATGAACCTCAAAACAATGCCACCGTTCGTTATGAAAAAAGATGTCTTTTTCAGTAAAAAAATTTTTATTTACAATTCTTGATATTATTTTATCAATCGAAAACGGATTAAAAATAATTCCAAACGGATTACTGGTTGCTTGAAATTTATAATACGCAAATTTTGCTCCAATATTTTCCGAAAAACAAGAACCCAATAATAGAATTTTAGACGAATAATCGACTGGATGATCGGATTTAGTAATTGGTATTTTGGTGGTGAATTGCATAATTTAATTAAGGTCAGCAAATGTATTTAATAAAGACTATAAATCAAAAAAAGAAAATAGATCTCCCGTTGTAAACAATAAATCTACTGGAATAAAAAAATTTATTAACGCAATAAGAAGTCTTAAGTATAAAAGTAAACTTAGGTGAGCTAATCACATAAATTTTAGTATCTTACCAATCACATGTTGGTAATACAACCGGCATCAGCATCATCCATATTCGGGCCTTAAAATATTAAAAGTATAAAGAAATAGGAATTATTTAATCATCATCTCATCTTCACTTATGCTAATTTCATCGATTATATTTAATTTAACATTTGTTTAGCCAAAAATAAATGATAACTTTACTACAGTAAAAAATAAACTCGGATGCTATGAAACATAAAATAATAAGTTCGAGTAAACTCTCTTCTTTTAAAATTGTATTTTTATACATTATTTTTAGCACCATCTACATATATACTTCAGATTATTTCGTGAGAAAACTAGTTACAGATGTAGAATTAATGTCAGAAATTCAGAGCTACAAAGGCATTGCATTTATTTTAATTACTGCTTTATTTCTTTATATTGTTGTCAAAAAAAATATCGACACAACATCGTCATACGATAAACAAATAATTGATTTAAAACAAAATGGAGCGCAACAAATAGAAAAATCACACGACGAATACATGTCGTTATTCAACCATAGTCCACTACCTAAATGGATCTTTGATATAAAAACACTTCAATTTTTATTAGTAAACGATGCTGCTTGCGATACCTATGGTTATACTAAAGAGGAGTTTTTATCCTTAACATTAAAAGATATAAGACCTAAAGAGGATATTTCAATTCTTGAGGAAACATTGCGGAATACTTTTGAAAAAGGATTAGACGAACAAAACCGAATCTTACGACATAGTAAGAAAAATAAAGAAATTATTTATGTAAGAACCAAAGGTAAATTCATCACATTTGAAGGAAAAAAAGCACGATTAATTACTTGTATGGATATCACCAACGAAATTGAAGCACGAGATAAACTTACCGAAATAAATTCTAAATTACAATTGGCTAGTGAAATTGCAAATTTAGGTTACTGGACTAACGATTTGATAGAATCAAAAATTCAATGGTCGGACGAAGTATACAAGATTTTTGAAGTCAATCCTGAATCGTTTGAACTAACATTAGAGAACATTAAGAATTGTTTTCACCCTGATGATCAATTGGAGTTTGTACCGAATTTTCAGAGTCATTTTGAAGACAACATTGTAAAAGAAAATGAACGAAAAATTATAACACCTTCGGGAAAGACCAAATGGGTACTCGAGCGTATCAATCTTATTACAGACAGTAATGGAAATCCTATAAAGTTGGATGGAATTGTGATAGACATTACTAAAAGAAAATTATATGAACAAGAAATTATAGAAAGCAACGAACGCTTTAAAATAATTGCAAAAGCGACAGTTGAGGCGATTATTGATTGGGACATTAAAAGAGATACCGTAATTTGGGGAGAGGGGTTTCACACTATATATGGATATAACCTTGATGTTTACGACAATTATTTATGGTCAAATAATATCCATCCCGACGATCGAGAAAAAGTTTTGGAAGATTTAAATAACATGCTCGAAGACCCAACAAAAGAACACTTTAACTCTGAATTCAGATTCTTAAAAGCAAATCGAGACATCGCTTTTGTACAACACAAAGGAATTATTATACGAGATGAAAATGGCAAACCAATAAGAGGATTGGCCGCTATGATTGATTTGACTGAAACACTAGACCGATTACATAAAATTGAAATTCAGAATAAAAAACTACAAGACATAGCTTGGACGCAGTCGCACATATTACGATCACCACTTTCTAACATTATGGGATTAGTAAACTTACTTAAAAGCAACCTCAATTTAGAAGAAAATGATGAGAATAGTAAAATCATCAATTACTTAACAGAATCAACCGAAAAACTAGACAAGATCATACACGATATTGTTGACAAAACTGGGGAGGAAAATTGCTGAAATAGACCATTTTACAGGTTTAATTGAAAAGTATAATACTATATAGATTTCAGAATTAGAAAACAGCTATCCAGATTTTAAAAATCCATTTTTACAAAACATGTAGCAAAAGAGCAGTAGCTGTTGCGCAACCCCTTCCAAAAAATAAATTTTGAGAATAAATAAAAACTTACCTTAGTTTAAACCATTGTAAGTGAGGCTAATAATAGCCTTAAGTACTGATTGTTAAAAAATGAATTTGCTAAAAAAAAAGCTTTTCAATACCGCTGACACAAATCTGCAATCCAGCTTCTAAAAAAGAATAAAAGGATAATCACATCATACCCATGTGATTTTTTTGTTAGATTTGTTTTACTATTGTTTGAAGGTAAAAAAACACTTTATCTTATCTTTGGCAAATAAAACAGAAACACATGAACACAAATTTAGAAACAAAAGACACTTTAAATACCAAGGTTGTTGCTAATTTTTCCTCATTAAAATTGTATTTGTTTTTTGTTCCTTTATTTTTTTTAGTGGTCATTGTGGGCTTTCTTTACAATCATAATGCTATATCGATAAGTCAATATATTGCCGTTCAAAAAGATTTATTCTATCAAATTAATGCCGAGTATTCTCAATTTCCAATGGCAATTTACAACCTTACTCAAATTGGAGATGCGGTGATTTTCTTATCATTACTATCCATTTTCCTAATGCACGCTCCCAAATTATGGGAAGCTTTACTCTCGGCTTCATTAGTGTCGGCGGTGTTTTCGAATATATTAAAAGCCTTATTTTCAGTGCCAAGACCCGCAGCATCTTTTGATAACACGACGTTCACCATCATCGGGCCAACATTAACAGGTCATAACAGTTTGCCATCGGGACATGCTATTACTTTTTTTACCGCGCTCACCGTGTTATTGTTTGCCTTAATGCCTAAAAAGACTTTTTCTAAAATAGCATGGACTGTTTTTATAATTTGTATCGGATTGCTTTTGGTGTTTACTCGTGTAGGCTTGGGCGCACATTATCCGCTCGATGTTATCACAGGAAGTTGCATCGGAGCAATATCAGGGCTTGCTGGTATTTTTATCAACCGTAAATATAAAATTTGGTCTTGGATTGCGAACAAAAAATACTTTCCTGTTTTTATTCTATTGTTTTTGGTTTGCGGTGGCATCATAATCAATAAAATAATAGTCGAAAACTTGATTATATTCTATTTTGCAGTAATCAGTTTAATTGTTTCACTCTATCAACTTACGTATGCGTATCTTAAAAAGTAATATAAAAATAACTCATTTCGTTATCTTAATGAGTAGTCTTAATTTTTTATTCTTTCACCTCCCCTTTTTCACTTTTGTCTACAACAACCTTGAC
This sequence comes from uncultured Flavobacterium sp., assembly GCA_964610785.1. Lineage (GTDB taxonomy): Bacteria > Bacteroidota > Bacteroidia > Flavobacteriales > Flavobacteriaceae > Flavobacterium. Next base: position 53,105 of record CAZSZH010000012.1, on the reverse strand, counting down.
CATAAAAGTTTTAACGGCATTACTATTATTACGAGTTTAATCATTTTAATGTTGGTTTTAAATGCGCTTGTATTTTACCTAATTTTCTCTCTTTCTCGTTATCTCGGAAAATTTTTATTAGTATTATTTTTTATTGTCAACGCCATAGCCGTCTATTTTGTAAATACCTACAGTGTGATCATTGACGAAAGCATGATTGGTAATGTTTTAAATACCAAATATTCCGAATCGAGTAGTTATTTTTCTTTAAAATTAGTGCTTTATATTGTTTTGTTTGGCATTCTCCCGAGTATTTATACCATTAAAGTTAAAATAACCACCGTACCTTGGAAGCAATTTTTAAGGACCATTTCACTTACGCTGTTATTCATTCTGCTGTTAGTTTTTGCTAACGCCAGCAATTGGTTGTGGATTGATAAAAATTCCAAAACATTGGGCGGACTAGCTATGCCTTGGTCGTATTCGGTAAATCTGTCGCTTTTTTACACCCACCAATATCAAAAAAATAAAAAAGAAATTTTATTGCCCAATGCTACCATCAAAGACAATCAAAAATCGGTGGTAGTCTTAGTCATAGGCGAATCAGCACGGAAAGAAAATTTTTCGTTGTATGGATATGCCAAAAATACCAATCCTATACTTTCTAAAATTTCCAATGTATTTCATTTTGATGCAACTTCTTGCGCTACGTATACTACTGCGGGCGTAAAAGGAATTTTAGAATACAAAGACACGAGCGATTTATATGAAATTTTGCCAAATTATTTATATAGAAACAATGTTGATGTGATTTGGAGAACTACTAATTGGGGAGAACCGCCCGTTCACATCAAAAAGTATCAGGATAGAGAAATGTTACAACCCAATTGTAAAGGTGAAGGATGTAATTATGATGAAATTCTGTTGTCGGGTTTAAAAGAACAAATAGACGCTAGTTCTAAAAATAAAATATTAGTTGTATTGCACACCAGCACCAGTCATGGCCCTACTTATAGCCAGAAATATCCTCATCAATTTGAGACTTTTACACCCGTTTGTAACAGTGTTGAATTGGGAAAATGCTCCCATACAGAACTTATCAATGCATACGACAATACTATCGTCTATACCGATTATTTACTATCAAAAGTAATTGCAGAGTTGAAAGAGTTGAAAGAATTTCACAGTACGATGCTTTTTGTTTCAGACCACGGAGAATCGTTAGGAGAGAAAAATCTGTATATGCATGGATTACCTTTGAGCATTGCTCCAAAAGAACAATATGAAATTCCATTTATAGTATGGGTATCTGATGGTTCAAAGCAATTAAAATCCAATAAAGTTGTTACACAACACCATGTTTTTCATAGTGTTTTGAATTTTTTAAATATTCAAAGTCCTATCTATGACGAACAAATGAACATCTTTAAATAAAGGAACCAATAATAACTAAGTTTTTGTTAAAACAACTTTTAGTAAAATAGTTGTGTCTTAATGTGATTGGAGCTTTGAACTCCAAAAAAAGTCGTTCCTGAAGTAATGGTCGCAGGATAACCATCAGAATCATATTGATTAACACTAACGTAAAGTACATCGGAAGAGGAAATTTGGTTCGTATCTAAATATTCCATTCTTGATTCCACTTGAGTTTTGGTTACGTTATTGGCTGAAATCGATTTGAAAGTATCTAACAATTTAGAATATCCAATAATATTCTGCATCGGATTTGTTTTAGCATCGTATTGATAAGTCATAATACTTTTAGAAACGATATTAGCAGGTGTACCTCCAAGTGTACGCTCATCCTCTATTAGATTTCCATTTTGAAAAGTCATCTTCCCGCTATACAGCGTTATAATATTGTTATTTAAATCTATTGTATGCTTTTCATACGAAACACTACCATCCTCATTATGTGTGAAAGTCATTACATAATGATCAGAAGAAACAACTTTTACGAGCATTCCGTTGGTGTAGCTGTAATTCAAAACACTTTGTAATAAAGTAACTTTATCCAAAATTACAATTTGGGTAATAACATCATTAGTGTAAATATAAGTTGCATGCTTATCAGCTGAATCCGTGCTTACAATTTTAGTCCCTTCATAGGTAAATGTAGTAGCTGTAGTAGAATTGTCGGTAGCAACTTCAACAATTTTTGATAGTAATTTCGGCTGACTAACAGCATCTTCGCTTTTAGAACAAGATGAAAGGGCAAGCAAAAAAATAATTGCAATTAAAAACAACGGATTGGTAGAGTTTACCAAACTTTGGCGTAGGTTGTGTTGTAAATTATTCATTTTTAGTGGGGCTAATTATTGAATGTATGTAAATGTATAGTATCCTATTACAACCAAAAAATATATCCGATGTATGGCTAATATATCTGTTATACAGAACTTTCTACTTACATAACGCACGAATAAACCCTTTCGTACTTTTATCAATCTATTTAGTACTTTTGCAGTTCTTTAATAACAATAATCTACTATGAAATTGCTCTATTCCTATATCATCAAACACAAAATGCTTTTGTTTTTTGCACTCATTATGGCTGCTATAAACATTTGCTTCAGTTTATCCGATTCGGTAATCACAGGAAAACTTATGCAGGACTGTGGTGTTGGAATGGCTAAATACAAAGGAAAAGAATTTGATTTTATAAAATCAGTGGCGTTTTGGCTCGGACTTTCTCTAGGTGCAGCCATGATTTCTAGAATCACCAAAAATTTTCAAGATTATTTTACCAATGTCGTCATTCAACGCACTGGTGCTCAAATGTACACAGATGGCATTAAAAAATCATTAGACTTGCCTTTTGAAGAATTTGAAGACCAACGCAGTGGCGAAACCTTAAGCAAATTACAAAAAGTACGTTTAGATTCCGAGAAGTTAATCACACTTTCCATCTCATTGATATTTCAAACCATCATCGGATTCATATTCGTAATCATTTATGTGTCCAGAATAGATTCCCGAATTTCTATTATTTTTTTAATCACGGCGCCAATTATTGCTTTAATAAGTTCTTACTTGGGTAAAAAAATAAAAATTGTTTCGCGTAAAATTGTCAACCAAACCAATTCGCTGGCAGGTTCAACCACCGAAAGCTTACGAAACATTGAGTTAGTTAAAAGTTTAGGATTGACTTATCAAGAAGAAAAGCGTTTGAATCTCAATACATTTAAAATCCTACAATTAGAATTAGAAAAAATACGTTTCATTAGAAGTTTGAGTTTTATTCAAGGTACAACGGTACATTTCTTAAGAACTTGTGTAGTTTTTACATTGTATTATTTCCTTTTTGGAGGCAAAATCATTGTGGGAGATCTATTGACCATGGTGTTTTTCACCTTCTTTATTTTTGGGCCATTGCAAGAATTAGGAAATTTTATCATTGCACTAAATGAAACCAAAGTGTCTATGGAGAATTTTAAAACTTTATTAAATGCTCCAAAAGAATTTCGTCCGAAAAACCCAGAGCAAGTAGGGGCAATTCATAGTCTTTTATTTTCAAATGTAAGTTTCCAGCACAAAACTGCCAATTATAAAGCCGTTGAAAACATTAATTTTGAAATTAATCAAGGACAAACCGTTGCTTTTGTTGGTCCATCAGGTTCAGGGAAAACGACTTTAGTGAAATTACTAGTAGGTTTATATCCACCAGAAGAAGGAAAAGTATTATATAACAATATTGAATCTTCTAAAATTGACTTACTCGATTTGAGAAAACAATTAGGATTTGTAACTCAGGATGCACAACTATTTTCAGGAACAATTCGAGAAAATCTACTATTTGTAAAACCAACCGCCACCGATGAAGAATTGTATGATGTTTTAAAACGAGCCAGTTGTGAAAACCTATTGAAACGTGCCGAAGACGGATTGAATTCGACTATTGGTGAAGGTGGCATCAAAGTTTCGGGCGGCGAAAAACAACGGTTATCTATTGCTCGTGCAATATTGAGAAATCCCAATCTATTAATTTTTGATGAAGCGACCTCGGCATTGGATTCTATTACTGAGGAAGAAATTAATGCTACTATCAGAAATATCTCAGACAACAACAGAATTACCGTATTAATCGCTCACCGATTATCGACTGTAATGCATGCCGATAAGATTTTTGTATTAGAACAAGGAAAAATCATCGAACAAGGAAAGCATGACGAGTTACTTTTAGAAAAAGGATTGTATTATGCGATGTGGAGACAGCAGATTGGGGAGCGGAAGTAAATAAAATTGTTTAAAAAAAAAAGAACACAGATTCTAAAAATTTTAAAAATTTCTAAAATCTGTGCTCCTATATATTTGATAAAAAATTACTTTATAAAATCAATCACTCTCTGCAAAGCCTCGTCAATTCCATTTACATTTTTACCTTTTCCAGAAGCAAAAAACGGCTGTCCCCCGCCGTTTCCGTCAATGTATTTTCCAAGTTCTCTAATTACATTTCCTGCATTTAATGATTTTTCTGCAACTATTTCTTTTGAAATATAACAGTGAATATTCGGCATATCATCTTCAACAGAAGCCAAAAACACAAACGAATTTGGTTGCGAACTTCCTAATACCTGAGCTAAATCTTTAGTCGAACTCATGGACAATTCTACTTGTTTTGATAAAAAGTTAACGCCGTTTATTTCTTGAAATTCTGAAAGTAACGTATGTTTCAATCTGTCAACTTTTTCTTTTAACAATTGCTCAATTTGTTTTTTCAATTTGGCATTATCTTCCTGTAATGTTGTGACCGATTTCAAAATATCTTTCGGATTTTTCAACGTTTCTTTGATTTCGGCTAAGGTACTTTCTTGATTTTGGTAGAATTGTTTAACCGCATCACCCGTAATCGCCTCAATACGACGAATTCCTGCCGCAACAGCTCCTTCCGAAATGATTTTAAAATGCCAAATCTCTGAGGTGTTTTTTACATGAATTCCTCCACACAATTCCTTGCTTTCGCCAAATTCAATCATACGAACGTTGTCGCCATATTTCTCGCCAAATAATGCCATCGCACCTTTTTCCAAAGCTTCTTTAATCGGAATATTTCGATATTCTTGTAATTGCAAATGAGCTTCAATTTGAGCATTAACGCTGGCTTCTACTTCACGTAATTCTTCATCGGAAACTTTAGAAAAATGTGAGAAATCAAAACGCAAGTAATTCGGATTTACCAAACTTCCTTTTTGTTCAACATGTGTTCCTAAAATGGTTCGCAATGCCAAATGCATTAAGTGCGTAGCCGAGTGATTTTTAGAAGTTGAAGTTCGTAAATCGGTATTTACCTTAGCTACAAAACTTGCTTCAAGATTCTCTGGAAGTTGTTGGGCAAAATGTAGAATTAAATTATTTTCTTTCTTCGTATCAATAATATCAATCGTTTCGTTAGCAGAAACTAATATTCCTTTATCGCCAACTTGACCGCCACCTTCTGGATAAAACGGCGTTGCATCTAGAACGATTTGGTATAAAATTCCATCTTTCTTGGAATCAACTTTACGAATACGACTGATTTTCACTTCGTTTTCGGTTTGATCATATCCTACGAACTTCTCAACGTTTCCTGGTATTAAAACCGACCAATCTTCTGTTGAAACTTCTGAGGCTGCCCGAGAACGTGCTTTTTGCTTTTGTAATTCGGATTCAAATTCGGCTTCGTTATAACTAAAACCTTTTTCTTTCAAAATCAAAGCTGTTAAATCTTTTGGAAATCCAAAAGTATCATACAACTCAAAAACTTTAGCTCCAGAAACTTCACTTCCGTTGGTTTCTGTAACAACTTTATCCAATAATTGTAAGCCTTGATCTAAAGTTCTCAAAAATGATGCTTCCTCTTCACGAATTACATTGGTAACCAGTTGTTGTTGCGATTTGATTTCTGGGAAAAATTCGCCCATTTGATTCGCTAATACTTCTACCAATGTATTGATAAAAGGCTCTTTGGTATTCAAAAAGGTAAATCCATATCGAATCGCTCGACGTAAAATTCTACGAATGACATAACCTGCACCCGTATTGGATGGTAATTGTCCGTCGGCAATAGCAAAAGCTACAGCACGAACGTGATCTACAATTACTCTGATAGCAATGTTGGTTTTGTTTTGTTCTTCACTTATATTTTTAACGTCATTAGAAGTGTATTTTAATCCCGTAATTTGCTCTACTTTTTCAATAAGTGGTGTAAAAACATCGGTATCATAATTGGATGTTTTTCCTTGTAATGCCATACACAAACGCTCAAATCCCATTCCGGTATCTACGTGCTGTGCTGGTAATTTTTCTAAAGAACCATCGGCTTTACGATTGAATTCCATGAATACGTTGTTCCAAATTTCCACTACTTGTGGGTGGTCAGCATTGACCAAACTACGACCCGAAACCGCCGCTCTTTCAGCATCCGTTCTTAAATCAATATGAATTTCCGAACAGGGGCCACACGGACCTTGATCGCCCATTTCCCAAAAGTTATCTTTCTTGTTCCCTAGTATAATTCGATCTTCGGGAACATATTGTTTCCATATGTCCCATGATTCTTGATCAAAAGGCACATTCTCATCTGGATTGCCTTCAAAAACAGAAACATACAAACGGTCTTTATCCAATTTCAATACATCAGTCAAAAATTCCCATGCCCAGTCAAGTGCTTCTTTTTTAAAGTAATCACCAAATGACCAGTTTCCTAGCATTTCAAACATCGTATGGTGATAGGTATCAAAACCTACATCTTCCAAATCGTTGTGCTTTCCAGATACCCGAAGACATTTTTGAGTATCGGCTATACGTTTGCTTTTTGGAGTTCCATTGCCTAAAAAGTATTCTTTGAATTGCGCCATCCCCGAATTGTTGAACATCAAAGTAGGATCGTCCTTCAGAACGATTGGTGCCGATGGAACAATTAAATGTTCTTTACTTTCAAAGAAATTAAGGTATGCTTTACGAATGTCTTGTGATTTCATTATCGATGTATTTGACACAAATTATATTTTGAAATGATATTTTTTTACTATGGTTTACCGACTAGCCCTGATTGAAGCGACATCTTTTTGTTTTGTAATGAAAGCCCTTCGACTGCGCTCAGGGTGACAAAAAAAAAATAAAGCGAAAAGCAGGAACATGGTTTACAAAGATGCTAAAAGTTTCGCTCTTAAAAAATAGGAAAGATTGAAACATTTATTAAATTTGTTCGTATAACTATTGTTGTTTTAAAAATTAGCACAAAAATAGTATAATTTAAGAAATGTCGAAGAAAGTTAAGTATTATTACGACCCAGAAAGTTTAGCCTATCGAATTATCAGTCCGCAAAAGAGGAAAAAGTTTGGATATGCATTGTTGTTTTTGGTGGCGTCGGCATTATTTGGATTTTTGTGTTTCGTTATTTTGATGAATACTCCCTATTTTGAAACGCCAAAAGACAAAATTCAGGCGCGTGAAATCGAGAATATGAAGTTAAGCTATGCCCTTTTAAATAAGAAATTAGAAGATATTGATGAAGTAGCTGCCAATTTGGAAGACCGTGATAATAATTTATATCGAACCTATTTCAACTCGGCTCCTGTTCCTACGGAAACAAGGAAGGCGGGATTTATAAACAAAAACAGGTACAAAGAACTAGAAGGATATAACAATTCTGATTTGGTCATTAGTACCTCGAAACGTGTCGATATCATCACCAAAGAATTGGCTATTCAATCGAAATCATTGGATGAAATATTGAAATTAGCAAAAGCAAAAGACAAATTACTAGCCGCCATTCCAGCCATTCAACCTGTTAAAAATGAAGATTTAAAACGAATGGCTTCTGGTTTTGGATACCGAACCGACCCTTTTACCAAAGCGCGTAAAATGCACGAAGGCATAGACTTTACGGCTAAAATGGGAACGCCAATTTTTGCCACAGGCGATGGTATTGTGAAAAACGCCGATAATTCCTTATCGGGTTATGGAAATCATATCGAAATCAATCATGGATATGGCTATCTAACTTTGTATGGTCATTTAAGCAAATATAAAGTGCGTGCTGGGCAACGGGTAAAACGAGGAGACATAATAGGTTATGTTGGCAGTACGGGAAGAAGCGAAGCGCCACATTGTCATTATGAAGTACATAAAGACGGGAAAGCTGTCAACCCTATTAATTTTTATTACGGAAATATTTCGGCCGCAGAATATGTCGCTATTTCAAAAATAGCAAACCAAGAAAACCAATCGTTGGATTAACGATTTAAGATAATTGAGATTTGAACCGAGAGCTTTGCTTGGACTGGCGAAGCATTTTTGAAGTGAATTAAAAACAAGAAATCAAATTGGAATTTAGAATTTATTAATTTGGAATGTAAACATTATGCACATAGAATTATCAAAAGACAAATTATATTTTAGTATTGGCGAAGTAGCTGATGCTTTTCAAGTAAATGCTTCGCTCATCCGTTTTTGGGATAAGGAATTTGACATTCTAAAACCAAAGAAAAATGCGAAAGGCAACCGTATGTTCACACAAGAGGATGTAAAAAACTTGCAATTGATCTATCATCTTGTTAAAGAACGAGGTTTTACATTAGAAGGAGCTAAAACACATTTGAAAGAAGGACAGAAAAAAACGTTGGATAAATTTGAAATAATAGCAAAGCTGGAAGGCCTTAAAGCCGAATTAACGAAGATTAAAAATCACCTTTAAAGATGGAAACAAAATCAATTTTACAAATCAGTTTTATCTTTGGTTTCTTGACCGTAATTATTGGAACATTATTAAAAATCGAGCATTATCCTTATGCTCATTTGACTATAATCGTTGGATTATTATTTCATTTAATCTTTTTGATTGCTGGAATTTACGAAGTATCCAAATCAAAAAAGATAGAAGTTTCAGAGAAATTTATGTGGACCGTAGGATTTATCTTTTTTGGCAGTGTTGCAGGTTTGGTATACCTTTTGTCTGCAAGAAAACGAATCGTTTAAAATAAAACTAAAAACAATAAATAACTTTAAATTAAATAAACATGGATTTTAAAAAATTTTTACCTTGGATTATCGGAATTGGATTAGTATTAATTATTGCCTTCTATGTGATGGGGGTAAAAAATAACGCTTTACGCTTCAATCAAGCTACTGAAAAAGAATGGGGAAATGTAAACACTGCGTATCAAAGAAGAAATGACTTGATTGGAAATTTAGTGAAAACGGTACAAGGTGCTGCCGATTTTGAAAAAGGTACATTAACCGCGGTAATCGAAGCGCGTTCTAAAGCAACGGCAATCACTATTGATCCCAAAAATATTACGCCAGATCAATTAGCGAAATTCAATCAAGCGCAAGCGGGAGTTTCATCTACCTTATCTCGATTATTAGTTTCTGTAGAACGATATCCTGAACTAAAAGCCAATGAAAACTTCTTGAAACTTCAAGACGAATTAGCGAGTACAGAAAATCAAATTCTTACTGCTAGAACACGTTTCAACGAATCGGTTCAAGCGTACAATGGATATGTTTTAGCGATGCCACAAAGTTTCTTCTTGGGTAGCTACAAAGAAAAAGCCTACTTCCAAGCAGTAGCAGGTGCCGAAAAAGCTCCAGATGTTAAGTTTGATTTCGACAAAAAAGAATCTAAATAAGATGTCCAAAATAGAGACCTTTTTATCTAAAGCCGAAGAAACGGAAGTAGTCGAAGCCATTCGATTAGCAGAAGAAAATACTTCGGGCGAAATTCGAGTACATTTAGAAAAAGAAACTTCCATTGCTCCTTTCGAGAGAGCGGTGGAAGTTTTTCATAATTTAAAAATGGAAAACACCAAAGATCGCAATGGCGTAATTATTTATGTGGCTATTACTAGCAAACAATTTGCTATTTATGGTGACCAAGGGATTCATGAAAAAGTACCTGCCGATTTTTGGAACAGCACTAAAGACATCATGCTACAGCATTTTAAAAATGGCAACAACAAACAAGCGCTAGTAGACGGAATCTTAAAAGCAGGAGAGCAGTTAAAAATCTACTTCCCGCATCAAGAAGATGATGTAAACGAACTCTCGAACGAAATATCAAAAGGAACACTATGAAAATTACGAATTACAAATTACAAATTACGAATTTTAATAGAGCCTTATTTTTCTTTATTGTGCTTTTTAGCTTTTTACCTTCTTTTGCGCAATTTACGATTCCCGACAAACCAAGTTTTCAAACTTCGGTGTATGACTATGCCAAATTATTGAACGAATCTGAAAAACAACAATTAGAGCAAAAACTCGTTCGCTATTCGGACTCTACCAGCACTCAAATTGTGGTGGTAACCATTGATGACTTAAAAAACGAGGACATTGATGTATTGTCGACCAATTGGGCACAAAAATGGGGCATCGGACAAGCCAAAGAAGACAACGGCGTCATGATTTTAGTGGCAAAAAAAGACCGAAAATTAAGTATTCGACCGGGTTATGGATTGGAAGACCGATTGGTAGCTGGCGTCTGTGGCGATATCATACGAAATGTAATTGTTCCGCAATTTAAAGCGGGAAGGTACTACAGCGGATTGGACAAAGGTGCCGATGCCATTATTGAAGTAGTTAAAGGAAAATATAAAGGAACTCGCAAAGCAACTCATGAAAGTCATATTCCATTTGGACTCATACTATTTATTGTGATTTTAGTCGTTATGATTATTTTCAGAAATAGAAATGGCGGCGGTGGCGGTGGAAGCGGATTGATGGATGTTTTGATCTTGAGCAGTCTTGGCAGAGGATTTGGCAGCGGAGGCGGTGGATTCGGCGGCGGTTCTTCTGACGGCGGTGGATTCGGTGGCGGCTTTGGTGGCGGTGGCTTCTCTGGTGGTGGCGCTAGCGGTAGTTGGTAAGACATTCTTTCCTATTCACAAAAGATTGTTTTAAACTACACTACATAACATATAATATAACCTGTTGATATAATGTAATCTTAATAATTACACTCAACAGGTTTTTTATTTCTTGATTACCAATTTATCCCAATCAATAGTAGGTAATTTTTCTTTTAATTTGGGAATGTCTCTTGATTTCTTGTCATTTAAAACAACTTTGTTTTTTTTATAGTTTAATTCTATTTCACCTACATAAGTAATCATTCCAGATTTAACTTCGAAAGGCAAGTCTACTGGAATGTTTTTTCACTTTGATACATTCCTCCATTTTCAAAAAGACTAATGAGATTAAATTTATATGATCCAGCTGGTCGCTTATAAGCAAAATAATAAACTGCTTTATTTTCATCAAAAAAATCTGGATGAAGTTTCATTTTTAAGATTTGTTCTGGAACAATATAAATGCGATTTCTGATATTGTTGCTTTCTACAGAATCTATATGCTTGAAAAATAATGAATATGCATTAAATATTGGCTTTTGGTTATATATCGAAAAGGCACCGACAATATATCCTTCTTGATCTTTTGAATCAAAATTTTGAGGCATATTTAAAGACGGTAAATTGGCAAACGAATAATATAGCAGCGACAGAATGAAGATTGTAGAGAAGTTTTTTATATTTCAATAGCCGATATTGTTGATTAATGGTAAGCCTTTTCTAATATTTAGTTTTATTTAAAAAGTGTAATCAAAAATGTACTGCAACAGTTACTACATTTATAATATCGCTAGCCTCTACTAATATTATAATATAACTCAATTAAATCTAATTTACCAAAACCAAATTTAATAAATCCTACAAATAATAAAATCAAGAAGAATCATTTTAATTATTTTTGTAGAATCAAACCACCAAAAATGAAATTATTTAAGAAAATTACACTGCTACTTTTAGTACCACTAGCGGTTATCAGTTTCTCTCTTTATGGTTACTTACTTTCTACCAAACCAAAATATGAAGGCGAATTAAACCTAAAAAACATCAGCGCATCAACTACGGTGTATTTTGATGAATTTGGTGTACCACACATTTATGCTGCTACTCAAAAAGATGCGATGACGGCATTGGGTTATGTTCATGCACAAGATCGTTTGTGGCAAATGGAACTCATGCGACGTATTGCTCCCGGAAGATTATCAGAATTATTTGGGACCAAAACTCTTGCGACCGACAAGTTTTTTGCCGGAATTGGAATTGATGAAAACTCCGACAAAGCAATTTCGCAATTGGATACTACTTCACAAGCCTATCAATTGACCATGGCATATATTGACGGAATCAATCAGTTTATTGAGAACGGAAAAACACCTATTGAGTTTCAACTCGTGGGGGTGAAGAAAACCAAATTTACTATTAAGGATGTTTATAATATCTTTGGGTATATGTCTTTTAGTTTTGCGATGGCACAAAAAACCGATCCTTTACTGACGGATATTCGTGACCAATATGGAATGGATTACCTTAAAGATTTTGGCATCGATGGCTCACTAAACACTACACCACTGAAAAATTATTCAGGAAAACCAAACGACTATGCCGAAATTTCAAAATCGGTTGCAAGCTTGATGGACAACTCACCAGTAGCCGCTTTTATAGGAAGTAATAGTTGGGTGATTGGTGGACAAAAAACCAAAAGCGGAAAGGTAATTTTTGCGAATGACCCCCATATTATGTTTTCGCAACCTTGCACTTGGTATGAAGCCCACCTTAACACGCCCGATTATGAAATTTATGGATATTATCTCGCAGGAACGCCGTTTCCTTTGTTAGGACATAATCACAGCTATGCTTATGGATTAACCATGTTTGAAAACGATGATTTGGATTTATTTAGAGAAGAGGAAAATCCGAATAATAGCAACCAATACAAAACGAATGCTGGTTATAGAAATTACTTTATTCGCAAAAAAACCATTAAGGTAAAAGATAGCGCTGAAGTAACTATCAACATCAAAGAATCCATACATGGCCCTTTAATGAATGGATTACTGGCAACCCTTACTACCAAAAAACCTGTCGCCATGTCTTGGATCTATACGCAACAAAAGAACCAAATATTGGATGCAGTGTATTCGTTGAGTCATTCAAAAAATCTGGAAGAATTTCATAAAAGTATCGGGCTTATCGCAGCACCCGGACTTAACATTATGTATGGCGATGCCAAAAACAATATAGCTTGGATAACTTCTGGAAAATTATATAAGTTGGACAAATCGGTGAACGGAAACTTCATTTTGAATGGTACCAATGGGATTGACGACCGGAAAGAGTTCCTCGATTTTTCTAAAAATCCATCGGCTGTAAATCCTCCTTGGAATTATGTCTATTCGTCCAACAATCAGCCCGAAGCCATTGACGGTTATTTGTATCCAGGTTATTATCTACCGAGAGATAGAGCTACAAGAATTGAAGGATTGTTAGCTCCAAAAAATAATTGGACGAGTACTGATGTACAAAAGATGATTAATGAAAACACCTCATCAACCGCACCCACTATTATTGCTAATTTAGCCAAAGCATTAGACGAAAAGAAATTAAATGATGAGGAAAAGCAAGCATTAACCACGCTAAAAAATTGGAATGGATCGCACAACCTTGAGGATATTGCACCGACTATGTACAACCAATGGATTTATTGTTATTTGAAAAACACTTTTGAAGATGAATTGGGAGCCGAGAACTTTAAAGCGTTCCTTTCTACGCATATTATGAAACAAGTGATTGAAGCGCAAATTAAAAATGAAGCTTCGATTTGGTGGGATAATATTAAAACCAAAGATAAAAAAGAAACTCGAAAAGATATTCTAACAAAATCGTTTAGAGAAGCAATAGCAAGTTTAGAAAAACAATTAGGCAAAAACCAACAACTGTGGAACTGGGAGAAGGTTCATACTTTAGAACATCAACATCCTATTGGAAAAATAGCTGCTTTGCGAAGCTTCTTTAATGTGGGTCCGTTTGCTATGAGTGGTTCTAATGAAGTCATCAATAATCAGCTTTTCCTGTATTCAGATTCTGGAAATTGGGATATCAAAGGAGGGCCTTCCACCCGAAGAGTGATTGATTTTTCAGATATTGAAAACAGTGTCAGCATTCTTCCCACAGGGCAATCGGGCAATCCGATGAGTATGCATTATCGAGACCAATCTGAAATGTACAACAAAGGACAATTTCGAAAAATGAAACTCAACAAAGCCGAAATTGTAAAGACTGGCACAAAATTGGTTTTTAATCCCAAGAAATAAGTTGTTTTTACATTTGTAGGTTAATTTTCCGCAAAATAATTTAATTGAATTCCTATAATTCGTGGTTAAATTCAATAAATTTGCAAAACCGCTTTACACAAATTAAATGCAAACTCCACAAAAAATTGCTATCGTAGGTTCTGGATTAGTGGGAACGTTATTGGCAATCTACTTAAAAAAGTTAGGACATATCGTTCATGTTTATGATAGAAGTTCAGATATTAGAACTGTCGAATTTTCGGGTCGTTCTATCAATTTAGTCATGTCTAATCGCGGTTGGAAAGCCATGGAAGATGTTGGTTTGGGTGATGAAATACGAAAAATTGGAATTCCAGTAGACAAACGTGCTATTCATACACAAGACGATACCATCAACTATCAATATTATGGAAAAGAAGGAGAAGCTATTTTCTCGCTTTCTCGTGGCATACTCAATCGAAGAATGATTGATCTTGCCGAAGAAGCCGGCGTCGAATTTTTCTTCGACCAAAAGATATGGGATGTTACGCTATCCTCAGCCACGCTTCATATCGGTGAAACCGAAAAAGGTGCATGGGAAGATTTAAAATATGATAAAGTTTTTGGAGCAGATGGTGCTTTTTCAAGAATTCGACACCGAATGCAACGTCAGAGTATGTTTGATTACTCCCAAGAGTTTATGAAAATTGGTTACAAAGAACTGAACATTCCCGCCAATAAAAATGGCACTCACAAACTAGACAAAAACTCACTTCATATATGGCCTAGAGGTAATTTTATGTTGATGGCGTTATCCAATTTAGATGGAACATTTACTTGCTCACTATTCATGCCGTTTGAAGGTGAAAACTCATTTGAACAACTCAAAGATGAGGAAAGTTTAGTTGCTTTCTTTGCTACTTATTTCCCCGATACTGCCGCAGTGATTCCGGATTTAGTCAAAGATTTTTTCAAAAATCCGACAAGTTACTTGGCAATAATGAAATGTTATCCTTGGACTTTTGAAGACAAAGTAGCTTTGATTGGCGATTCGGCACATGCCATCGTCCCATTTTATGGACACGGAATGAATGCAGGATTTGAAGACATCAGCATTTTAAATGAAATGATTGCAGCATACGGCGACGATTGGAAAACCATATTCTTAGAATATGAAAAATCACGTAAACCTAATGCCGATGCTATTGCTGAACTTTCGAGAAGAAACTTTATAGAAATGAGCACGAAAACAGCAGATGAAAAATTTCTTTTGCAAAAGAAAATCGAAAAGTGGTTTTCCGACAAACATCCCGACAAATGGATGCCGTTGTATAGCCGTGTAACCTTTAGCTTACATCCGTATTCTGAAGCCTTGGCAGTTGGTGATTTTCAAAATGAAATTATGGAGGAAATCATGAAAATTGAAAACATTGAACAGCATTGGAATTCTGAAGAAGTAGAAAATAGAATTATTGAGTTATTGAATTCTAAATAAAATTTGGAATATTACTCCCGATGCACCTTATTAAAATCAAATGCTGGTTTGCAAATCGCTAGGTATTCGCAAGGTTCGTCGAATGGATTGGAATATTGAACTCTTGTGTTGGCTTCAATTTTAATTGACTGACCCGCTGCTAACACTACAACCTCTTCATCTATTATAAATTGCTTTTTTCCTGAGATTATATAAGTGTACTCTTCAAATTCCGGTGTTTGAAAAGGTTCGCTCCATTTTGGCGGAGCAATCATGTGCGCGATAGAAATGTCATGATTACCCGTTGTTGGAATTCCGTGATGTTCTTCAATTAATTTTCCATCGGTCGTCGGAACGATAGAAGGCGTTTTTTGGATTACATATTTTTTCATATTTGTTTTTTAAATAGTACCATACTGATATTATAACTTTTTGATATAACAAACAAAGTGTTTAAATTTATCTTGAGACACTTCGATTATGAATGAGACAAACTTACCAGTAATTCCTAAATAAATAGCTCTTTTGGGTAGTTAATATACTTTTTTTAAATAAAAATTGAGATAAAAATAAATTTGACCAATCAATAAGCACACTTTTTGATGTAAAAGGCAATAAAGGAAGTAAAACCATCGTTATAAAATTAGGCATATTTTAAGTTTGTGAAATATTAATGGAAAGTTGTTATATTTTCAGCAAAAAAAAGCAAAAAAAAAATAAAATAAATTTTATTATTATTTCAGTTTTTAGAGAATGTTATAATTAATAAAAAAAGTTTTTTTATTTCAACTAAAAAATTAAATTTGCTCAATTAAGTTTAATACAACTAAAACTATAAATTATTAAAAACTATTAAAATTTTAAAAAATGGCAAACGCAAAAAAAGACAATGGTTCAAACGGTGGCGGAATGATGACAGGGATTATCATAGCTTCATGTATTCTTGTAGGTTTCATAATTTGGAAATTCATCATGGGTGCGGGTTCTAACTTTGAAGGTGGAGATAATTCAGGACATCCTTTAGCAGGAAATTATTTAGCAATGGTATATAAAGGAGGACCAATCGTTCCGGTTTTATTAGGTTGTTTATTAATGGTAATCGTTTTTTCTTTCGAAAGATTTTTTGTTATCTCTAAAGCTTCTGGTAAAGGAAATTTAGATGCTTTTATGAAACATATTCAAACAAGTGTTGCAACTGGAAATATTGAAGATGCAATCACTGCTTGTGACAAACAGCAAGGTTCAGTAGCTAATGCTATTAGAGCCGCTTTAGTTAAATACCAAGATGTTAAAAAAGAAGGATTCAACAGTGAAGAAGCTGCTGAAATGATTCACAAAGAAATTGAAGAGGCTACTTCTCTTGAAATGCCAATGTTAGAAAAACACATGACGATTCTTTCTACATTAGTTTCTTTAGGAACTCTTGCAGGATTATTAGGAACAGTAACAGGTATGATTAAAGCGTTTGGTGCTTTGGCTTCTTCTGGAACTCCAGACCAAGCGATGCTTGCAAATGGTATCTCTGAAGCACTTATCAACACTGCAACAGGTATCTCTACTTCTGCATTAGCAATCATCATGTACAACTTGTTTACTTCTAAAATTGATACCTTAACGTATTCTATTGATGAAGCTGGTACAGCAATTGTTAATACGTATAGAAAATTTAAAGGAAGTTTAAAATAATCATTAATTTTTTTGAAATTCATTTTTCAAAAAAACAACAAATAAATTAAGATGGCTAAAGTAAAAATGTCTAAAAAGGCAGCATCTATCGATATGACAGCAATGTGTGATGTAGCTTTTCTTTTGCTTACATTCTTCATTTTGACTGCTACTGCAAAACAGCCTGAGCCATTACCTGTTCAAACACCTGCGTCAACTAACCAAACTAAATTGCCAGAAACAGGCTTAATCACCATTACCGTTGGTAATGCAAATGGTGAACAAAAAGTGTTTTTAGGAATGAAGGATAGAGATATTCGTGAGAAAACTCTTGAATTAATGGGTAATATGCACGGCGTAAAGTTCACTAAAGAGGAAACAGAAAAATTCAGATTAATTGATGAATTTGGCGTTCCAATTGGAGGATTAAAACAAGTAATTGGAATGACTAGTACAGAAAGAAATAAAACTGGTGTACAACCCGGCGTCCCTTTAGATTCGTTAAATAATGAATTGAAAGATTGGATTTATACAGCGCGTCAAGCTAATGCAGATTTGCATCCAAATGGAAAAGAATTAGCCTTTGCTATTAAAGGCGATGCAAAACAACAATATCCACAAATTCACAAGATTATGGATATTTTACAAGATCAAAAAATCAATAATTTTAATTTGGTTACAGGCTTACGTGCGAAACCAAAGGTAAATTAAGATTTTTATAATACACTAATTATTTAAAAAGATATAAAATGGCTGAATTAAATACTGGCGATAGTGGCGGTGGCAAAGGTGGCAAGGTAAGAAGTAAAAAGCAAAACTCTAAAGTTGACCTTACTGCCATGGTAGATTTGGCATTCTTGTTGATTACATTCTTTATGTTAACTACTTCATTATCGAAACCTCAATCTATGGATTTGGGGTTACCTGATAAAAATCCAGATGATAACAAGAAAACTGAAGTAAAGACAGACCAAAGAAGAACTGTAACAGTTATTCTTGGAGCCAATGATAAAATCAAATGGTTTCATGGTCTTTTAGAATCTCCAGAAAAAGATGGAAAACCGACAACAACTGGTTATGAAAGCGATGGAATTCGTAAAGTAATACTAGACCGAGTAAAATCTGTTCCGGAGGTAGTTGGAGATCCTAAAAAAGGATTGATTGTAATTATCAAACCCACTAAAAAATCAACTTACAAAAATTTAGTTGATATTTTAGATGAAATGGCAATTTGCAAAGTGCCAACGTATGCAATAGTTAATGATTTTTCTCCCGAAGAAAAAAAATTAGCCGATGAAATTAACAAATAATACCTCATTTGGTATTCATAAAATAACAAAAAGATGAAAATAGACCTATTAGGAAGAAAATGGTTGGACATCGTTTTTGAGGGACGTAACAAACTTTACGGCGCTTATGATTTGCGTAAAAAAAACACCGAAACCAATATCAAAGCATTAGCTATTGGCGCAGTAGTTTTTGCTCTTGCAGTAGCTACACCAATGATTTTAGATTTCATTGGAAGCGTTACAAGTAAAAGCGATGATGGTTTGCACGAAAAAATTACTGCGGTTAAATTACCTCCTAAAGAAAAACCAAAAGAAAACATACCTCCGCCTCCACCACCTCCACCAAAGGTAGATCAGGTGAAATTTGTGAAACCCGTTGTGGCCAAAACAAATGAAGTAACAGAAGAACCACCAAAAGTGGACGATATTAAAGATAAAAAACTTGGTGCAGAAAACATTAAAGGAAATGATTCAGCACCATTAACTGTTGAGCCCGTTGGAAATGGTCCTGCTCACCAAGAAGTAGTAGAAGACAACACTGTGTATTCTACTGCAGGAGTTCAAGTTGAGCCTGGTTATCCTGGTGGAATAAAGAACTTTTATAAGTTCATTTCTGATAATTTTGATAAAGAAATATTAAGTGATGAAAATTTTCCTGGTGGTAAGATCTTTGTAACTTTTACAGTTGAAAAAGATGGTTCAGTATCAGATATTAAAGTAAAAGATATTGGTTACGGTACAGGTAAAGAGGCTGAAAGAGTTTTAAAAAGAGCTCTTAAGTGGTCTCCAGCTGAACAAAATGGAAAAAAAGTTAGATGTACTTATGTAGTGCCTATTGTTTTTCCTAAAGCATCTGAATAAGAAAATGTTAAAACAACTAATTTTAAACTATAAGAAGAAATCGCTTAAAGAGCGATTTCTTCTATTTATAGGAGTTTTGTTCCTTATGATATATTTAACACTTGGAGTGTTGGTTATCTTTTGGAAAAACTTCCCAATAATAAAACAAACCAACTACAGAATCGCTTTTGGATTTTTAATCATAATCTATGCTTTTTTTAGGTTCTGGCGTTTGATAAAAACAGAGGATGAAAATGAAAATTAGATTCAAATTTCTTGTTGCTCTAACAGCTTTATTTTTAATACTATTATATGCGTGTAATGGTAATAAAAATAAAGAAACTATTTTAACAGGAAGTACTTCTGTTTTAGTTGACGAAACACTTCTTCCAATTATTGAAGATCAAGTAGCTGTTTTTGAAAATCAATACGTTGCTAAAATCAAATTAATTCCTCAATCCGAAAAAGAAGCCGTTGTGTTGTTGACAAAAAACACCTCGGGAGTAATTGTGTTATCCCGAAAATTAAATAAGGAAGAAATTACTATTTTTAAAAACAAGAAAATAGTTCCAAGACAAACCCCATTTGCTATTGATGCCATTGCATTAATAAAAAACAAAAAATCGAAAGATACTTTAGTAGACTTGGCTGAAATAGTTAACTTTTTAAAAGGAAATCGAACTAAAATAAAAGGATTGGTTTTTGACAATCCCAATTCGAGTACAGTGCGATATTTTTCTGAAGTAGCTGGCATCCAATCCATTCCAGAAAAAGATGTTTTTTCATTTAAAACCAATGATGAAGTTATAAAGTATGTTGCAGAAAATGAGGGCATGATTGGTGTGGTCGGATTAAATTGGTTGTTTCAACCTAAAAAAGAAATGACAAAATATGTGGATAACGTTTCCGTTTTAAGTGTAAGAGAAGCCCATTCTAAAGAATACATCTATCCTAGCCAAGAAAACATCGGAAATAAAAAATATCCTTTGGCACGTGTTTTGTACCTTATAAATTGTCAGGGATATGACGGTTTAGGAATGGGATTTTCCTCATTTATAGCAGGAGAAATTGGACAACGAATTATATTAAAATCTGGGATTGCTCCTTTGAGAGAACCTAGCCGAAATATTAGAATTAGAAAAAAAATTGAAAATAATTAGAAATACAAACAAGATGAACAAATTTAAGATTTTTAGTATCACTTTTTTAATTGCAACTGCCATTGGACATGCGCAAGATATTGAACAGGCCAAGAAATCATTGGATGCAGAACAATTTGAAAAAGCAAAAACAATCCTTAAAAACATTATTAAAACCAATCCAAATAATGGGAAAGCCTCATTTTTATTGGGAACTATATATTTAAAACAAAGTATCGAAGATTCGGCTAAAATCTCTTTTCAAAAAGGATTAAGTGCTAATGATGGTGCTCGGTTTAACACAATTGGTTTGGGTCAAATAGATTTAGATGGTGGAAACACAACTGCCGCTCAAGCAAAGTTTGATCAAGTCATAAAAGACCTTAAAAAGAAGGATATCGAAGAGTATGTTTATATTGCAAAAGCCTACATGAACAATTCTAAACCTGATTATAAAGCAGCGATAACTATGTTAAACAAAGCACAATTGATTAATCCAAATGATGCTAATATCAAGCTAGCACTTGGTGATGCCTTTTATGGCGATAAAAATCAAAATGATGCTTATGCTTCCTATAGAGATGCTTACAACACTGATAATACTTTAATAAGAGCGAAAATGCAATTGGGTGTCCTCCTTAAAGGTGCAAAAGCTTATAATGAAGCAATTAAATCCCTTGACGAAGTAGCTACATTGAATCCAAATTATGGCCCTGTTTATAGAGAATATGCAGAAACTTATTATTATTGGGCAAATAATCAACCTGCGACCTACAAAGAAAATATTGCTAAAGCCTTAAGCAATTATGAAAAATACATGAGTTTAACTGATTATTCATTGACTTCTCGTATGCGTCATGCAGATTTTTTAATTCTTGCTAAAGATTATAAAAGTCTAGAGGTTGAAGCTAATAAAATGAAAGAACTGGATAAAGTAAATCCGAGAATTTTACGTTATTTGGGATATTCTGCTTATCAAAACGGAAATTATGATGCTACTATTTCGGCTTTGACCGAATATACCACGAAAGGAAATAACAAAATTATCTCAGGAGATTATTTCTATTTAGGATTATCTAAAATTGGAAAATGTGTTGGTGCTGATGGAAAAACTGTCGATGCAACAATGTTAGCTAATGGAATTGCCGACTTGAAAAAAACATTAGATTTGGATATTGCTATGGCTAATGGACTTAATGAAACTGGTAAAAAATATTTTACACTAAAACTATATAATGTGGCCAGCCCAATTTTTGAACTAGCGATTTCTAATCCAGATTCTAGAAACTATTTAGAAGACAATGTATATTATGGCCTTTCTGTATTGGCAGAAAACCGAGGAAAAGACGCCAAAGTGATTGATAAAATAGCATTGGCCAAAGCCGATAAATCTATGGATAATGTAATCACCGGCAATGCGACCTATCAAGAAGCTTATTTATATAAAGCAAGAATAAACAACACCTTAGAAAATGACGATGTGATGGCGGTTAATTATCAAAAATATGTCGATTTGGTTTTGCCGAAAGGAGCAGATGAAATCGCCAAGAATAAAGCTAAAATAACAGAAGCATACAATACAATGGCTGCTTTTTTTGCAAATACCGATAAAACAAAAGCTATAGATTATTTTAACAAAACGTTAGCATTAGATCCGACAAATACCTATGCTACAGATTCTATAAAAATATTAAGCAAAAAATAATCACAAAACTCGGACTTTTCAATTTTAAAAAAAAAATTGCTTTTTGAGAGTTACTAATCAAAATCGCCTAAATCTCTAGGCGATTTTTTTTTATGTTAAAGGCTACAAGAAATTATGTCGCCCAATAATAAATTAAGTAATTAGCAGTTTTATATTATCTACCTACATTTCAATTATGCTAAAAACGTTATTTTACTCGATATTATTACTAATTTGTTCTGCAAGCTTTTCTCAATCAACTTTGTCTTTAAAAGGAAAAATCATTGACGAAAATACAAAAATGCCCATTGAAACCGCAACAATTTATGTTACATCAGTTAAAGATTCCACCGTACTTGAATACACCATTACCGACAAAATAGGTAAATTTGATTTAAAAATTAAAAAAATTAATACTCCTGTCTTTCTAAAAATATCGTATACTGGTTATCAAGATTATAAGATTGAACTAAAAAAAATTGATAATTCACAAGATTTTAGTATCATCAGTTTGAAACCAACTATTAAAAACCTTGATGAGATAGTTATAAAAAGCGAAGCTCCACCAATAAGAATAAAAAAGGATACTTTAGAGTTTAATGCCTCGTCTTTTAAAGTTCGACCAGATGCCAACGTAGAAACGTTATTAAAGCAACTTCCGGGAGTAGAAATCGATTCGGAAGGAAAAATTACGGTAAATGGTAAGGAAGTGAACCAGATTCTTGTGAATGGAAAACCATTCTTTGATAAAGATGGGAAAGTAGCCTTACAAAATTTACCTTCGGATTTAATAAAAAAAGTACAAGTTACCGATACAAAAACTAAAAAAGAAGAAAAAACAGGAGCTGCTTCTAGCTCTAACAATGCAAGTATAAACCTAACTATTGATGAAAATAAAAATAAAGGATTTTTTGGTAAAGTTATGGCGGGCTCTGGTTCAAATGAAAGGTATGAAAGCAGCACTTTAATGAACTACTTCAAAAATAAAAGAAAAATCAGTGCTCTTGCGTCATCAAACAATATCAATTCGATAGGTTTTTCTATGGATGAAGTTTTTGACAATATGAATGGCGGAAGAAGTAGAAGTATGAATACATATTCAGATGGTTCATTTAGCATCAATGGAAGAAGATATGGAGGAGGAAGTGGAATTACTCGTTCCGACATGATTGGTTTGAATTATTCAGACGAATGGACAAAAAACACGGAATCTTCATTGAGCTATTTTTATTCGGATGCTAACACCAAAAATGAGAATCGCACCAATTTGATTACTTTTCTACCAACGGGAAATTTTACAACAAATTCTAACTCCAATTATTCCGAAAATAGATACACACACAATATGAGTTCCGTTTTTGAATACAAATTAGACTCATTAACTTCAATAGTAATCGAACCCAGCTTTACAAAATCGAACACTAAAAATTCTAATACTGCCTCGCAATCTTCATTTGATGCAACCAATACCATGCTTAATACGAGTAACTCGGATACTACCAATGATAATGAGGCAACGACCTTCAATAATACTATGTCATTTACGCGTTCATTTAAGAAAAAAGGGAAATATTTGAGTTTGGTTTTTGAAAATGAAAATGGTAACACAACTAATACCAACTATACTAAATCGACGACCAATTTTTATCAAGGAAATTTACCTGATGACGTCAGGAATCAGTTCAACAAATCCAAAAATACTATAGCAAATTACAGAACCGAATTCGAATATACGCAACCAATAACCGACTCGCTTCAAGTTAAACTAGGTTTAGAATATAAATTAAATCAAAACAACAGTAATAAAGATTCTAGTGATTTTGACAGTTCCAATCAATCTTATTCTATTTTGAATCCGGTGTTGACCAATGCGTATAACTCTCTCGAACGAACTTTTACTCCAAACACCAGCATAAATCTCAATAAAAAAACTTTTAGTTTAAATTTTACAATGGGCACAAACATCATTCGTTATAACAATGATGCCGATTATTTGAATGTAAATACCACATTGAACAAAACCTATCTTTCGCCTAATATACATGCTTACGGAAACTATAAATTTACCAAAACAAAAAATATATGGGTTAACTATAATTACGAATATGATGTACCAAATGCTAAACAACTAATTCCCATTGAGGATTTATCCAATCCATTAAATACTTTTATTGGAAATCCAAATCTTGAATTAAACAAATACCACAATTTTTATTTCTCTTATCGCGACTTTGATTATGCTACTCGCAGTGGTTATGGCACGTATATGGGAGGAAATTTTTATGATAACCAAATTGTTTCTTCGTCTTCTTATGATGCCAACAGAAAACAAACAACCACTTATGATAATGTAGCAGGGACTTATACTTCTTGGTCAGGAATTTATTGGAATAAATCAATCAAAAAGGAGTCACATAAATTTAGAATTGAAACACGATTGGGCAATAGCTTTGGACTCTCCAAAGGATTTACTGATGGAGAATTATACAATGCAAAATCCTATACATTTACTCCAAGAGTAAATTTTTCATATGATTATGGGGAACTTTTGACCATAAACCCATCTTATAATTACACGTATACAAGAACGACTTATACCAACTATGTTATAGGAACGGCCTCGTCGTTTACTCACAAATTCAACCTTCAATTGACCAATTACTGGCCAAAAAAATGGGTGTTTGGCAATGATTTTGGATATACTTATAATTCAAATATTGCAGACGGGTTCAAAAAAGACTACTTTTTATGGAATACAAGTTTATCGTATAGCTTTTTTGAGAAAAAATTTATGGTTAAAGTAAAAATATATGACTTGTTAAATCAAAATCAAAGTACTACCCGAACAATAACCCCAACGTCTATTAGAGAGGAAGAAAACACGGTTCTCAAAAGATATTTAATGTTTTCGTTAACGTACAAACTTGAAAAATTTGGTGGCAAAGAAAAGAAATCAGATGGAATGATGTACCATTAATTTAGCAACAAAACCCTTTTAAAACAATTTATTCTAAAAGGGTTTCGCTATTTAATTCTTTTACTTCCTTTGAAATTCAATTTTTGTTCCTGTGTTCAAACCATTATTTTTTGCTAAAACACCACACATGTGAAACAACAATCGCGCGCCAACATTGCCATCCCAATCATCATTTTCACCAGGTGCTACTTCTACTAAATCGAAACCTATAATTTCTTTACCACTTTCGGCTAATTTGTTACATAAATAAGTAGCTTGTTCAAACGAAAAACCTCCTGGTACTGGGGTGCCTGTATTCGGACAATACCAAGGATACATCCCATCAATGTCAAAACTGATACAAACCTTTTGCGGTAATGAATCTATTATTGCTTGGCATTGCTGCTGCCATGTTTTACCTTCGAACGTTTCTTTTTTCAAATCCGAATCAGTATGAACCAAAACTCTTCCATTTTCAGCTTGAACTACATTAACTTCTTGTTCGCAAAAATCACGGATTCCCACTTGAACAATCTTGCTAATTTGGGGAATTTGTAACGCATTATACATAATAGACGCATGGGAATACGTAAACCCTTCGTAGGCAATTCGCAAATCCATGTGCGCATCTAAATGCAGAATTCCAAAGTTGTCGTGCTGAATGGCCAAAGCTTCATAATAACCCAACGGTGTAGAATGATCGCCTCCTAATAGTACTACTTTTTTACCCTTACTGATCCAATGTAAAACTTCTTGTTGCACTTCGGTATGCAACTCGCGACATACTGTATTAATTGAATCCAAATCGGATTTTAATTCTGGCATTTGAGACACGTCTTGACCTGCTTCCAATGCTTCAATAATAGGTTGTGCTATGGCTTTATACTTATCAGAATTAGATTTCCAAGTTTCCGGGATTTCAGCATAATACATTCCTAACTTCCAAAGATCAGGAAAATCTTGATGATTTAAATCAACTTGAAATGAGGCTTCTAACACTGCTTCAGGACCGTTGGATGCTCCTGATCCATAACTTACCGTAACCTCCCAAGGAACCGGAATAATAATAATTTCTGATTGTTCAGCCGAAAAAGGTAAGCCGAAAATAGTGGCATCAGCTAGTCCAGGCTGACTTGGATCGAAATTTTCAATGATTTGTTCTTTATTCATTTTAAATTAATTTCAACTAAATGTTCTTTATAACAAACATTATTTATGTGATAAAATTCCTTCTTTTAATATTTGACCAAAATGATACATATCTTGATATGATGTATATAAAGGCACAGGAGCCAATCGAATCACGTTGGGCTCTCTCCAATCTGTAATCACACCATTTTTCATTAAATAATCAAATAAACTTCTGCCTTCTCCATGAAGAAACACAGATAGTTGACAAGCTCTTTCACCTTGATTTGACGGTGTAATTATTTCAAAAGTTCCTTGTACTTCTTGATTTATTTCATGCAAGATAAATTCCAAATAGGCGGTAATTTGATTTCTTTTGGCTATTAACTTTTCCATGCCCACTTCTGCAAACATTTCAACAGAGGCCAAATAAGGTGCTAAAGAAAGGATAGGCAAATTACTCACCTGCCAACCGTCTGCTCCATGAACAGGGTCAAAATTAGGTTCCATTTTAAATCGACGCTCTTTATTGTGTCCCCACCAGCCAGCAAAACGGGGCAAATTAGCATGATGATGCTTTTTATGAACAAAACAACCGGAGGCATTGCCAGGCCCTGAATTCATATATTTATAGGAACACCATGCTGCAAAATCTACCTCCCAATCATGAAGATTTAATTGGATATTCCCTGCGGCATGCGCTAAATCAAATCCTACAACTGCTCCCACTTTATGTCCAGCTTCAGTAATAGCCTTCATATCGAAAACTTGACCTGTGTAGTAATTTACACCTCCAAATAAAATCAATGCTAACTCCTCTCCTACTTCTGCAATTTTTTCTAGAATATCTTCCAATCTAATATTGTGCTCGCCTTCTCTTCGCTTTATTTCTACTATAGCATCTTCGGGCTTATAACCATGAAAACCTACTTGACTTTGAAACATATATTGATCAGAAGGAAATGCTTTTTCCTCACAAATGATTTTATATCTGGTTTTTGTTGGCCTATAAAAGGACACCATCAACAAGTGAAGATTTATTGTTAATGTATTCATTACAGTAACTTCTGTTGGTTTTGCTCCCACAATTTTACTTAATGGTTCTGCAAACCTTTCATGATAATCCCACCAGGGTTTGTTGGCATAGAAATGTCCTTCAACCGCTAAACTTGCCCAATCATTCATCACTTCATCGACATACGTTTTTGCTTTTTTGGGCTGAAGTCCCAATGAATTTCCGGTAAAATATATTACATCTTTTCCATTATGTTGCGGAAAGATAAATTCTTTTCTATACTCTTGTAAATCATCTTGGTTATCAAGACTTTGAGCATATTCTAGAGTGTTTTTAAAATTCATGGTTGTATTTTATATATTAATCCATAGTGATTTATAGTAGAAACTTTAATAGTGGTGTAAAAATAGGAAAAAGAATTCTGAGAATAGAATAACGTTATAAATTTTAAACCTGAGTACTAAAACTAAAGAATCCCAACAGAACTGCTGGGATTATTAGTTAACTATTACATTTATCTAATTATAGAATGAGCATTGCATCACCGTAAGAATAGAATTTATATTTTTCTTTTACAGCCTCTTCATAGGCTTTTTTCATTAAATCATGCCCACAAAAAGCAGATATCATCATTAATAAAGTTGATTTTGGAGTATGAAAATTGGTAATCATTGCATCGGCAATACTAAAATCATGAGGTGGAAAAATAAATTTATTCGTCCATCCATCAAATGGATTTAAGGTACGCTGCGAAGAAACCGAGCTTTCAATGGCACGCATTGAGGTTGTACCCACACAACAAACTCTTTTTTTGTTTGCTTTAGCAGTATTGACAATGTCACATGCTTTTTGATCAATTTTCAATTCTTCAGAATCCATTTTATGTTTGGATAAATCTTCTACTTCTACAGGATTGAAAGTACCTAAACCTACGTGAAGCGTTACTTCGGCAAAGTTAACTCCCTTAATTTCTAATCGTTTTAAAAGATGCTTAGAAAAATGTAAACCAGCCGTTGGTGCTGCTACTGACCCTTCTTCTTTCGCATAAATCGTCTGATAACGCTCTGCATCTTCTGGTGTTACCTCACGATTAATGTATTTTGGTATTGGAGTTTCTCCAAGTTCAGTTAATTTATTTCGAAATTCATCATAAGAACCATCATAAAGAAAACGCAAAGTTCTTCCTCTAGAAGTCGTGTTGTCGATTACTTCAGCCACTAATGAATCATCATCTCCAAAATACAATTTATTTCCAATTCTAATTTTACGCGCAGGATCTACTAAAACATCCCAAAGACGTTGTTCTGAATTTAGTTCTCTTAATAAAAAAACTTCAATTCTAGCACCTGTCTTCTCTTTGTTACCGTACATTCTTGCAGGAAAAACTTTAGTATTGTTCAGTATCATTACATCGCCTTCTCCAAAATAATCGATAACATCCTTAAACAATTTATGTTCAATAGTTCCTTTTTTTCTATCGACAACCATTAAACGAGATTCATCACGGTTTTCGGCTGGAAATTCTGCTAAAAGTTCAGTAGGCAAGTTGAATTGAAAATGAGATAATTTCATTAAAAAAAATTTAAAAGTTTAAGAATAGCTACAAGCCAAATCGGCAATACTTTTGCATCAGTAATCTGGCGTGCAAATATACGATGGTGAGATAGGCGTTGTCAAGTCTTTTGTAGTTTATTTTCGATAACGAAATAAACTTGCGACTTTAGAGGGTTGTTTCATTAGAAATTTGAAACCCAATTGACTTCAAATCTTCCCAAAAAGTTGGGTAAGATTTAGAAACAACTTCGGAATCATTTATTTTTAAAGGAACTTTAAGAGCTAAAGGAGCAAATGCCATCGCCATTCGATGATCTTGATAGGTATTTATACTGACGTTTGTTTTTAATTTACGAGTAGATTCTAATTTCAAAGTAGATTCTGTAATAATAACGGAAGCTCCAAGCTTGGTTAATTCTAATTTAAGCGCCTCCAAACGATTTGTTTCTTTTATCCTTAAGGTGTGCAATCCTTTCAAATTAGACTCAACTCCAAGACCTAAACAAGTAACCACTATGGTTTGTGCAATATCGGGTGAAGAATTTAAGTCAAAATCTATATTGTGACAGCTACTTCCTGTTTTTTTAAGTCGAATTCCATTAGTAACAAAAGTTGTTTCCACTCCAAAATTTTTATAGATATCTTTTAAAACAGCATCCCCCTGCAAACTATTTTCTTTAAAATTACTCAATGAGATTTCTGTATTTAAAGGAGATAAGGCAATAATTGAATAATAATACGATGCAGAACTCCAATCACTTTCGATAATAAAATTAGGATTAGATACTATGTTGTATGGCTTAACTGTTATTAAATTATTTTGAAATGAAGCATCAATTCCAAGGTCATTAAGAATTCCCAAGGTCATTTTTATGTAGGGAATTGAAGTTATAGATCCTTCGAGATAAAGTTCCAATCCATTTTCTAACTTAGGCGCGATTAATAACAAGGCTGAAATATATTGGCTGCTCACGTTGGCTGCTACTGTTACTTTATTCTTTGTGATTTTTTTTCCAAAAATTTTTAGAGGGGGGAAACCTAGTTGTTCAGTATAAATAATATCTGCACCAAGTTGCCTTAATGCTTCCACTAAAATCTTTATGGGACGTTCTTTCATTCTAGAAGAACCTGTGATAAAAACTTCCCTTTCCTGTTGAATAGCAAAATAAGAGGTTAAAAAACGCATAGCGGTTCCTGCATGATGGATATCAATTTTATCAGAATTGGAATGTAATGCAGCAAACATTACGTCTGAGTCGTCAGAAACGGATGCGTTTTCCAAAAGAATATTTGGATACAAAGCTTTAAGCAGTAACAATCGATTCGTCTCTGATTTCGAGCCTGTAATTTGTATTGTTGACTGTTGCTTGTAGATGGATGACTTTTTGAGAACTATATTCATAAAGATGGTTAAAGATAAAAAGCTAATAATTTATTTTATGGCTTATTTTAGCTTTTCATTATTATGATGGCGATCGTGATCTCGATTAGTTTTTACATCCATTTTTTTATCAAAAGCTTGTTGAAGGTCAATCCCAGTCTGATTTGCCAAACATAAAACCACAAAGACAACATCAGCTAATTCTTCTCCCAAATCTTTGTTTTTATCCGATTCTTTTTCAGATTGTTCTCCATAGCGTCTCGCAATGATGCGCGCTACCTCACCAACTTCTTCGGTAAGTTGTGCCATATTGGTTAGTTCATTAAAATAACGAACACCATGATTTTTAATCCAATGGTCAACTTCTAATTGTGCATTTTTTAAATTCATACTACTAGTTTAAATAACAAAACAAATATAAATATTTGCGATCGAAAGTAATCAAATCTGCCTAATTTATTTAAAACATAAACATTCTTTACAAATAAAAATATAATATTACATGCTACATTGGCGCTCTAATTTAACTAATATCTATAATAATTAACAAGGAAAAATAATCCCCCAAAATTTACCAATAAAAAACCCCTCCACAATGTGGAGGGGTTTAGTATTTATCAAGATTCTGTTAGAACCTATCTTTTAATAACACGAAGTGTTTTAGTGTTATCACCTTGAGTTATAATTACGTTGTATACTCCAGATGGGAAACGATCTCCAATTTCAAGTGTAGCCGCATCTGTTGGGCTTACTTCACGTTGGTCAACCAATTTACCAATCATATCATATACCATCACTTGTACTTTATCTTCGCTTGGCGTGGTTACGTTTAGCGTAAAGTTTTCAGTAAATGGACTTGGATATGCTATTGCACTAAATGCAGCAACTGGTGCTGATACCTCTTTCACTTCTGTTCTTGCAGTACATGCACTTAACCAAACATTAACCGATGGTGTATAAGCAACTAGTGAACATGGGCTACTTGTCAATTTAACTCTAAACCAAACATTTCCTGTTTGACCTACAGCTGGTGCATTATAAGTAGAAGCATTGGCTCCTAAAATATCAGTCCATACTGCACTCGCTGTTGGTGCTAATGCACTTACACAATACTGCCATTGGATAGCTCCTACTGAACCAGCAGTAGTATACGTTAACAATTTAGTAGAACTTGAACAAATAGACACCGGAGTTGTTGAAGTTGTTCCAGTATTTCCTGTAATTGTTTTAGCCACTGCAGCTGGGCTTACCGTTACTGAAACTACATTAGAGTAATCTTTACAAGCTCCATTTGTAGCAACCGCTTGATACCATGTTGTTGGTGTAGCTGCTGCATACGTTAAGTTTCCTGTAGCTAATGAAGTAGAAGTAACCGTAGCACTTGCTGGTACTAATGTCCATGTAGGTGTAGTAGCAGTATAGTTGGTAGATTTATACCAAGCTATAGTTCCAACTGGAGTTGCATTAGCTAAAGTAACAATCGCTCCGCTTCCAGAACAAACTGTAGCGTTATCAATTGTCAAGCTTCCTGCTGATGCTAGTTGGCTTACTGTAACTAGAATTGATGTTCCGTTTGTTGAACAAGCTCCATTACTAAACACTACTCTATACCATGTACTAGCGGTAAGGTTTCCTGTTGCTAAAGTAAGTACTCCGTTTGATGGAGATGTACCTGCTACAGAACTCAAAGTAGTCCATGTGCTGTTATCCGAAGACGACTGCCACTGAACATTTCCTACTGAAGCTGTGGCTAATGTTAATGTCGTTCCT
Source organism: uncultured Flavobacterium sp. (assembly GCA_964610785.1). GTDB lineage: Bacteria > Bacteroidota > Bacteroidia > Flavobacteriales > Flavobacteriaceae > Flavobacterium. The sequence continues at coordinate 21,135 of CAZSZH010000012.1, read as the reverse complement.
GTTCCTGAACAAACTGTAGACGAAGCAGCTGTGATTGCTTTAACCGTTACTGCAGATGATACTGTTACTGAAACTACATTGGAGTAATCTTTACAAGCTCCATTTGTAGCAACCGCTTGATACCATGTTGTTGGTGTAGCTGCTGCATATGCTAAGTTTCCGGTAGCTAATGAAGTAGAAGTAACCGTAGCACTTGCTGCTACTGCTGTCCATGTAGGTGTAGTAGCAGTATAATTGGTAGATTTAAACCAAGTTATAGTTCCAACTGGAGAAGCATTTGTTAAAGTAACAATTGCTCCACTTCCTGAACAAACTGTAGCGGTATTGATTGCTAAACTTCCTGCTGATGCTGGTTGGCTTACTGTAACTAGAATTGATGTTCCGTTTGTTGAACAAGCGCCATTACTAAATACCACTCTATACCATGTACTAGCTGTTAAAGCTCCTGTTGGTAAAGTAAGTGCTGCATTAGTTGCAGTTGTTGAAGTAATTAAGCTACCTACATTAGTCCATGCATTGTTATCCGGAGACGACTGCCATTGAACATTTCCTACTGAACCTGTTGCTAATGTTAATGTCGTTCCATTTCCAGAACAAACTGGTGATACAGCAGCTGTAATTGCTTTAGCTGTTACAGGAGCTGATACCGTTACTGAAACTACATTAGAGTAATCTTTACAAGCTCCATTTGTAGCAACCGCTTGATACCATGTTGTTGGTGTAGCTGCTGCATATGCTAAGTTTCCGGTAGCTAATGAAGTAGAAGTAACCGTAGCACTTGCTGCTACTGCTGTCCATGTAGGTGTAGTAGCAGTATAATTGGTAGATTTATACCATTTTATTGCCCCAACTGGATTTGAATTAGTTAAAGTAATATTTGATCCACTACCGGAACAAACCGAAGCATTATCAATTGATATTATACCTGCTGATGCAGTAGCACTAACTGTGATCTTTATTGCTGTAGATGGAACAGAACAAGCAACATTTGAAGTTTGCGCTCTAAACCATGTAGTTTGAGTCAATGCACCTGTATTAAATAAATTAACAGGATTCAATGCTCCTACTGATGCTTGAGGAATTATAGCTCCAACATTATTCCAGCTTAAACCATCACTTGATGATTGCCATTGGATATTTCCAACACTATTGGCGGCCAATGATAATGAAACATTAGAACCTGAACAAGCAGTCAAGAGTGGAGATAATGGAGTTACAACAGTTACCGTAGTAATCACAGGCAATGCAATCACATTAACATTAATTATTGCTTTTGTACTTTCAGTCCCGTTTGATAATACTTGAGAAACAGCATATTTTTTTGAACCTATTGCAGTTGTTACTGGCGTTGGAGCACCCAATGAAATTAATGTATATGTATTTACAGGTGGAGTAGCTGTACTAGTGGTAACCGTATACCATTTTAGAGCATTACCTGTAAAGCCTGCAGCTGTTAATGCTGAAGCAGTAGCACCTTTACAATAAGTTACATCACTAACTGTAGGAGCTACATTAATTGGTGTAGGTCTTGTAAAATAGATATTATCTAAATAAACAGTAGAAGTTCCAGATGGAGTAGCTACAAACTTAAGTTGTTGAATATGATTTAATTCAAGTGTATTGTATGCAGATAAAGGAATGTCAAAACTATTCCATCCTGATTGCGTTGGAGATAATGAGAATGATTGTTCTCCGCTAAAACCAACTTGACCAGCAGGAAGAGCTTGATTCACTAAAAACACATCAAAAGTGGTACAATTTGGAGTGTAGATATCAACGTGTAAAGAAGTCATACTGCTAACATCGATAGGATTAGCCAATTGTACTCCTTGATAATTCATTAATTCATATTTTCTAGTATTATTTCCAGCAATTTGAATTTCAGAAGCCTGAGTTAACTGTCCCCAATTCGGTACCCAATCCGTTCCAGCAACATTAGTGTATGCGTCGCTGTATAAAGACATTACTCTATCTACAGGTACTGTTGGTGTAGGTGCAGCAGTAGCTGGCGGTGGGAAAGAAACTGTAATAGTGGTTGCAATTACTCCAGAACCATAGGCTCCAGCAGCAGCTTGAGTAGCAGTAATAACAGATGTTCCAGCACCTACAACAGTAATTGTAGAACCACTAACTGTTGCTACAGCAGTATTGCTACTTGTGTAAGAAAAAGATCCTGTACTGTTGCTAGTTGGAGCAGTTATGGTGAAAGAAGCATCACCCACAACTTTATTTGGTACAGTAAAATTTGTTAAAGTTGGAGCAGGCTGAGCTGTTGTTGGTCTCCAAAAATAAATATTATCAAAATAAATTGAATTAACTTCAGCATGATAAGCAAATCCTGGTTTTTCAAATTTTAATTGTCTTACAGTTGCTAAATTTCTTGCTGGAAAATCAGTACTTAAAGTAATATCAAAACTATTCCATCCAGAAAGTGTTGGGGTTAATGTTACATTATTTTCACCTGTAGCATCAATAATAGAAAACAAGAAAGGAGAAACATTTGGAGTCCAAACATCTATGTGTAATTTAGTCATTCCTAAAACACTTGTACCAGGAATATCTCCATTAGGAACTAAATTTAATCCTTCGTAGTCTAAATTAGTATATTTTATAGTATTATCTGCACTAGTTCCAAGTTGAACTTCAGTAAATGTAGTTCCTTGTCCCCAGTTTGGATATAATTCAACTCCAGATAAAGCAGAACTTGAATAAGCACTAGTGTAAACCGCTTTTACATCCCATGCATTTCTTCCAGGAGGTGTTGGTGCTGCCGTAGTTGGTGCTGTTGCAAGTGGAAGCGTAACTACAAAACTAGCCGTGATGGTACCTTGTGAATAACTTCCTGCAGCTGCTTGAGTAGCAGTTATTGTGCTTGTACCAACTCCAACAATGTGAATTGTATTACCGCTAATTGTGGCAACTGAAGTATTACTACTTGTATAAGTAAATGCTCCTGAACTATTACTAGTTGGCGCAGTTATTGTAAAATCTGCATTTCCCGTAGCTTTGGCAGGAATTGAAAAGTTAGTTAATGTTGGAGCAACAGTTATTGCTTGATTTCCAAAGTAAATATTATCTACATAAACGACTCCCGAACCTGCAGGATTTCCTGAAAAAATTATTTGAGCTATGTGTGCTTTAGTAGTTAAAGCAGTGAAGTCTGACAGTAATAAATTTACACTATTCCAACCATTTAAAGTTGGAGTTAAAGAAATTTCATGTTGAACATCATCACCTCCACCATAAGCACCATCAGCACCAAAATCGACTAATTTCACTCTGAAAGTAGTCATATTTGTAGTATAAAAATCAACATGAAATAAATTCATTAAAGTAGCATCAATTGGAGCAGTTGTAGCTTCAATACCAACATAACTTAAATTAGTGTATTTAAGCGTATTATTTGTACCAATGACTATTGGTGTTAAAGTTGCTGCAGACCAACTTGTTGCATAAGTATCTACAGTTGCAAACACATCGTATGTTTGGTATGAATCTGTATACAAGGCAATAAGTTTGTTATAAGGAATAGTGGGATTCGGAGCAGCTGGAGGAGTTACATCAAAAGTAGCCGTCGTACTTCCGGCACTATAAGAACCAGTAGCCGCTTGATTTACAGTAATTACAGTTTGACCTAAACCAACAATAGTTATAGTATTACCAGATATTGTAGCCACACTACTATTACTACTAGAATAAGTAAAAGCACCTGAACTATTACTAGTTGGTGCAGTAATTGTGAATGGAGCTGAACCATTTGCTCTTGAAGGGATACTAAATCCTGTTATTGTAGGTGAAGCCAAGCTCGTTGCTGGTCTCCAAAAGTAAACATTATCAATATATAATGTCTCTCCTGCACCAGTGTAACTAACTGGAACTATCCATTTTAAATGTGCTAAGTCTACACTTGCATAGGTGCTTAAATCTAAATCAAATGAATTCCATACTCCTTGTGTATGTGCACCCGGAACATCTAATTCAACATTAGAGCCATTAACAGCTTCTAATTTAATTCTGAATGATGTAAAACCTGGTGAATAAACATCAATGTGTAATTTTGTCATTGACGTTACATTAAGATCTCCAGCATTAGCTTGAATTCCTGAATAAAGGTGGTTAGTGTATTTTTTTACAACATTCCCATCTCCCAATGTTACATCACCAACAATAGTTGATCCACCGAAACTGTCAAAATTTACACCTGATTCATTTGTGTAAGTACTTCCATATAGGGATTTTACATCCCAAGAATTTCTCGCTGTGGGATTTGTAGGACCAGTTGCGGGGTCCTGCGAATATCCCAACGAAATAGTCATTAGGAAAAATAGTAATAATAATTTCTTCATAATTAATATGGTTTAAAAGTTGAATGTCAAACTTATGTAATTAAAACGCATCATCGAAAACGTTTGCGTATACAAAAACTATACATTTTAATTATTTATAATTATACTTTCAAATAATGCTTTAAACAAAGTATCAATAAGGAATTTAGTTTAATATTGACACAAATGTTAAGTTATTGTAAAGGTATTTATTGAATAACAACAGGAAATTATATATTCTTTCAACTAATAAATATTTATTTATTGTGGCTAAAAATTATGAATCTTAAAAAAAAGAACTAAAAAAAATCTATTACTAATAATTTTATTCGAAATATTTTAAAAAAATATTCCTATTAAAATAAAATAAACTGAAAGTTTTTTATGAATAAGTTCTCAAAATAGAAAAAATAAAAAAGAGGCTATTTCAAAATGAAACACCTCCTCAAATAGTAAATAAAAAAAATTCTATTGATAGATTCTTACATAATCTACCTCCATAGCGCTTTGTATAAAATTTGGATCTACATTGGACTCCATAGCAACGTTCAATAATAAATATTGAGGTGCATTAAATGGCCATGTGCTAGAATCTTTAACAGCTGGATTGTATGTATAATGTACCACTCCATCTACGCTAAAAACCATTTTATCAATAGTCCATTCTAATACATAAATATGAAAATCAGATGAAGCTGTTGCAATCGTTTGGCCTCCAAGATTTACCGTGTTTCCGAAACTTGAGGAAGTGTGCAAGGCACTTTGCACATAGTTTTGATTACTTCCCCAGTGCTCCATAATATCAACTTCTCCGCATGCAGGCCAATATACTGTACCAGAAGTTGCAGTCCAATATGAACCTGGTTCAATAATATTTTTCCCTAACATCCAAATTGCTGGCCAAGTACCAACACCCGTTGCCAACTTAGCTCGTACTTCAACTCTACCAAACGTAAATGCAAATTTGGAGTTCAACCTAGCAGAGGTATATTGTTTTGTAACACCTTGGTCGGTAAAAGTTTCTTTTTTGGCAAGGATTTTCAGAGTTCCGTTACTAACGTATGAATTATCTTGACGATTGGTATAATGCTGTTGTTCGTTATTTGACCAACCACCTGGTTCAATAAATTGAGTTTGCTGAAACCATTTACTAGTATCGATAGCACCTGAACCAGTAAATTCATCGGACCACACTAAATTTGTAAAAGCGCTACAAACTCCATAAATATATTGTCCGTTACAATAAGAAACTATTTGTCCATTTGAATTTGGAGCAACATTTATCCATTGACATGATGTGGCTCCAGTAAAAAACTCAACCGTTAAATAATGTAGACCTTGTGTCCAATTTATTTGTGAAAACAAACCAACTATTGGAGTTCCATTTCCGATAATAACAGTTATATTCCCTTGATTATCTGTCAGCGGATGTTGAAGTTCACTGTAAACAATAGCGCCTGTTTGTGAACCTGTTTTAATGCTAAATCGCAAGGAAATCATTTGATTGGTTACTAATTGACCACTACTATTTCGAATTGTTGATTGGTAATTAAATTGCGCATTTACTGCTGTAACGACCAAAATAAAAAACAATGAGTATAATTTTTTCATATAAATACACTTTAATTTGAAGCAAATAAAGTTATTTACATATCAATTAGTTGTTTTTTGTTGTATATAAAAACTATACAAGAAGGAATATTTACATCTTTTTGAAGAAAATCTACGTCATTATCCAATTTTAACCGAAGTCATGGTTAAAGAACCACCAACTGGCTTATCATTAAAGAAGTTAACCTCATCGTTACTGTCTTGCAAACCGATGCTGTATAACAAAGGATAATAATGGTCTGGTGTTGGAATGGCTAATTTGGCTGCACTTCCCAACTTTTCATATTCAATTAGCGATTTAAAATCGTTATCTTGGATTTTTTCTTTAAAAATAGAGTTCATTTCGATGGCCCAATCAAAACCGTATTCGGGCTCTTGTAACTTGTCCCAAGCGACCATTCGAAGATTGTGCACCATATTACCGCTTCCAATTATCAACACGCCTTTTTTTCGCAACGAAGCCAATTGTCTGGCCAAATCGTAATGGTATTGTGCGGGTTTGTTGTAATCGATACTCAATTGCAATACGGGAATATCAGCATTTGGGTACATATGACGCACCACCGTCCAAGTGCCATGGTCCAAACCCCAATCGTGATCCAAACCAACTTTTGTTGATGTAATCAATTCTGAGGTTGCTTTGGCTAATGCCGGACTTCCTTTAGCAGGATATTCTACATCAAAAAGTGCTTGCGGAAATCCACCAAAATCGTGTATCGTTTTTGGGTTTTTCATAGCTGTTATGTGTGTTCCATTCGTTAACCAATGCGCAGAAATAACTATAACGGCTATGGGTTTAGGAATTTCTTTTCCAAACTTTGTCCAAGTTCTAGAAAACTCATTATCTTCAATACCATTCATTGGCGAACCATGACCTATAAACAGTACCGGTAATTTAACATCTTCTTCTTTTAAATCTTTAGTCCAACTGTATAAAGGCTGTAGTGCTGCCATAAATGCTCCTCCTATTAGTGTTTTTATAAATTCTTTTCGTTCCAATGCAACAACATTTGTATATACAAATATATCCTTTAAATTCAATCAAAAATAATTTATAGGAAATAATTAACATTAAAAAGTCGCAACCGAATTTCTCCAATAGCGACTTTTGTATATAAATGAAAAACTTTTATTTTACTAAATGAATCCCATCGTCTTTAATTTCAATCAACTTTTCTTTGTATAAGAATCCGATGGCTTTTTTAAAGGTCTTTTTACTCATTTTTAGTACGGTTTTGATATCTTCGGGATTGGAATTATCATTCAAACGCAAGAATCCACGACTGGATCTTAATTCGTTCATAATGATCTCCGAATTGGGCTCGATATTTTCAAAACCTAGTTTGTGTAACGAAACGTCTATTTTCCCATCGGGACGGATAGTTTTTATATACCCTTTCATTTTATCGCCGGTTCGAATGGCATCGTCATAAACCTCATCTTTATACATCAATCCTTTGTGTTTTTGATTGATTATCACATTGATTCCGATATCAGTTATGTGGGAAATAATTAAATCGACTTCTTCGCCTTTTTCAACCGTAATGTTTTCATTATCTAAAAATTGATTGGTTTTACTGGAAGCCACTAACCTATTCGTTTTTTCGTCCATATAAAGATACACCAAGTAGCGTTTTCCTTTTTCCATAGGACGCGCTTGCTCTTTAAACGGAACCAGAATGTCTTTTTCCATGCCCCAATCCATAAATGCCCCAACTTGGTTGATGTAATTCACTCGCAAAAGTGCAAATTCATTTAAAAAAATATACGGTACTAAAGTCGTTGCAACAGGACGTTCTTCGTGGTCAAGATACACAAAAACAGTAATTTCTTCGCCAATTTCAAATACTTTTGGAACGTATTTGTTGGGCAATAAAACATCATCTTCTTCGTTGCTGTTTCCTAAAAATAATCCCACTTTGGTATCTCGTAAAATGGTAAGTGTATTGTGTTGACCTATGTTCAGCATTTTCTTGAATTTGATGCAAAGGTACAAAATAGCAATTACGAATTGCGAATTACAAATTGCGAATTGATGGTTTGTAGCTAAATTGATTACATTTGAATACCAACAAAGCGGTAATGTTAGAAAAAAACGAAAATAAAATTCAGGCGGAAGAATCGGATTATTTGTATGTTCAAACCTCCCAGCTTCCCAATTCGGGAAACGGTTTGTTTACAGCGATTGGTATTTATAAAGAGGAGATTGTTGCATTGTTTAAAGGCGAAGTTTTATCCCCATCAGAAGCTGAAATTCGAATACAAAATGGCGCTGATGCCTATTTTATGAATCTTTTAGACGGAACTATTTTAGATTGTAGAAATACCGATGGGTTTGCAAAATACGCTAATGACGCCAGTGGTTTTTCGAAATCAGATTTTAAAAATAATGCTACAATAACATTAGACGAAAATAACAATGTTTGTTTGAAGGCGATTCGAAAAATAAAATCGGGTGAAGAAATTTTTTGCGCTTATGGAAAGAATTATTGGAAAAAACAGATTAATGTAAAATGAAAATACTTTAATAGAAAATCGTACGTTATAAAAGAATTAATTGAAATAAAATGAAATCAACGTTAAAATTTTTAATCCTTATTGTGAGTATTGGACAATTAGTCACAGCTCAAACGAAATTAATAACCATTAAAGCAAATTCAAATACAGTTGATATTAGAGATGGTGAAAATTTTAAAAAAGGGACCTGGAAAATAACTCCAGAGGTAAAACCTGATGTTTATATTACTGCCTCTTTGGGTAAGAAAGTTACCTTTTACACTGATATTGATTCTATTTCAGTTGAAATTTCTAAAACCACGAAGTTTGATTTTATCATCTTATTAAATGGAAAAACAGAAGCACTAACGCAAATTAAATACCAGCCAACTTTTTTAGAAACGTTAAAAGAAGCCTCAAAATATAATCTGTCAGAAAATAGAACTATACCAAAATTTACCTATCAAGATAAAGATAACTCTAACTTAGTTGCACTTAGAAATGGGTTTAGGTTAGATTCTATTGCAGGAAAAGGCGATGAAGTTTCAAAAATAATCAATCTTTTACATTGGATTCATAACTTAATTTCACATGATGGTCAACATGCAAATCCCGAAGTAAAGAATGCGATGAACATGATTGCTGTTTGTAAAAAAGACAAACGCGGACTCAATTGCAGGGGATTAGCAACCGTTTTAAACGAATGTTATTTATCGTTAGGATTTAAATCACGGTTTGTAACTTGTTTCCCAAAGGACCATGAAGACAATGAATGTCACGTTATTAATATGGTTTATTCCAATGACTTAAAAAAATGGTTATGGATGGATCCAACCAACGATGCTTACGTTATGAATGAAAATGGCGAATTATTAAGCATTGAAGAAGTTCGAGAACGATTAATTCATAATAGTCCGCTTATAGTCAATCCCGATGCCAATTGGAATCATAAACAATCTGTAAAAAAATCAGAATATTTGTTTAATTATATGGCTAAAAACACCTATCGATTTGAATGTCCTTTAGTTAGCGAATACAATTCTGAAACTTGGTTCAATGGAAAATCAATGGTTTTTGTAGATTTACTACCTTTAGATTACGACACTCAAGAACCGATAAAAAAAGAAGGTACAAATAAAGATACAGGAACTACTTTTATTTATTACAAAACAAACAATCCAAATTTGTTTTGGCAGACACCAAATTAATAAAAATTATACCAACTCGTTAAAATACTGCAACAAAACCTTATCGTTTTCTAAAGTTGGCGTAAACACTTCTAACAAAGTAGGTTTGGCATCATTGGAGAACAAAATTTTTAAACTTTCCTCTAAAGTAGTTTCGTTACTTGCCGTTAGATAGTGCAATCTGTACATCTTACACAAATGTTCAGCTGTTAGACAATGTGCGGTTTCAAAAAACGTATTAAAAACTGGAGTTTCATCATGACCGGGAAGAATTCTAAAAATGCCTCCACCTCCATTATTAATTAAGATAATTTTAAAATTTTTAGGAATGTAATTGTTCCAAAGGGCATTACTATCGTATAAAAATCCGATATCGCCAGCAATAAACACGTTTGGTTTTTCGCTTCCTACAGCCGCTCCGATAGCGGTAGAAGTACTTCCGTCTATACCGCTGGTCCCTCTATTGCTAAACACTTCGATACTTTTTTCAATATCAAACAATTGGGCATAACGAATGGGCGAACTATTGCTAATTTGCAATTGCGCATTCTTCGGTAAAGCGGGTAAGACTTTTTCAAAAACTTTAAAATCGGTAAACGGAATTTTAGCTAAATATTCCAAACCCTTTCGCTGACGCAGTGCTTTCACATCTTGAGCCCATTGATTGTAATGACTTTCAACGGGTTCTGTGAACATAAAAAACGATTGAAAAAACAAATTGGGTGTTGCTTCAAAATGCTTCGTCAAACAACCAAAAGTGTCGTAAGCTCTTAAATTGTCGATATGCCAATGGTGGTTGGGTTGGTAATTTCGCAGAAAGGCTTTGATGCGTTTAGAGACAATCATGCCGCCAAAAGTCACTAAAATTTCGGGTTGAAATTCAAGGAAATCTTCATGAATAAAAGGCGTAATAATCGAATCAATAGTATTGATGAACTTAGGATGGTGTAAATTAGAAGCGGTTTCAATCATCACAACCACAGATGGATCATTCGCTAATTTGTCTAAAAATTTTTGTTCAACGGCATTCGGTTCGTTTACGCCAACCAAAACCAATTTCTTTTTGGAAGTATTCCAAATGTTGGCATATTCTGAAATCGGTTCATCAAAAATAAAATCGGTTGTAACCGAAGAAATAATTTTAGGATCAACAGTCAATTCGGAAACCGTTTCATACAAAGGTTCTTCAAAAGGCGCATTAATATGTACGGGCCCTTTTTTGGCGAAAGCCGTATTGATGGCTTTGTTGATTAAAAAATCATTATCATCAGAAGCAGCCTCTGTTAGATTGGCATTGCACAACGAATGATTGGCAAATACATTTTCTTGTCGAATGGTTTGTCCGTCGCCAATATCAATCTTGCTTTGTGGCCGGTCGGCAGAAATCACTATAAAAGGAATCTGACTGTAAAACGCTTCGGCAAAAGCCGGATAATAATTCAGCAATGCCGAACCCGAAGTACAGACTACCGCGACTGGTTTCTTGATTTGTTGCGCCATTCCTATGGCAAAAAAAGCCGCCGAACGCTCGTCTGCAATGCTATAACATTTAAAATCGGGATGGCTTGCAAAACCTATCGTTAAAGGCGCGTTTCGTGAACCGGGAGAAATGACAATATTGGTAATTTCTTTAGCGCGAAGTATTTCGATAATAGATTGTGCTAAAGGTATTTTTGGGTAAATCATTTTTTAATTATTATGCCACAAAGGCTTAAAGACTCAAAGGCTTTTAGTTTTTACAAAGTTACAAAGTTATTTATGGATGAAAAATTAAACCATTAGTAAAGTTACGTTAATTGAGTTATTTCTTAATGGTTCAAAAAAACACTATTTTTGAAACATGGAAATCAAAATCAGACCTTATCGAGTTGAAGATGCGGCGTCTATTTTAGAAATTATAAATTATAATATTCTAAATTCTACGGCATTGTATGATTACGAAACGCGAAATATAGAAATTCAAACAGCGATTTTTGAGGATAAACTGAAGAAAGGGTTTCCAATAATTGTTGCTATCGAAAATGAAATTGTAGTGGGTTTTGGCTATTACAGTGAATTCCGATTTCGTGAAGCGTATAAATTTACCGTAGAACATTCAGTTTATGCCCATCCCAAACACATTGGCAAAGGCATTGGAAAACTTCTTTTAGAGCAACTTATTCATTTGGCGAAAGCTCAAAAATTACACACCATGATTGGCGTTATTGATTCTGAAAACCAAGCCAGCATTGATTTTCATAAAAAATATGGATTTGAAATTGCAGGCACCATAAAAGAATCGGGATTCAAGTTTGACCGATGGTTACACAGTGTATTTATGCAAAAAATGTTGTGAGATTAAACAGATTTACTTCAAAATGTTTTCAAAATTCGGTTTGAAATAATTTGGTCCTTTTAATACTTTACCATCTTCTCTGTAGATAGGTTGTCCATCTTCGCCCAACTTGCTCATATTACTACGTTGAATTTCATCAAATACTTCTTCTATTTTGTGTTGTAATCCGTGTTCAATGATGGTGCCGCACAAAATGTAAAGCATATCTCCCAAAGCATCAGCTATTTCAACAATATCATCATTTTGAGCAGCCTCTAAATATTCTTCGTTTTCTTCTTTCATCAAATTGTAACGAAGTAGATTTTTACTTTCACCCAAACTGGCTATCATGTTTTCACTATAACCTAATTTGAAACTGGTATGAAATTCCTTTACGGAGTTGATTAGTTTTTGCATTTTTATACTATTTAGATGTAATAGATTTAACTATTATTGAAAAACAAATATATAAAATTTGACCTTATTTTATTTAAAGAAATAGGTCAGACCTAGTAATGCCAAAAGTTTAGTTCCTGGTGTAAAGCAAACTTCGGTAACGGAATTGGCTTCATTCTGCAGACGAGTTTCGGTGGCAAATTGTGTTTCTTTCCATTTTGTATTGAAAATATTATTTAATTTTAGTCCAATTTCATAACGTGGTTTCGAATAATTCAATACGGCATCAGTAACAAAATAACCTTGAGCGGTTAGTGAATAATCTTCAATAGCAGGACGATCTGATAAAAAGCGGTAGCGTAATCCTCCATTAAATCCCTTCTGATTTTTATACATAATACCTCCCGTTGCGCTCCAAACTGGGGCTAAAGGGATATAATCCTGTCCTTTGGGTTCGTTTACATATCTACCGTGTGCATAATTTACATCGATATCTACATACCATGATTTTATCGGTTCATAACGAATAGATCCATCGAGGCCAATTCTTCTTGTAGCACCTGTTATATCTACTGTACCTCCATCACCTGCATATACAAATTCTTGTTTTAATCCCATGTACCAAGTAGCAAAATGTACTAATAAATTTTCAGTAGGTTTGAAAATAGTTCCTAAATCAACTCCAAAAGCTGGAGGCAGAATTTGTTTTCCGTCGGTAGCTACTACAACTCGGGTGTCGTTTGAATGAAACCCTTTACCAGAAGCTATGTATAATTGAGTGTTCTTGCTCGCATGATAATAGACGCTCAACTTTGGACTCCATATATTGGCATTGGCTTTATACAAGCCTATTCCATTCAAAATTGGATCAGACGCCAATTTATTATTGTATTGGTCATAAAATTGATCAAAACGCAAACCTGTATTTAACGTCCATTGTTCATTAAACTTAAACGTTTCACTAACATAAACCGCAGCATTCAATTCGGTAATATCTCCTAACTTTATGGGATTGATTACTGTAAAACGATCAACGGTATGAGACAACTCCGAATTATTAGTTTTGTCTAGTCTAAAGTTGATTCCCACATCAGTAGTAATTTTCATAGTTCCCGCATAACTAATATGATTATAGCTCCCATTGTAACCAATTAGATTTCTATTTTCTTTCTGACGGATTTGATCACCATTGATGGGGTCATCAAGATAAAAAGTAAAATTGGTATGCAAATCAAAACTATAATTGGTATAATAGAATTGATTTTTTATAAAATCGTGATTCTTCAATGTTGTTAGCAATTGTGCATTGAAATTAGAGCGTGCCGTCACACCACCTTCTGTCGGGTCAAGTGCGCCATAAAAGCCTATAAAACCTTGATCAACCGCTCGATCGGGAATTTGTCCCGATGCGTTCCATTTACTATACAAGGAAGAAGCTGAAAGTTGTAAGAAACTATTTTCAGAAACTTTACCGTGATATTTTGTAAAAAAATTAAATCGGTTAAAATGCTGTGGATTATCAAAGTACCCATCAGAATAATTATATTCAGTAGCCATGTACCACGATTGTTGCTTGGCTTTCTGTGTATCACTTAATAAATTAAAAACGCCTACTACACGTGCCGAATTGAACATACCTCCTTCTAACTTAATAATATTTTTATCTATAGCGTTTGCAGTTTTAAAATCGACATAACCAGCAGTATCAAAATTTCCTTTTTCAGCATTGTAAGTTCCTTTTTTAAAATCAACACTTTCAATAGTTTCAGGAATGATAAAATGAGCGTCGGCATAACCTTGACCATGTGCATGTGACACCATATTAATAGGCATACCGTCAACATTCAAACTGATATCCGTTCCGTGATCACAATCAAAACCTCTGATGAAAATTTGTTCGGCTTTTCCACCACCTTGATGTTGGCCAATGAATAGTCCCGGAACAATTCGTAACACTTCTTGAGAGTTGTTCACTCCTCTCATTTTGATATCTAGTTTACTAATTTGATTTTGTTGCTTTGCAGTTGATCCCGAATTGACAATAACTTCATCTAAACTTGTGACGGATTTTGTTTTTAAAGCGATTATGGCTCCTAGGTTAAACTCATCAATTGAGATTGTCATTTTTTCATATCCAAAACCCGAAAACACAATGGATTTTATGTTGACTTTATTTTCATTGAACGTAAAACGTCCGTTTTCATTGGTTGTTGTAGTTTTGTTTAAAGGTAATAAGGTTATACTAATTCCTTCTAATGGAAGTTTGTTAATGTCACTAATTACCTTTCCATGGATATGATCGTGTTGAGCAATAGAAATGCAAGGAATTGAGAATATTAAAAATAATGTATACTTAAATCTCTTTATCATAATTCAAATTTTGCAAGGCACAAATTTACTAAATCAGTACTTAATTATGTATTAATATTCAACACTATTTAAACTCTATACATTAAATAGCATATGATTTCAAATACAAGCTAACTACACTTGACTTGTAGCTACAGACCAACAAAACCCATCTTCCACTTCAGTAGTTAAATTTAATATTTTACCCTCTATTCTGGCATTATCGTCCAAAACTTCAATCAATTTAAAATCGAAAAACGCTCCTTTACCAATCGCCTTAGCAACAGCTTCTTTGCGTGTCCAGAGCCTCAAAAAATCGATATTGTTATACCCTTTTTGAATTAAGATATTCCACTCATTTTTTGTAAAATAGTCTTTAAATTGTTTAGAATCTATTGGACGTATTTGTTCGACATCAACCCCAATGATTCCATTGTTCATAAATCCTAAAATAGTAGTAGTATGAGAGTACGAAATACTGAAGTCAATATTTGACGCGATGCAAGGTTTTCCAAAATCAGTATAATAGAGCAAAGAAATATCTTTTTCATCTCTATTATTTTTTAATGCTTCCGATAAAAGCGCTAACCCATCTAGTCGCTGCTGTTTTTTTTCTTTACTCGAATATTTAGAAATTTTATTTTGTAATTGTTCTGGGAGTAACGATAATTTTAAACTAATTTCTTCGTTACTCATTGGAATACTGCTGTTTTTTTTATAAATTTCCAAAATGTACTAATTTAAGAACAAATATAGAGAATACAATTAAACCTTATTAATTAATGATAGTCTTAAAAACTCAAATATATTTATGCAAGAATTAAGTTTGATAATTGGTGAAGAACGTCACGATTTCTTTGTAGAAGAAACCTTGATTTCTATTTTTAAAAATACGGTTGAACAATATCCCAATAAAATTGCACTTTCCTTTAATGGTAAACAAATAAGTTATAAAATTCTTGATGAATGGTCTACCAATTTAGCCTATAAATTGCAATCTAAAGGATTAAAAAAAGGAAGTCCTTGTCTAGTTTGGTGGGAACGAGGTATCGAACTTCACGTTGCGATTTTGGCTATTCTAAAATGCGGAGGGACTTATGTTCCATTAGATTATGATATGCCCGAAGAGCGGGTTGTATCGGCACAAGAAGATATTCAATCTGATTTTATAATTACTTCGAGACCTTTTCATCATTCTTGTACAGTTATCAATGAAATCACATTTGAAGAAGGTACACATACTGAATTAGAGTCAGTAACTCTTGATCCGGATACCTATGCTTATGTATTATTTACTTCAGGAAGTACGGGGAAACCGAAAGGAATACCTATTACCAACAGAAATATTTGTCATCTAATTCGTTCTGAAAATTCATTGCTTAAAGTCAACGAAAATGACAAAGTATATCAAGGTTTCTCTGTTTCTTTTGATATGTGGTGTGAAGAAACATGGGTAAGCTATTTGGTTGGAGCTTCCCTATGGATTGCTGATAGTGTTACTTCTAAGTCAATTGATGAGTTAAGTACTATTCTACTAGAAAATGATATTACGGTGCTTCATGCAGTGCCGAGTTTATTGGCTGTGATGGAAGCAATTGATTTACCTAAATTAAGAATTATTAATGCCGGTGGTGAAGCTTGCACTCCACAAGTACTGAATAAATGGGCGAAAAAAGGGCGTGATTTTTATAATTCGTATGGTCCTACCGAAACAACGGTAAGCGCTACTTTCGCCAAATTAGAAAAAGGCGATACAATCACTATCGGAAAACCACTTCCTAATTATGGATTAGCTGTGGTTGATGAAGATATGCAGCCTGTTGCTATTGGCCAATCGGGTGAATTAATTGTCACAGGAATTGGTGTTAGTAATGGTTATTTGAATTTAGAAGCTTTAACGAGAGAAAAGTTCCTTCCTAAAAATGATTCTTTACAATCCTTACCGGGGAGTATGCTCTATAGGACTGGTGACGCAACTTATATGGATGAAGATTGCAATATTCATTTTGTTGGACGAATTGACAATCAAGTTAAATTGAGAGGTTTCCGGATTGAATTGGGTGAAATTGAAAGTTTATTAAATGACCAAATCGGAATTCTTCAAGCAGCCGTTGCTTTAAAAAAAGATGCCAACGATCAAGAACAATTGACTGGATATGTGGTGATTAGTAAGGGCATTATTTTTGATGAAATTTTTATCAAAGAACAATTAGCGTTAAAATTGCCGTCCTACATGGTGCCACTGACAATAGTTAAGTTGGACGAATTGCCAAGATTGTCAAGTGGTAAAATTGACCGAAAACAATTACCAATACCTGCTAACTATTTTGCTACTACCTCAACTGAAAACACCATTTCAGAATCGGATACTATCGAAACTAAAACCATCAAAATATTAAAAAATATTTTTATTAAAGAAGATATTAATATAGAGAGTGATTTCTTTACCGATTTGGGTGGACATTCGTTGTTAGCCGCTTCTTTTGTGAGTAAAATGCGAGACGAAGGAAAAGTAACACATGCCTCTCTAAAGGATGTCTACCAATATAGACCTTTATCTAATTTGATAAATAAATGGGAAGTTGAAGTTAACTCAGAAAACAAAACCAAAAAAGAATTTACTAAAGTTTCTAATTGGAATTATTATTGGTGCTGGTTAGCACAAACTATTTCACTTGTGCTTATTTTTGGATTATTAGCTTCTGAAATATTCATTCCCTATTTAGCTTATTATTTTACTTTGTTAGAAAAGGAAAGTCATTTAACAGCCGCCATTATTGCTTTCATTATGTTTTGCATCATTCCTCCTCTGTATATTGGATTGGGAATTGCTATTAAATGGATTGTAATTGGGAAATATAAAGAAGGGAAATATCCACTTTGGGGAAGTTATTACTTTAGATGGTGGTTTGTCAATACCTTCCAAAAAATTGTTCCCACACAATTTTTGAATGGAACTCCTTTGTATCCAATTTACATGCGATTAATGGGGGTAACTGTTGAAGATGATGCTCAATTAAGTTCAATGACCATTGGTGCAGAAGACTTAGTCACCATAAAAAAAGATGTTAGTATTAGTTCTAACGTTGTTTTAGATAACGCCGTGATTGAAAATGGCTATTTTATTTTATCCAAAATTACTATTGGGAACCATGCTTACATTGGGAGCGGTTCTGTTTTAGAGGGAAATTCAACTATTGAAGATTGGGGAGAATTGCAAGATTTAAGCCTTTTAGAACAAAACAAAACTATTGGTTATGCCGAAATATGGAAAGGAAGTCCTTCGAAGTTAGTAGAAACAAGAAATGAAAAAGATTTTACTATCCCTCTTGAAATTACAAAAAAGAGACTGTTCTATCATAAGTTATTGTACTCAATATTATTATTATTGTTCCCTATTTTTATATTAATCCCTCTAATCCCAACCATTATTGTTATTACCAAATTGGATAATGCCGCTGGCGAATTTGAGTTTTATTATTTATGGGTAACTCCTTTATTGAGTGCTATTTATATCTTAATGTTTGCTTCTTTGAATATTATAATATGTAAACTACTTCAAAAAGATATTAAACCAGGTGTTTTTCCAGTTTATAGTAGGGTTTATGTAAAAAAATGGTTTGTTGAACAGTTAAATTCACTTTCCTTAATAGTCTTGCACCCCATGTATGCTACTATTTTTATATCAAAATATTTTAGAGCACTTGGTGCTAAAGTCGGAAATAATACGGAAATATCAACCGCTAGTAATGTAACACATCCTTTGCTCGAAATTGGCAATAGATCGTTTATTGCAGATGCAGTAACTTTAGGAGAATATGATGTTAGAGGGCAACGATTGATTTTAGAACAAACAACTATTGGGGATAATAGTTTTGTTGGAAATAGTGCCCTAATTCCACAAGGTTATAAATTATCTGATAATATGCTTATCGGAGTTTTAAGCGTCCCTCCTACTCAAGAGCAATTAACTAAACAGAACTTCAACGATTGGTTTGGTTCTCCAGCTATTGGAATTCCTAAAAGACAAGATAGTCAACTTTTTGATGCCTCTAAAACTTTTTTTCCATCAAAAAAAATGTTTATTTCAAGGGGGATTATCGAATTTATTAGAATCATTCTTCCTCAAACAGTAGTTTTAATTAGTAGTATTTATTTTATTGCCTATGCGAGCGAGTTGATGTATAATGAATCTGTAGGTAAAATTTTATTACAACTACCTTTTTACTATTTGTTCTTTATTGGAATTCCCGTAATGGTAGTTCCTATTTTAATGAAATGGATTTTAATTGGAAAATATAAAGAAAGTAATCATCCTATGTGGAGTTTTCAGGTTTGGAAAAGTGAAATGATTACAGCTACTTACGAAGCTTTAAGTGCGCCGTTTATATTAGAATACATAAAAGGAACTCCTTGGTTACCAATAATATTACGATTATTTGGTGTCAAAATTGGTAAACGAGTTTTTTTAAACACTTCCGATTTTACAGAGTATGATATGGTAACTATTGGAGATGATTGTGCTTTAAATGAAGATTGCGGTGCTCAAACTCATTTATTTGAAGATCGAGTTATGAAAATTGGCAAAGTAAAAATTGGAGATCGAGTAACCGTTGGAAGCAGAACCATCATTTTATATAACACCGAAATAAAGAACGACATAACAATAGGTGACTTATCATTGGTAATGAAAGGTGAAATACTTCAAAGCAATACCGAATGGACTGGAAGCCCAATAAGTGAAAAACAAGAACAATAAAAAAATTAATTATGAAGTTAACTAACATCATCCAAAAAGTACTATTATGTTTATTTTTTGTAGTTTTTACTACATTTAGTGGTACTGCACAAATAAAAAAAGAGGTTGTTAAAGACAGTATTAAAAAGGAAATCAAAGATAGTCTTGCTAAGAAATCTTATTTCAAATTTGCATCCAGCTATTTGACCAATTATGTCTATAATGGAAGAAAGGACACTATAACTACACCTTACATAACTTCTTCTATTGGCTATTTTAATAAAAGTGGATTTAATACGAGTTTTTCTAGTTATTATTTAAATGCAGCTCATGAGCATCGGTTTGATTTCTTTTCTTTTGATATGAATTACAAACATACTTTTAATGATAACTTTTCTGGAAGTTTAGTTGCAAGCAGAACTTTTTATAACAATTCAAGTAATTCGTTAAGCTCTAATATCAAAGGAGATTTTGGCGCAAATATTGATTATGACTTTGGTTTTATAGAATTATTTGTAGAAAGTAGTGCTGTATTTTCACATAAAACAGATTTTGATTTATATCTAGAATTAGAACATGAGTTTTCAGTAATAAACGGTGATGATGAGTTTAAAATAACTCCAACATTTGATATAAACTTCAGTACATTAAATTATTATGAGGGCTATTTGAATAAAAAAATAGGAAGAAAAAAATTAACAAATGTTGATGCAGTTGTGTATGTAGATAATAACAAGTTTACATTAATGAATTATGAATTCTCATTGCCTATGAGTTACGAAACCAATCAATTCGTGTTCTTTGTAACGCCAACTTATACTATTCCATTAAACACGATTAATACCACAACAGTAACAACAATTAAATTAAACAATGGTGTTCACCAGGTAGTTAGCAAAAACTCTACCTCTTCCATTGAGAGGGACTTAAAACAAAGTTTTTTTGTTGAATTTGGCGTGTTTTACAAATTTGATTTATAAAATATCTAAACTAAACTACCCTTACCTTCTCTAATTACTTCTGGTTCATAACCAGATAAATCTATTATAGTTGATGGAATATTGTCGCCATATCCTCCATCGATAACTAAATCGACAAGGTTTTTCCATTTTTCAAAAATCAATTCAGGATCGGTGGAATATTCTATAACTGCATCATCATCATGAATAGAGGTGGACACAATTGGATTACCTAACATTTTCACAATTTCAATGATAATACTATTATTTGGAACCCGAATTCCGACTGTTTTTTTCTTTCTGAATTCTTTAGGCAAATCATTATTTCCTGGAAGAATAAAGGTATAAGGTCCGGGTAATGCACGTTTTAGAATTTTGAAAGTAGCCGTATCAATTTGCTTCACATAATCGGAAAGATTACTTAAGTCACTACAAATAAACGAGAAATTGGCTTTTTCTAATTTGATGCCTTTAATCTTTGCAATACGTTCTAATGCTTTAGTATTAGTAATGTCGCAGCCTAAACCATAAACAGTATCCGTCGGATAAATAATCAACCCACCAGTAAGCAACACATCAACCACTTTTTTAATAGCAGCTTCGCTAGGCTTGTCTTCATATATTTTTATAAACTGACTCATATTTTTTATAAATTCAAAGGTACATTTTTTTATAGTTCACTAAAAAAATAAACCTCGTTTTTTTATAGACTGCACCCAAAAGTTTAGACAAATTTATAATTAATTTTGATAATAATGAG
>CAZSZH010000011.1:0-59692 GCA_964610785.1 uncultured Flavobacterium sp. | reverse complement strand
AACGAATCATCATAAAACCAAAAACAACGAGGCTCTTAGTAAATTTTATGGTAGAATTGACCTTGAATTTGCGGCAGCATTGTTCTATTTTCATAAAAAAGGAATTGTTCAAGAAATGATACACAAATTGAAATACAAAGGACATCAAGAAATTGGTGCCGTAATTGGTTTTTGGTATGCCGAAGAACTCCTATTTGTTGAAGAACTTAAGGATGCTGATTATATAATTCCGGTGCCATTGCACAAAAAACGATTGAAAGAACGAGGTTATAATCAAGTGACTTCTTTTGGAGAGGCCTTGTCAAAAAGTTTAAAAATACCCTATAATGAAATTATTTTAGTGCGCAATGTGTATTCAAAAACACAAACAAAAAAAACTTTTTTAGGCAGAAGTGACGTTACCACAAGCATTTTCGGAGTACAATTTGACGAAAGTCATTGTAACAAACATTTTTTATTGATAGATGATGTTATTACAACAGGATCAACGTTAGAATCTTGTTGTAGAGAATTGATGAAAATTCCTGGTGCAAAAGTCAGCATTGTGTGTATGGCAATGACGCAGTAATAACTTTTAGTTAATATTACATAAAAACATTTCATTTCCTATAAATATAATTGTTATTTTGCCTTTGTAAAAAAGAAGTAATGCACAACAGTTATTCTAAATATTTTATTCTCATACTAGCATTTGCTGTAATTGGTTGCGCCAAAAAAGGCACCATTACTGGCGGTAAAAAGGATACTATTGCGCCAAAAATGATTAGTAGTTTCCCGAAAAATTTCTCGACCAATTTCAATGGAACAGAAATTAAATTAAATTTTGATGAATTTGTAAAGTTGAAAAATGTAAACAAACAACTCATCATTTCGCCTCCAATGAAGAAGCAACCTGATATTTTGCCTTATACCGCAAGTAAAACTATTAGTATAAAAATTAAAGATACTTTGCTTCCCAATACAACTTATAGTTTCAATTTTGGAAAAAGTATTCAAGATAATAACGAAGGAAATCCCTACGAACAATTCAAATTTGTTTTTTCAACTGGAAACTACATTGATTCTCTAAAATTAGGCGTAAAAATCAAAGATGCCATCAATCGCAAAACGGATAATTTTGTTTCGGTTATGCTCTATGAATACAACGAAAAATATAATGATTCTATCATTTACAAACAAGTTCCGAGATATATCACGAATACCTTAGACAGTTTGAAATTAGTGAAATTAGAAAACTTAAAACAAGGAAAGTATAAACTTGTTGCCATGAAAGATGTTAATGGAAATAATAAATTTGATCCAAAAACAGACAAAATTGGTTTTATGAAAGATTTTGTTACTATTCCTAATGACACTTTGTATGAATTGGAATTATTTAAAGAAGAATTGCCTTTTAAAGCGCTAAATGTTTCGCAAGCGTCGGCTGGAAAATTCACTATAGGATATGAAGGAAATGCGAAAGATGTCAAAATAAACCTTAAGAAAAATGGCGAAAATTTGCCTTTTATCTTGAGCAAATTACCAAGAAAAGATTCTTTACAAGTATGGTTTAAAGCGGTTAAAGATGATTCTTTAAGTATTGATTTATCAAAGAATAAATTCAAAAAAACATTTGCTTTAAAAGTTAAAACACAGAAAAAAGACTCTCTGGGTTATTCGACAGACGATATTGAAACATTGCATTTTAGAAATACTTTTGCGGTTAATTCTACTATTCCTATCATAAAATGGGATGAAACAAAAATGAAATTAACTTCTAAAGATTCTACCGAAGTAAAATTTACAACAGAATATGATGAAATGCGCCAAAAGTTAAAATTTATTTTCAAAAAGGAACCTTTAGAAAAGTATAAATTGAAGCTTTTTCCGGGAGCATTGACCAATTTTTATGATAAGGTAAATGATACTTTAACCTATAAATTTTCAACAAAAAACCTTTCTGATTATGGTAATTTGAAGGTTACTTTAGAACATGTAAAGCGTTTTCCTGTAATTGTGCAACTTACCACAGAAAAAGGAGAGATAATAGCAAGCGAGTTTTCTGAAAAAAGTAATGTGGTAACCTTTGACCTTTTGGAACCCAACAAATATACTTTAAGGGTCATTTATGATGACAATAAAGATAAGCATTGGACTCCCGGTAGTTTTCTAGAACAACGCCAAAGCGAAGAAGTGATTTATTTTCCAAAAGAGCTTGACGTTCGAGCCAATTGGGATGTTGAACAAACTTTTGATTTGAAAATTTCGAATTAAAAATTTCGAATTTGAAACGCGTCTTTATCATTCAAAAATGCTAATTTACTTCTAGTCTCCAGCATTTTTTCTTTATCTAATTCTACAATAAAAACCTCATCCGTTTCTTGAGGTTGTAGTAGGTAATTTCCGAGATAATCTACAGCCTGCGAATGTCCTATATATTCGTGATTGTTAGCGTCAAAACCTATACGATTCACGCCAACTACATAACTCATGTTTTCTACCGCCCGCGCTCTTAAGAGAATGTCCCAAGCATTGGTTCGAGGTTTTGGCCAATTGGCCACATAAATCAGTACATCATAATCTTCTGCATTTCTTGAAAAAACCGGAAAACGCAAATCATAGCAAATTAGTGGACAAATTTTAAATCCTTTGTATGTTACTACTATTTTTTCAATTCCAGAAGTGTACACTTGATGTTCTCCTGCTAGTGTAAACAAATGTCTCTTATCATAGTATTGAATTTCACCAGTGGGAAAAACAAAAACCAATCGATTGAAAAACCTCGCGTTTTCTTCAATAACCAAACTTCCTGTAATGGCACAATTTCTTTTATGGGCTACTTCTTTTAACCATAAAATAGTAGCTCCTTGCATGGTTTCGGCAACACTATTTGGATTCATAGTAAATCCTGACGTGAACATTTCGGGCAAAACAATTACATCGACATCTTTTGAAATAGCATTGATTTTTCGATAAAGTAAATCTCTGTTTTCAGCTGGATTTTCCCAAGATAATATCGTTTGTAGTAAGGCTATTTTCATGATACATTGCGTTGAAGATTACAAATCGGTAATGATTATTTCGCAGTTTCTGTTCTGCTGATGTTTTTCGTCATCACAATTTACTTTGGTGCAATCATAAATAAGTTGCGTATCTGAAAAGCCTTTTCCTTTTAATCGGTTGCCGTCAATTCCATTTGAAATAAGATAAGTAATAATAGCATTGGTTCTGCTTTTGGCCAATTGTTCCGCATCCACTTCATCAGAATCGGCATGCCCACGAATTTCAATTTTCAGGGTTGTGCTTTCCTTTAAAAACTCAGTTATTGAGATTAAATCATTTGTATTTGTAACTGCATTACTGTTTTTAGAAAATAGCAAAATGGGCATGGTAAAGATTTGATATTCTTCATTGTCCGTTTTTTTGGTTAAATGCGGTTTTTCTTGATTTTTATTGATTGCGATTTCATCGATAAAAATAAAGGCATCACCACCAAATCCTTGATGCCCTTCTGGAAGTTTTCCGTAGTTATAGGCAATTACTTTTAGGTATCGCGCTTGCACTGGGTTTAACATTTTTAGGTAGAAATCTTGAATTGATGTCTCGTTTTCCATAGCAGCAATTTTATTTTCAATCGTTCCTGCTAACGTGAAATTCAAATTATCTGTAGAGACATAATATTCCACTTTTTTTGGCATCAAAATCCAAGATCTAGAATCTTGCAGACAATTGGCCGAAAATGAGGTTACCGATTGTTCTTTTTGCAAATCGATTACACATTCAAAATCTTGTCCTTGATAACCTTGCCAATCACCTTTTCGCCAATTTTCTGAACCATAAATCCCATCGATTAAACCGTCTGAACCCCCAGCAGTATATTGCGAATTGTATTTAGATTTAATGCGAATGGTATAGTTATTTGGTTTTTTAAAGAAGGATGCCGAAATGGCTTTGCTTCTTATTCCATTATTTTCGGAGTATGATAATATTTTGCAACTTTTGTCTATCGCAAATGGTTTTTCATACTTTTTGTACGGAATAAAAAACATGGAAGTGTCTTTTGGAAAACTGTAATAATAAATCTCATCATTTTTATTAAATGATTTCAATTCAACCATCATTGTATCCTTAAAAGTCTTGCTTTCTGCTTGAATTACTGGAACGGGGATGATAGATGGAAATGATATTTTAAGGTACATTAAATCATGTGCTGTTTTATAAACTCCTATTCTTTTTTTATCAAATTGTTCGATATTTGAATGTTCATTACTATCACCAATTTTTATTTTAATATTTTTATAGAATGGTTTTGTTTCAATCCATTCGGGTTTACCTGGTGTAACTGCATAAATTCCCATCGAACTCAATACATACCAGGCACTCATTTGTCCGCAATCTTCATTACCTATTAATCCATCTGGTGCGTTTTTGTAGAAATTATTTAAAATATAATGAACCTTTTCCGTTGTTTTCTCGGGTTTGTTCACATAATTATACAAATACGCCATGTGATGACTGGGTTCGTTTCCGTGCGCATATTGCCCAATTAATCCTGTTACATCGGCTTGTTCACGACCTGTGGTTTTACTTTCGCTATTGAACATTTCGTCTAATTTAGCTTCAAATTTTTCGTTTCCGCCATAGGCAGCAATCATCCCCTCAATATCTTGTGGCACAAAAAAGGAATATTGCCATGAATTTCCTTCAGTGAAATTATTGTTGATTTCTTTTGCATCAAATGGATTGAACCACCCGCCATTTTTCTTTGGTCTCATAAATCCTTTTTCGGCATCGAATACATTTTTCCAACTCTGAGAGCGTTTCATAAAGTAATCGTAATCATCCTTATGGTTTAATATTTGTGCCATTTGAGCAATACACCAATCATCATAGGCATATTCTAAAGTTTTAGAAACACTTTCGCTTTCATCATCCATAGCAATAAAGCCATTTTTTTTATAAGCATCCAAGCCTAATTTATCGCGCATGGCACTATTTTTGGCAGCCACAAATGCTTTTTCATAATCAAATCCTGTAATTCCTTTTGCCATAGCATCTGCCATAACGGAAACCGAATGATAGCCAATCATACAATCGGTTTCATTGGATGCCAATTCCCAAACAGGAAGCCTTCCTCCTTGCTCATATTGCTTTAAAAAAGTATTGATAAAATCTGCCGTTCGTTTTTTATCGATTAAAGTATATAAGGGATGCGCTGCCCGAAATGTATCCCAAAGTGAAAAGACGGAATAATAATTAAAACCCTCTGCATTATGAATTTTATTGTCTCGTCCTCTATATTTACCATCGATATCTTGCGCAATATTGGGTTGAACCATTGTGTGATATAATGCGGTATAGAAAATGGCTAACTTGTTTTTGTCGGATTCTGTAACTTCAATTTTGGATAATTCGTTATCCCAAAGTTTTTCGGATGCTTTTTTAACTTTGCTAAAATCCCAATCTTTAATTTCAGTCATGTTTAGTTTTGCGCCTTCATAGCTCGTGGGCGAAAGCGACACTTTAACTAAAATTTGTTCTCCTTTTTTGACTGATTTTGAAAAACTGATTTTTAGAATCGTTCCTGAATAAAAATCATTTTTATTGATTTGATTCGCCTCTGCTTTATTAATTGTCATTGGTGTGCTGAATTCTATTCTAGCATATATATATTGATTTTTAGCCCATGCTTCACTCCTGCGCAGAATTTCGATGGTCTTATTATCAATAATTTTGACATCTCCGTATAACAATTTATCTCTGTGATTCAGATCAAAAATTATATTGGCATTTCCACTATTATTGAATGTGTATTGATGCATTCCAACTCTTGTCGTTGTAGTTAATTTAACATCAATATTATATTTGTCTAAAGTAACTCCATAAAATCCTGCTGATGCTTTTTCGGTGCTATGCGAAAATGAGGAACTATACTCTTTTGGATTAAAACTTGGTTCTCCTAAGGTAGGCATTAACATGATATCTCCAAAATCTGAACAACCCGTTCCATTTAAATGAGTGTGCGAAAATCCAAAAATAATGTTATCATCATAATGATATCCTGAGCATCCATCCCAACTTCCATCAATTCGGGTATCGGGAGAGAGCTGCACCATTCCAAATGGAACCGTTGCTCCCGGGTAAGTATGACCATGTCCTCCAGTTCCAATCATCGGATTGACATAATTGTGGTAATCTTGAGAAAAAGAAATTATTGAAAATAAAAGAAATAATGTTGAAACCAGTTTTTTCATTATATTATTTTTTCCACGACGTTGCGAAAAATCTTTACTACGATATGATTTTTGTAAATCCAAAGATAAAAAAAACGCATTCAAATTAATGAATGCGTATAAATAATTTCAAAACTCCTACTTTATTGTAAAACATAACTAAATGAACCGATTAAAGTATGAGAAGTATTAGTTAAGTTAATGCCATCATTTGTGGTAAAATTAAAGCCTCCTTTAATTAATTTAGTAGAAGAATTATAACTTGTAACATTGATCGAACCACTTATCGTGTTTGCTGCTTCTGCAGGTGAAACACCTAAAATATCAAAGTCGGCATAATAACCACCTGAGACAAGAGTAGAATTAAAATTATGAGTTCCTACAGAAACATCGCTTTTTGGTATAACTATTTTTATATTAAAAATTTTATTCCCAATTTTCACTTGTTTACCCGCGCCAACATTTTTATATCCTTTTAAAAGAAAATAACCGCTTCCATATTCTCCCCCAGATGCATCAGCCGAATTACCCCCGTTTTGTGGTGGAGTATCATAAATAACACCATCAATTCTTGTAGTCATTGCAACAGTGACATCAGTTCCTGTGCTTCCTGAATTATCAGAAGAAGTATTTGAACTACAAGAAAACAAGGTTGTTACTATAAAAGCTGAAAAAAATATTTTCTTAATCATATTATAATTATTTAAGACTTGCTGAAAGATATTCTCTATTCATTCTTGCAATATTCTCTAATGAAATTCCTTTAGGACACTCTATTTCACAAGCACCTGTATTGGTACAGTTTCCGAACCCTTCTTCGTCCATTTGACGTACCATATTTAAAACACGATTGGTTGCTTCAATTTTACCTTGTGGTAACAAAGCATATTGAGACACTTTAGCTCCAACAAATAACATTGCGGAACCATTTTTACAAGTAGCTACACAAGCGCCACATCCAATACAAGCCGCTGCCATGAAAGCTTTATCCGCATCATCTTTAGGAATTGGAATAGTATTAGCATCAATAGTATTTCCTGAGGTGTTTACAGAAACGAAACCTCCAGCTTGTTGAATTCTATCAAACGCACTTCTATCAACCACTAAATCTTTAATTACTGGAAATGCTTTACTTCTCCATGGTTCTACAAAAATAGTATCACCATCTTTAAACATTCTCATGTGCAATTGACACGTTGTTATTCCAGTATCTGGTCCATGAGCACGACCATTGATGTAGAGTGAACACATACCACAGATTCCTTCACGACAATCGTGGTCAAATGCAATAGGTTCAATTTTATCATTTATTAATTGTTCGTTTAATTGGTCTAACATTTCCAAAAACGAACTTGCTGTAGAGACTTCATTTAAAGTATAAGTCTCTAGATTTCCTTTTGCTTTAGAGTTTTTTTGACGCCAAATTTTTAGGGTAATATTTATATTTTTTGCTGAAGACATAATGGTATATTATTTATAATTTCTAGCTGCAATTTTGATAAATTCATATTTCAATTCCTCTTTGTGAAGTTCTTCTTTAGTGATATCATCGCCTTTGTACTCCCAAGCTCCAACAAAAGAGAAGTTTTCATCATCACGAAGTGTTTCGCCTTCACTATCTTGATATTCTTCACGGAAGTGACCTCCACAAGATTCATTTCGCTGCAAAGCATCCATTGCCATTAACTGACCCAAATCTATAAAATCAGCAACACGAAGGGCTTTTTCTAATTGAGGATTGAACTCGTCTGCATTTCCCGGAACGTTTACATCTCTGAAAAATTCTTCTTTTAAAGCCCCAATTTCTGCAATTGCTTCTTTTAATCCTGATTCATTTCTGCCCATTCCTACTTTATTCCACATAATCAATCCTAATCTTTTATGGAAATGATCCACCGATTTTGAACCTTTAGTATTCAAGAATTTGTTGATTGTTTCTCTAACTCTATTTTCTGCGTCAGCAAATTCTGGAGTATCTGTTGCAATTTTTCCAGTTCTAATTTCATCTGCCAAATAGTTAGAAACCGTATAAGGCAATACAAAATAACCATCGGCTAAACCTTGCATTAAAGCTGAAGCCCCGAGTCTGTTAGCTCCGTGGTCAGAAAAATTAGCTTCTCCAGCCACAAAACAACCCGGAATTGTAGATTGTAAATTATAATCAACCCAAACGCCACCCATGGTATAGTGTACCGCTGGATAGATTTTCATTGGAGTTTCATACGGGTTTTCATCCGTGATTTTTTGATACATCGTAAACAAGTTACCATATTTTTCTTTCAACCATTGTTTACCATAAGCCGTAATTTCTTCAACACTTGGATGATGATTTCCTTGAGCAAATGCAGCTTGTTTTCCTTTATTTTGAATTTCAGTTGAAAAATCTAAATAAACTCCTTCATTCGTATCATTCGCTTCAATCCCTCTTCCTTCGTCACACACCTCTTTCGCGGCTCTTGAAGCCACATCACGAGGTACTAAATTTCCAAATGCTGGGTATTTTCTTTCTAAGAAATAATCTCTGTCATCTTCTGAAAGTTGTGTGGGTTTCAATTTACCAGCTCTAATAGCTTCGGCATCTTCTTTCTTCTTGGGAACCCAAATACGTCCTGAGTTACGCAACGATTCAGACATCAAAGTCAATTTGGCTTGATTCGTTCCGTGAACCGGAATACATGTTGGGTGAATTTGAACGAAACATGGATTGGCAAATAAAGCACCTTGTTTGTGTACTTTCCAGCCCGCTGTGACATTGCTTCCCATAGCATTAGTAGAAAGGAAATAAACATTACCATATCCTCCAGATGCTATTACAACGGCATGAGCCGAATGTCTCTCTAACTCTCCAGTGACTAAATTACGTGCTATAATTCCACGAGCTTTTCCATCAACTTTTACTAAATCTAACATTTCATGACGGTTAAACATTTGAACGCGCCCCAATCCGATTTGTCTTGATAAAGCTGAATAAGCTCCCAACAATAGTTGTTGCCCTGTTTGTCCTGCAGCATAAAAAGTACGTTGAACTAGTGTTCCTCCAAAAGAACGATTGTCTAATAATCCACCGTAATCTCTTGCAAAGGGAACTCCTTGAGCCACACATTGGTCGATAATATTTCCTGAAACTTCTGCTAAACGGTGAACGTTTGCTTCACGCGCTCTATAATCTCCGCCTTTAATAGTATCATAGAATAATCTAAAAATACTATCTCCATCATTTTGATAATTTTTCGCTGCATTGATTCCTCCTTGAGCCGCGATAGAATGTGCACGACGAGGAGAATCTTGAAAACAAAATGCTTTTACATTATATCCCATTTCACCAAACGAAGCAGCAGCCGAAGCTCCAGCCAAACCAGTTCCCACAACAATAATGTCAATTTTAGGTCTGTTGTTTGGCGCAACTAATTTTAAGTGATCTTTATAATCGGTCCATTTCTGAGAAATGTGTCCTTCTGGTATTTTAGAATCTAACTTCATTATCTATGAACTATTAATTATTGAAAAAATGATGAAATAAAGCAATAAATATGAATCCGAAAGGAACTATAATTGCGAAAGCATATCCCAATTTTTGGACGCTTTTAGAATATTTATTATTAAATCCTACCGATTGAAAAGCAGAGCTGAATCCGTGCCACAAGTGTAATGATAGTAATAAAAAAGCTAAACAATATAAACCTGTACGAACAGGACTTTCAAATTTTTCTACTAATTCCGAGTAGTATCTTACTGGATCAACCGTATTATGATCGATATATTTGTATGTGATTTCTTGAATCCAAAAATCATAAAAGTGTAACCCGATAAATGCCAAAACTACAAGCCCTGAAACAATCATGTTTCTTGATGCCCATGAAGCATTAGCCGCACCATTGTATTTAGCATAGGCTACTGGTCTAGCTTTTCTATTTTGTAATTCCAAAACCATTCCCATTATAAAATGAAAAATCACACCAGCAACTAAAACAGGTTGCATTACATATTGAATTAATGGATTGTAACCCATAAAATGAGAACATTCATTAAATACATTTTCACTAAATACTGAAGTTAAATTTATAGAAAAATGAAGTGTTAAAAAAGTGATTAAAAAGAGTCCAGAAAGTGCCATCGCAACTTTTCTAGCAATAGACGAACTCAAAAAAGTATATTTTGCCATAGTTATTTTAATTTATTTAAAAAAATCAAACAAAAATACAGCTATTTCAAATATACTACAACCTTTTCGCTATAATTTATAATGAGTTTAAAGTGAGTTTAACAATTGTTGATTGTCAAGGCTTTATAGAATCGAAAAATTACTTTTTTATTAAACAAACTATTTGGTATAAGCAGGAATTAATCCCCTTAACCCCATATCAACAACTGTTTCCCCTTGAGATGGATCATATTTTCCATTTCCATTAATATCAACCCATTCAAAGCTATTATTGGTAGATAATGAAAGGGTTATTACTACATCTTTTTTCTCAATTCCCGTAATAGTTAGTGGTGTAGAAAACTGCCCCGTAACTACACATGAATTTAATGGTATAGGTGATGTTGCAAATATTGGATTTGGAACCGTTGTTGCTCCCGCAGGAGCTTGTCCTGATGCCGAATAAGGGTAATCATTCAATGCAAAAGCCCAGTATCCTTGAGGCTTATTAGCATTTACAGGAAAAAACACATTTCCAATAGAATGAGTTCCGATGTAAGTATTGAACCCAACAAAACTGGCTAATGTGCCGGGGTACTCAAAACTTGAATCAGGCTTTCTAATATTAATTTGAAAATTTTCATAAGATAACGAAACGCGCATCCATTCATAAGTTCCCGCAGCCAATTGACTTAAGGGTATTTCAAGAAATGTTTCTCCCTCAGCAACAATTTTAGCCTGACTAAAATCAATAGCATTATCTCCTCCTTGAGTTGTTTCGGCGCCATGATATACAATTTGCCCTGCTCCCAACTGTGTAGTAGCATTGGGTGCAAATTCAATATAATGCGAGGATATTTTATTAAAGATTGGTGACTGTGCTGCATGTCCTGCTGGTAAAGTAGAAGACTGTCCAAAGTTATTTAATCGTGCTTGACTAGGATCAAATTTAAATTTGATGATTAATTTTGGTGGCACCGCCTTGTCGTCGGCATCTTCACAAGAGAAAAACCCGAAGCTCGTTGCTGCTATTATACTTAATAAAACTAATTTTTTCATACTATGGTTTTGGTTTTAGCCCTGATCGTAGCGACACCTTGTAAAGCGAAGAGCAGGAACAGGGACAACAAAAAATACTACTGATTCGCTTCACAAATATAAGACGAATCTAATACGTTTTGGTTACATCTTCATCTATAACGAGAATATAGTCGGCTTTATTGTAATTTTCAGGGGCTAATTTATCTAAATCTTTTTGTTCTACGGTTGAAATTGTCACTATTTGTAGGTTGGGATGATTGTTTTTTAAATACCAACTAATGCCTTCAAAATTGTCAGAATGATAGCTGCCGTTGTAATGAATAAAAACGCTTACTTCTTTTAAATTGGTATGGATAAAATACGCCATAGTCGCGTCTTTACTAGCTTGCGCTTTAGGCATGTTCGGACTCGCATGATCGCCCATCATTTTCATCATAGCAACATAACCCGGAAGATTGGCATCATACGGAATGGGTTGCGGCGCGATCCATGATTTTTCTTCTTCGGTTAAGGTTTGTAAAGCTTCAAAGCCTTTTTTAGAAACCATTGCGGCATAACGTCTTGGAATATTGGTAGCTACAAATGGCGATTTATTTTCTTTAGCAAAATCGACTAACGGCTTGTAATCGGTTTTGTAATTGGGCCATAATCTTGCGGTAGAATCTAACTTTTTTTGATCGATTTCTCCATTTAAATATTGATTCAATTGCTTTTGATTATCGGCTTCGAGCATTTCGGCGCCTTGAACAATGGGCTTGTCGGCAGCAACATCTTTGGTCAATTCCAACTCCAACCAATGCGAAATAGGGTTGTTGTGGTATTCTCCAAACAGTATAACTTGAGTGGCTTCGGCCGATTTCAATAGTTTTTTATACGATACTTTCTTTCCGTTTTTATCAAACAATTGGTAGACTTTTTTGTCTTGAGCCGACAACACAACCGAAAAAAGCAACACCATTAAAAAGAAATAGTTTTTCATAACTGAAAATTTTTATAAAGTTATACTTTTTTGAATTTCGAACAAATTTTATACTGATTTTAACCAAGTTTGTGTATATTCTTGCTACTTTTGAAACACTAAATAGAATTTTACCATGAAATACCATCAAATAGACCGTGATTTGTTTATTAAAAACCGAGCAAAATTCACGGCCCAAATGAAACCCAATAGTGTTGCTGTTTTCAATTCGAACGATATTTATCCCGTTTCTGCCGATTCAACCTTGCCTTTTGCGCAACACCGCGATATCTTTTATTTATCGGGTGTTGATCAAGAAGAAAGCATTTTGTTACTTTTTCCGGATGCGCCGTATGACAACTTGAAAGAAATTTTATTCTTAAAAGAAACCAACGAGCACATTGCCATTTGGGAAGGCGAAAAACTCACTAAAGACCGAGCGTTTGAAGTTTCGGGCGTGAAAACGGTAATTTGGTTACAGGATTTTCACAAAACCCTGAAAGAAGTGATGACGTATGCCGACACGATATACATCAACACCAACGAACATTACCGCGCGGTGATTGAAACCGAAACTCGTGAAGCCCGTTTTGTCAAATGGTGGAAAGAAAATTATCCAGCACATAAAGTCGAAAAATCAAACCCAATATTGCAACGTTTGCGTTCGGTAAAAGAAAGTGAAGAAATCGATTTGATTCAAGAAGCGTGTAATATTACCGAAAAAGGCTACCGCAGAGTTTTGAATTTTGTGAAACCCAACGTGACGGAATATGAAATTGAAGCCGAATTTGCGCACGAATTTTTAAGAAATCGTTCGAAAGGTTTTGGTTACACACCCATTATCGCTTCGGGCAACAACGCCAATGTGTTGCATTATATCGAAAATAACCAACAATGTAAAGCGGGCGATTTGATTTTGTTGGATGTAGGTGCCGAATACGCCAATTATTCTAGTGATATGACGCGGATGGTTCCGGTTTCAGGACGTTTTAGCGATAGACAGAAAGAAGTGTATAATGCCGTGTTGCGCGTAAAAAATGAAGCCGCCAAAATGTTAGTTCCAGGAACGCTGTGGAAACAATACCATGTTGAAGTGGGCAAAATCATGACTTCAGAGCTAATAGGTTTGGGATTGATTGACAAAGCCGATGTGCAAAATGAAAATCCGGATTGGCCCGCCTATAAAAAATACTTCATGCACGGCACGTCGCACCACATGGGACTGGACACGCACGACTACGGATTATTACACGAACCAATGCAAGCCAATATGGTGTTTACGGTTGAACCTGGAATTTACATTCCGGCCGAAGGTTTCGGAATTCGTATTGAAGACGATGTGGTGATTCAAGAAAGAGGTGAAGCG
This sequence comes from uncultured Flavobacterium sp., assembly GCA_964610785.1. GTDB lineage: Bacteria > Bacteroidota > Bacteroidia > Flavobacteriales > Flavobacteriaceae > Flavobacterium. Next base: position 45,974 of record CAZSZH010000011.1, on the reverse strand, counting down.
TTTAACTTAATGCGCAACATTCCGATTGAAGTGGAGGAAATTGAATCGATTATGAATAGTTAACAGTTGTCGGTTGACAGTTGATAGTAAAAACGGATTGCGAAAGTGAGCCGTTTTTTTATTGAACCACAGATTCGAGAAATTATAATAATTTTAAAATTTCTCGAATCTGTGTTCTTAGAAATAGTAATTCAAATTTAAAAAATTCTACTTTTGCAACCATGAAAACCACCATCTTCAAAAACATCAAAATATCCTACACCGAACATGGAAAAGGCACGGCAGTATTGCTATTGCATGGTTTTTTGGAAAATCAATCGATGTGGGAAGCCTTTGTCCCCGAGTTTTCAAAAAAGTATCGCGTGATAACCATCGATTTATTGGGTCACGGGCAAACCGAGTGTTTGGGTTATGTGCATTCGATGGAAGACCAAGCCGATATGGTGCATCACGTATTGCACGAATTGAAAATTAGAAAAGCCATTTTGGTTGGCCATTCAATGGGCGGTTATGTGGCTTTGGCTTTCGCCGAATTGTACCCCGATGCCATGAAAGGTTTGGTGTTGTTGAACTCGACATCTAGAGCCGACGGTGACGAGCGCAAACTCAATCGCGACCGCGCAATTGTTGCCGTAAAGCAAAATTATTCGGCTTTTGTGCGCATGAGTATTGGCAATTTATTCAGTGAAGACAACCGCGAACGCTTGGCGGAACAAATAGAACTGGTAAAACTCGAAGCATTAAAAACACCACTGCAAGGAGTCGTTGCCGCTCTAGAAGGGATGAAAATTAGAAACGATCGCGAAGTAATTTTGCATTTTGCACCCTATCCGATTCTGTTGATTTTGGGTAAAAAAGACGGCGTTTTAATTTATGAAGACAACCTCGAACAAATTGAAGGTACGAAAGTAAAACTCACGTCATTTCCCGACGGACACATGAGCCATCTGGAAAACAAAAAGCAATTAATGAAGGTGTTGTTGGAGTTTTTTAAGACAATGTAACCGCAAGGATGCCCAGAAAAAGCGCAAAATTCGCAAAATTTTTCTTCTGCAATTTTTAAAAACCTCGCGAACTTTGCTAAAAACTAGCGCCTTTTCGGTTAAACTTTCTCCTCAAAAGCCTTATCAACGTTAAGAATTTCACACAATAAAACCACAATTTCTTCGAGATAATTTTCCATGATTGTACTCGAAATGACATTCGTTTCTCCTTTATCGACTTTAAAAATAAACGGTAAGAATCCGTTTTTTAGATTTTTAAACGATATGATTCCGGCTTCAATTTCCAAACCTTTGGCTTCGGGTTCATACATAAATGCATAGGCGAGAATTTGTATTATTTTGTCGTTTTTGATGTCTTCTGTTAGGCCATGCCACGATTTTAAAGTAACGCTTGGTTTATCAACTTTACCCGTTTTGTAATCGATGATTCTGATTTTGCCATTGTGGTTTTCAATTCGATCTACGTTACCAGCAATTTTTACAGAAAATGGCAAATTCGGATGCTCTAAGGTTCGTTCTAAATGTTTTTCTAAAGCAATAATTTGAATTTGATCGCCGTTTTGAATTGATTCTAATTCTAATTTTAAAAAGTTTAGTACATTTCGCTTGGCAACTTCATACGCTAAAAGGTTTCTTCCTTTTTTGATATCGCCTTCTTTGTAAACTTCTTTGAATTGTTTTAAAACTTCTTCATCTATATTTTTGATGCAGATTTTAATATCATTTTCAATTAAAATTTTGCCAATAATAGGTTTGTATAATTCTTCTAAAGCTCCGTGAATAATAGTTCCGAGTGTATTTACTGCAATGTTTTCTTCTACTTCATCGGTTTCCGAAATACGTAAAATTCGTTGAAAATAAAACTGAATCGGGTTTCGAATGTAGGTTGTTAAAGACGAAGGCGAAAATCCTTTCTCGGCAATTTCTTTCAATCGCAGCAACACACTTTCCGATTTTGGAACTACAATAGGTTGATGTGCCATTTCGGGCACATCGGCATTATAGGTTTGAAAAGTCAAGTTGTGTTTGGGTTGTTTTTCGACTTCCAATTGGGTGATGAAACGACTTTTTTCTCCGGCGTCCAAACCTTCGCTATCTGAATTATAGAGCAAATACACATTTTTAGCTCGTTGTAATAAATGATAAAAATGGTAAGTGTAAATAGCATCTTTTTCTTTATAAGTTGGCAAACCATATTCGCGTTTCACATCATATGGAATAAACGAATTCAAACTTTTACCCGCAGGAAATTTGCCTTCATTGACCGATGTGATGATCACCGTTTCAAAGTCGAGCACACGGCTTTCCAAAACGCCCATAATTTGCAATCCGCTGAGCGGTTCCCCTTCAAAAGACACCTCTGCTACATCAATTACTTGTTTGTAAATGGCATAAAGGGTGTTAATAGAATCAATATTTTTATGAGATGAAAAATAAGAAATGAGTTGATTGATGACTTTGAAAATTGAATATACAAAGGCACTTGTAATTTTTTCTTCCTCATTATCTCGACTCAAATTCGATTTGATAATTAATAAAATCTTTGATAAATTTTCAAGAACTTGTACTGAATTTGTATCCCATTTTTGAAACAATAATTGAAACAATTCATTTTGATTCCCTTGTAATTCCAGAATTCGTTTTTGAAGAATAAAGGTGTAATTGTTTTGATTGATTCGATTTACTAATTCTTTAGCATTGATATAGGATTGAATTAAAGGATGTGTCAAAATATCTAAAACATCTTTATAATAAAAGATATAGCTAGCAGCATTTCTAGACAAGGCATTGGTGTGCATTTTGAACAATTTTGCTATCAAAAGCTGCGCTGGATTATTCTTACTCGAAAATCCCATGGTGATGTTTAATGCATCAACATTAGCTGGTAATGAATACAAAATAGGTAGCAAAAGACTTTCTTCACCCAGCACAATCGCTACATTTTGAAGTTGTCCATTATTGTCTTTGCTATGTTTCTCTATGATATCTCCCACAATTTTAGCTTGACCAATTGATTTTGGTGTAGCAATAACCTGAATACTCTTTTCTTGTTGATAATCTTTTGAAAACCATTCATATGGATTAGTTTTATAAAATGGCCATTCCGATTTGAATCGGCGTTGAAAAAGTCCCGCATCATGAAAGCTATCATTTAAAAACGTTTCGTCAATATCCCAGTAAATTTTGGCTTTTTCAGTTGCTAAAAGATGTTGTACTATTTTTTCTTCCGCTTGATTGAGTGCATTAAATCCAGCGAAAACAAAATTCTTTTCTGTTACAGATTCTGAAAAGTAATTGAGATTATTAACGGCCTCTCTATAAATTATGCCTTGATAACCCACTCCTTTTTGAAGTAAGTATTGATATAGCGAATAATAATAATGTGGAAGTTTTTTCCAAAAAACAAGATAGTTCTCGATAAGTTCTGTTCGTTTATTACTATCTACTGCCCAATGTTCTACCTCTTTGATATTTTCAAGATACTTTAAAATCTTATCGGGTTCTAATAAATACCGATCAATTTCATTAAAGTCTTGAAGTAATGTTTTTGCCCAGTTGGCAAAGGTTTCGAATGATTCCTTATCTTTTTCGGTAATTTCTAAATAAATGGTATAAAATTCAAAAAGCAACGCTACACTGTCAATAGAACGAATCCCGGCAATATTTTGAACAAAATCTTCAATACTGATTATTTCAGGGGCAAAAATGGTTTTCTCAGATTGGTTTTTTAAAGCTTCAATAAGGAAAACTTTAGCTCTTCTATTAGGTAGAATAATTATTGTATCTGATAATGTATCGGGATAGTCATTTAAAATAACTCGTGCTATTTGCTGAATAAAATTTGAATGTTCCATTGTATAAAAATAAAAAAAACGCCCCGAAATTCGGAGCGTTTTAATAAAATATTTTATAAGAAATTATTTTACTAATTTCACCTCAACTCTTCTGTTGTTAGCTTTACCTTCTTTAGTTTTATTAGAATCCATTGGTTTTGTTTGACCAAATCCTGAAGATGTTAATCTGTCAGTAGCAATTCCATTTTCAACTAAGTAATTTTTAACCGCTGCTGCTCTTTCTTCAGATAATTTTTGATTTGTTGCTGCTTTACCTGTATTGTCTGTATGACCCTCGATGCTGAATTTAGCTGATGGATATTCTTTTAAAATTGCAGTAATAGACTGTAATACTGGGAAAGTTTGTTTTTGAAATGAAGCTTTTCCTGAATCAAACAAAATAGTTTTTGCATATTGATTTAATTTTTTAATAGCTTCTTCTGTTGGTTCTGCAATTGGACAACCATTATTTGAAGCTGGACCTTTAACATCTGGACATTTGTCATCTTTGTCAAGAACACCATCTCCATCAGTATCTGGCCAAGGACAACCACCGTTTTCTTTTGGTCCTTTTACTGTTGGACATTTATCACTTTTATCTGTAATTCCATCTCCGTCAGCATCAGGACAACCATTTAAGGCTTTCAAACCGGCAACATCTGGACAAGCATCATCTTTATCAGCAATTCCATCGCCATCCATATCAGGACAACCATTTAAAGTGGCTAAACCTGCTTCTGTTGAACAAGCATCGTCTTTATCAATAATTTTATCTCCGTCTGTATCAGGACATCCGTTAAATTCTTTTGGTCCAGCTACTTCAGGACAAGCATCATATTTATCATAAATTCCATCACCATCAGTATCTTTCGCACCAAATTTGAAAGTAAGACCTGCAAAATGTTGCATATGTGAAGGAACATCAGTATTTGGAACTCTAGTATCTTGGAATGAATGTTTGTAAGTAGATTGAACTGAAAAGCCGACTTGTTTAGACAACCAAAAAGTTAAACCAAAACCTCCATTTACAGTTCCAGCAGAAGCATCACCAAGCCATGTGTACCCCCCACCAATATGAGCAGAAGGATCAATAACTTTAGACTTGATAAGACTCATGAAACTATATTTTACAGTTCCATCTACACCATAATACATTAAATCGTTTGTAGCTACTGGATAAGTTGATAAGCCTGTATTTTCATCATACATTCTATCACCAACAAATTTATTCATTTTGTTTACAGAACCAGTTACTCCGAAAGAAAAATTATCTCCAACATATTTTGATACCGTTAGGTAAGATACTGAAGGAAGAATACTCCAATAGTCTTTTTGATCAAAATACTGAGAAAATTGATTTTTAATACTTGATGCAGCACTTACTCTGCCTCCGTCTACTGCGTTTGCTCCAAACGAGATAGCCCATGTGTTGTCACTGTCTTGTGCTTGAGAACTTAATCCTAAAAGCATCAATAAAGCAATTAATTTGTTAAGATGTTTCATACTTAATTTTGTTAGATTATAAAGATATAATGGTGCAAAAGTAATACCAATTATTGAATTATCAAAATGTTGTAAGCAAAATTCTACATTATATGATTTCTAGCGATTTAGCTACTTCTGAAAATGCTTGTATTGCCTCATCTAGATGCTCTTTCGAATGTGCTGCAGAAAGCTGAACTCTAATGCGCGCTTTATCTTTTGGAACTACGGGATAAAAGAAACCTATTACGTATATTCCTTTTTTTAGCAATTCGTCTGCCATGATTTGTGATAATTTTGCATCATAAAGCATTACTGGAACAATGGCTGAATCTCCGTCTATAAAGTCAATGTTAGCATTTCTTAAACCTTGCTTAAAATAATTGGTGTTCCATTCTAATTGATCACGAAGTGTCGTTTCTTTTTCTAAAAGTTCAAATACTTTAATCGAAGCTCCCACAATAGCTGGCGCTAGCGAATTGGAAAATAAATAAGGTCGCGAACGCTGACGAAGAATCTCAATTACTTCTTTTTTAGCAGTAGTATACCCGCCCATTGCGCCACCCAATGCTTTTCCTAATGTTCCTGTGATGATGTCAACTCTTCCCATAACCCCTTTGGCTTCGAGTGTTCCCTTTCCTGTAGCACCTATGAAACCAGCTGCATGACATTCATCAACCATTACTAATGCATCATATTTATCGGCTAAATCACAAATTTTATCCAATGGAGCTACTAATCCATCCATGGAAAACACACCATCAGTCACTATTAATTTAAAACGATGTCCCGCCTCTGTTGCTTTGATTAACTGCTGTTCTAAATCTTCCATATTGGAATTTTCATAACGATAACGTGCAGCTTTACATAAACGTACCCCGTCAATAATAGAAGCGTGATTTAAAGAATCGGAAATGATACAATCTTCTTCGTTAAGTAAAGGTTCGAAAACACCTCCATTAGCATCAAACGCTGCTGCATATAAAATAGTATCTTCTGTTCCATAGAAATCGGCTATCTTTTTTTCTAAAGTTTTATGAATATCTTGTGTTCCACAAATGAAACGGACAGACGACATGCCAAATCCATGAGAATCTAAAGCATCTTTAGCAGCTTGAATCACTTCGGGATGTGAGGATAATCCGAGATAATTGTTAGCACAAAAGTTTAAAACTGTTTTGCCATTTACTATAATTTCGGCTCCTTGTGGCGATGTAATGATCCGTTCTTTTTTGAAAATACCATTTTGTTCAATAATATTCAATTCATTTTGTAAGTGCTGTTGAATTTTTCCGTACATGATTATTTTAGTTTTTTTTGTTTATTGTTTTTTTGCCACGAAGGCACAAAGTCACCAAGATTTTTTATAAGAATTTCACGAATTCAAAGTCTTTTATCTTTGGGGTTTAACCTATTTTCTTATTTTCTACAAATTTACAATTTCAATTTCTTCTCCAATATAGACCAGTGATTTTTTTATTACTTTAAATCCCATCCCTTCAATAACATTTTGATAATTGTCTAACTGGGCTTTATATTTTGGTAAATGCGTACCTGTTTTATAATCTAACAAATAAATTTCATTGTTAGCATTCAGCACCATTCTATCGGGTTTTACCAAATTTCCTTCTTTTTGAATAATGGTTTGCTCATTGAGCACCTTACTTCCTGGCTCGAAAAAGTCTATTAAATCATGATGATTGACAATTTCGTGAATGGCGTTGGTAACTTCTTCTTTCTGCGAGACCAGAATTAATCCGCTTTCGATAGCTTTGGCAATCGCTAGCTCAATATCATTTTTTGTTTTTACGAAGGACAGAATTTCGTGAATTGTGTTTCCGTATTCAATAGCATTTTGTTGTTTGGTATTCCACATGACGCTTTCTCGTTGCGTAATTTTAATGCTCTTCGGATTTAAAGTAGCCGCTACTTTTGGGATTACAAATGTTATTTTTTCAGTTTTAGAGTCTGCTGATATTTTTTTGGCTTGACCAAACTCATAGATAAATTTAGTTTCATCAAATCCTTTGTCTTGAAGAAAATTTATAAAAAAGGAAGATAAATTATTGGGTAAAGTTCCATCTCTTTTGATATTCATTGACGAAATCACATGCAGTTGTTCTTCGGCTCGTGTTAAAGCAACATACAAAACATTGACCGTGTCTAATAAATCTTCTTGCTTTTTTTGAATATAAATTTGTTTTGCCTCTTCGCCATAACCTTCAACATTTTTACTTTTATCAACCAAAGCCTTAGGCAAACCAATTAGCTCTTCATTGGCATTAAGCCATATTTTTTCTGATGGTCCTTTTGCAAAATCCTCCTCGGCAAAAGGGAAAATCACCACCGGAAATTCTAGCCCTTTAGATTTATGAATCGTCATAATTCGAACCGCATCGTTTCCTTCTGGAGATGGAATGCTTAATTTCGCTCCGTTTTTATCCCAATAATCCAAAAAATCGGAAATTCCTGCTTGATTTTTAATATCGCGTTCCAACACAATATCCAAGAAATATTGCACATAAGCATTTCTTTTAGCCATTGGAATAACGTTCGCAATAATGGTTTCTGTTGCTTCATATAACGACTTTTTTCGGCTATTTTCAAATGAAAAATCCAATCCGAATTGCGTTAGCCACCTTTGAAATTCTTGTTCATTTTTTGATTCAATTCCTTGAAGAATAAAATCGTGAATGGGTAAATGCTCTTGTTGATTATTGGCTAAATAATACAAGAAATTGGCTTTGGCTTCTATATCATTATTGTTTTTTAAATAACTTAAAATTTGAATAATACATTGCACTTCCGAAGATGCACCAATCAACAAACTTTCTGAGGAAAGAATTGGAATTCCGTTTTCAGTCAAAAAATTGGCAATGGCTGTTCCTTTCGATTTTTTTCGGGTTAGAATTACGATATCTTTATTGCGAAAACCATTTGCTTTTGACGCTTCAATTTTTTTAAATGTTGCTTCTAAATACAATTCATTTTTATCCGCAGTATCTTCCTCGAGTTCCACTTTATCCAATTTTGGAATAAAAGAAATAGATACAAATCCTCCTTTTTTAGGGTTTGTTTTTTGATAGCTATGATTCAAATACAAATCTTTATAATCTTCGTTTTCAAATTCTTTAGCTAAAAACCTGAAGAAATTATTATTGAAATCAATTACTTCTGAATAACTTCTGTAATTGGTTTCTAATTGTTCGGCCTTTTTTTCAACATTAAATGGATTTTTATCTTTACTTAACGCTATAAATTGTTCGGCTTTTCCGCCACGCCATCGGTAAATAGATTGTTTCGGATCGCCAACCAAAAGAAGCGAACCTCTTTCGCCTTGCAAATCTTCACTGACCAAAGCATTGTCGATAAGCGGTATTAAATTTTGCCATTGCATTTCGGAAGTATCTTGAAATTCGTCAATGAAAAAATGCTTGTATCGTTCGCCCAATCGTTCATAAATAAATGGTGCAGGCTGATTTTGAATTTGTTCGTTAATCAACTTATTAAATTCGGCAATAGAAAGAATATTTTGCTCTTTTTGAATTTTTGCTAATTCGTTACTTACAGTATTCAATAAGGACAGTGGAGTAATGTTTTTTAGAAAAGCTTCGTAAAAATTACGTTTTTCAAATTTGCTATAAATCAATTCTAATTGTTCTAAAAGTTGTGGAATAATAGATTCAATTACCGCGCCATCTTTGGCAGATTTATTTATTTTAATATCTTCAAATACATGATACGTTTTATTATTTGGATTATATTTTCCTTCTTGAATACTAATCAAATGTTTTGGAAAATAACCTCCAGAAAACGATTTTAAATCGATTCCGTTTTTTTCGACAAGCAATAATGTTTCTGTTGCCAATTGAACTGTTTCTGATGCTATTTGATCGGAAAGTTCTGTCAGTTTATTTTTGATTTCAACAAATTCGGCAATAGTTTTGGTGTTGAAATGTGTAATTTCTTCGCGATTATTTTCATTTAAAATCAATCTTCCGGTATCCATAATTTCTCGTGAAACGTCCCAACTCTTGTCGTCGTCGGTTTTTTCCATAGTGAAATCTACCAGCAAATTGGTCAGTGTTTCATCCTCACCTGCTTGTGCGATTATAGCGTCGACAGCTTCGGTTAATAGGTTTTCGGTGTCGAGCGAGACTTCAAAAGTGATGGGCAAATTCAAGTCGTGCGCAAACGCTCGAATCACCTTATGAGTAAATTTATCTATGGTAGAAATATCAAAAGCAGCATAATTGTGAATTAAATTTTTAATGATGCTTTGGGCTTTTTCTTGAATGCTTTTCACACTCAAATTGGTTTCTACGTTGATGTGTTGCATCAATTGCAATGCTTTTTCCGACGGATTGTCTTTTGCAAATTCTGATAAACTTTCCACCACACGACTTTTCATTTCGTGAACCGCTTTATTGGTAAACGTAATGGCAAGAATATTTCTGTAAGCATCATTTTTATTAGATAACAGAATTATTTTTAAGTATTCTTTTACCAGAGTGTAAGTTTTACCTGAGCCTGCCGATGCGTCGTATATGGAGAAAGGTGATTTTTGCATTTAACTTTTATTTATCCGATAAATATAATTCAATTTAGAATCTTCGCCATAATAAGTAACTTCAAATTCATCAATTTTAATTCCTCCTATTTTTTCAATAGCTTTTTGAGAACGAATATTACAGGCACCGATATGGAAATAAATTGTGTCAACAAATTGAAAAGCATAATCCATCATGAGTTTTTTCAAGGCTTTGTTATAGCCGTTTCCCCAAAATTTTCTTCCTAAAAACGTATATCCTATTAAAATTGAATTGTTTTCGGGATTATAATCATAAAATCTACTACTCCCTATTGCTTGGTTGGTTGTTGCTTCACGAATAAAAAACGCACCTTGCGATTGTATTGCGCCTTCAAAGAAATTTTGAAACACCGGTTTTTGATAGCGTAATGTATTTGGATGTTGTTCCCAAACCAACGGATCGGAAGCTACCTGATATAATTCATCAAAATCATGTTCTTGAAGCGGTGCTAATTTTATCCTTTCGTTTTGTAAATGTTTGGGTTGTAAATCGATTATCATTTAGTTTGAGAATAAGTTTTTGCAATAGAATATATGTAAAAAAAGAATTTTCTTTTACAAAGATAAATGTATAAATTTGAAATCAATTTTAGTATTAACTTATAATATAAATATCATGGCATTTGAATTACCAAAATTACCTTACGCATACGACGCGTTAGAACCTCATATTGATGCGCGAACAATGGAAATCCATTATAGCAAACATCATAATGCATACACGACCAACTTAAACGCAGCTATTGCAGGAACTGATTTGGAGGGAAAATCTATTGAAGAGATTCTAAAAAATTTGGATATGACTAAAGCGGCAGTAAGAAATAATGGTGGTGGATTTTTTAATCACAATTTATTTTGGACGGTAATGTCTCCTAACGGTGGCGGATTGCCAACTGGAGAGTTATTGGCAGCGATTGAAAAAGATCTAGGTTCGTTCGAAGCATTCAAAGCGGCTTTTGCCAAAGCAGGTGCTACACAATTTGGTTCGGGTTGGACTTGGCTATGTGTGAAAGACGGAAAACTTGAAGTTTGTGGAACTCCAAACCAAGACAATACGCTTATGCCGGGTGTTGGGTGTGGCGGGACTCCAATTCTTGGAATGGATGTTTGGGAACATGCTTACTACTTGCATTATCAAAACCGTCGTCCCGATTATATTGAAGCATTCTTTAGTGTAATTAACTGGAATGAAGTAGCGAGAAGATATGCTGAAGCAAAATAATATAAGCTTTTAAATAAAAGTAAAACCCAGTTGCATTCAACTGGGTTTTTTGTTACTCAAAGGTTTAACTTTTTTATTTCCATCCTCCACCAAGATGACGATACATATGAACAATAGCGTTCAATTGTTCTTTTCTCATGTCCATAAGTTCTAATTTTGTTCCTAATGCATCACGTTGCGTCATTAATACTTCAAAATAATCGATTCGCGCAGACTTAAATAAATCACCAGAAAATTCAATCGATTTATTTAATGCCTCAACTTGTTTTGTTTTTAAATTAAAGCTAGTATTTAAATTATCAATTTTAGACAACTGATTAGAAACTTCTACATAGGCATTTAAAATAGTTTTATCGTAATTATATAACGCTTGAAGCTGACGTGCAGTAGCTTTTTTAAATTCTGCTTTTATCGCATTACGATTAATAAGTGGCCCTGCAATGTCGCCTGCTAAAGAATATAATAACGACTCTGGAAATGTGAGTAAATAAGTTGGTTTGAAAGCTTGAGTACCTAATGTTCCTGAAATTCCTAATGAAGGATAGAATTCAGCTCTAGCTATTTTAACATCCAGTTTTGCTGCCATTAAATCTAATTCTGCTTGTTTTATGTCTGTTCGATTAGCTAATAATTGCGATGGAATTCCGGCACTTGCTGTTGGTAGAGTCAAGCTTAAAAAAGTACTTTTATCTCTATTTATTATTTGTGGATAACGTCCTAACAGAAAATTAATCTTGTTTTCAGTTTCTTTAATATTTTGAAGAATATCATACTCCATACTTTGTGATGACAATACTTCTGCTTGAAATTTTTGAACAGCTAATTCCGTTACTCTAGCCGCTTCTTTCTGAATTTTTACAATATCTAATGCGTTTTGTTGCAATTTGATGTTTTGTCTCACAATATCTAATTGGTTATCATAAGACAACAATTCATAATACGAATTGGCAACTTCAGCCACAAGATTAGTAACCACGAAGTTTTTCCCTTCAATAGTTGATAAATATCTAGTTACTGCTGCTTTTTTAGAATTTCGCAATTTTTTCCAAATATCTACTTCCCAATTAGCATATGCAGATAGAGTGAAATTTTTTAAAGATTCTGGAACTCTATCTCCTGGGGTTATTTCTGCTGAAGCGTCTCCAGCACCTTGACTTGTATATGTTCCTACTTTTTCAACACTTGCTCCAGCTCTAACCCCAACAGAGGGTAATAAAGCTCCCTTCTTAACTCGGATATCATTTTTAGCAATTTCAATATCTTGTAATGTAATTAACAGGTCTTGATTGTTTTTTAGTGCTATATCAATTAAATCGGTTAAATTTTTATCTGTAAAAAAAGTTTTCCAAGGAGTCGTGGCAACATTGTTTGTATCCTTATTTTTTTCATAAGATTCAAGTATCGTAATATTTGCCTTTGTTGGAGAAATGGCAGGTGTCTTACAACTTAATACTACTAAAAATAAACCTAGCGGAAAAATGTATTTCAATATCGTTGTTTTATTCATTATGATTATCAATTTCTTCGGTTAAGGGGTTTTCATTTTGATCTTTTACATATATATATTTTTCAGCAATGCTTCCAAAAATATAATATAAACCAGGAATAATAACAATTCCAAAAATGGTTCCAAAAAGCATACCCCCAGCTGCAGCTGTTCCAATAGTTCTATTTCCAACTTTACCAGGCCCTGTTGCTATAACCAATGGTATTAATCCGGCAATAAAGGCAAATGAAGTCATTAAAATTGGTCGAAAACGAACTTTTGCACCTTCCATAGCTGCTTCCAAAACAGTAGCACCAGATCTATGTTTCTGAATAGCAAATTCTACGATCAAAACCGCATTTTTACCCAGCAATCCAATTAACATTACCATAGCAATTTGAGCATAAATGTTATTCTCTAATCCTAATAATTTTAATAAAAAGAACGCTCCAAAAATTCCAGCAGGAAGCGAAAGTATTACTGAAAAAGGCAATAAAAAACTTTCATATTGAGCTGCTAAAATTAAATACACAAAACCCAAACAAATAAGAAAAATATAGATTGCCGAATTTCCTTGTGCAACTTCATCTTTAGAGATACCAGCCCAATCAATTCCAAATCCTCTTGGCAATGTTTTAAGCGCCACTTCATCAATTGCTTTAATTGCAGTACCACTGCTGTATCCAGGAGCCGCTGAGCCACTTATTTGAGAAGCGTTGAACATATTATATCGATCTATTTCCGCCAAACCATATACTTTTTCCATTTTCATGAAGTCTGAAAACGGAACCATTTCATCTCGACTGTTTTTCACATAAAGTTTAAGAATGTCCTCTGGCAAAGCTCTGTATTGTGGAGATGCCTGAACAATTACCTTATACTGTCTATCGTATTTGATAAAACTAATATCATAATCACTTCCAATTAATGTAGAAAGTGTACCCATTGCATTATCAATAGAAACTCCTTTTTGTTGGGCAATATCATTATCAATCTTCAACATATATTGCGGAAAACTTGAACTATAAAAGCTAAAAACGGAGGAAAGTTCAGGTCGTTTATTTAATTCTTTTACAAAATCATTACTTACCGTTTCCATTTTTTTATAATCTCCAGAACCGGCTTTATCTAAAAGACGTAGTTCGAAACCTCCAGCAGCTCCATAACCAGGTACCGCAGGTGGTTGGAAAAATTCAATATTAGCACCTGCAATATTTTTTGATTTTTCTTCTAACTCGGTAATAATTTCCTGAACCGAATGTTTTCGATTTTCCCAGCTTTTAAGATTGATAAGACAAGTGCCCGAATTGGATCCTGTTCCCTCGGTTAACACTTCATATCCTGCCAAAGCAGAAACCGATTGAACGCCCTCGACATCTTCTGCAATTTTTTGCAACTTTTCTGCTACTTGATTGGTTCGCTCCAGTGAAGAACCTGGTGGAGTTTGAATAATAGCATAAAACATACCTTGATCTTCGTTAGGAATAAACCCTGAAGGCACGGTACTACTAATTAACCAAATCCCGGCACAAAAAGCAATCAATACTCCAAAAGTTACCGTTCTTCTTGTTATAACATAATTTAAAATAGTAATGTACTTACCCGTTAACTTATGGAACCAATTATTAAACTTATCTAAAAACTTATCAATAGGTGATTTCTTTTTGTCTACTCCATGATTATTTTTCAAAATCATCGCGCAAAGTGCTGGTGTCAAGGTCAAAGCAACAATACCCGAAAGGATAATAGCCGTTGCCATTGTAATAGAGAATTGTCTATAGAAAATCCCAACTGGCCCTGGCATGAAAGCAACAGGTATAAATACTGCCGCCATTAAAAAGGTAATTGCTATAATAGCCCCTGCAATTTCATGCATAGCTTTTTGAGTGGCCTTTAAAGGCGAAAGATGATCTTCCTCCATTTTAGCATGAACAGCTTCTATAACGACAATGGCATCATCTACAACCACACCGATTGCCAATACTAATGCAAATAATGTGATTAAATTTATTGTAATACCAAAAAATTGCATGAATAAAAATGTACCAATAAGAGAAACTGGAACCGCCAAAGCAGGTATTAAAGTAGAACGCCAATCCCCAAGAAATAAATAAACTACTAAGCCAACGAGAATAAAGGCTTCCAAAAGTGTATGCAATACTTTTTCAATAGATGAATCTAGAAATTTAGACACATCATAACTTATTTCATAGTCAACACCTTTAGGAAAAGAGGTTGCCTTGATTTGGGCTAATTTAGCTTTTACATCTTTAATAACTTGACTCGCATTACTACCATAAGATTGTTTTAATACAATGGCGGCAGAGGGTCTTCCGTTTAGACTGGAATAAATATCATACATCGAACTACCAAATTCAACGTCGGCTACATCTTTAAGTCGAAGTAATTCGCCATTTGGATTCGATTTTAATACTACATTTTCGTATTGCTGTCTTGTATTGAATCGACCAGAATATTTTAGGACATATTCAAATGTTTCAGAACGTTTTCCAGAGCTTTCTCCCGTTTTCCCCGGTGAAGCTTCTATACTTTGTTCATCCAAAGCTTTCATTACCTCATCGGCAGATATTTTGTAAGCTAACATCCTGTCTGGTTTCAACCAAATACGCATTGCATAATCACGATTTCCAAGAATATCAGCAAATCCTACACCATCAACTCTTTTAAGTTCTGATAATAAATTAATATCTGCAAAATTATAAAGAAATTTCTGGTCTGTTTTAGGGTCTTTACTGTATAAATTTATATACATAAGCATGTTAGACTCTTCTCGTGTGATTTTAACACCTTCACGCACTACTAAAGGAGGTAACTTATTCACCACCGATGCCACACGATTTTGAACATTTATGGACGCTTGATTTGGATCTGTACCAAGATTAAAGACCACTTGAATATTAGCCTCACCGTCATTACCTGCTGAAGAAGCGATATATTTCATCCCTGGAACTCCATTTATGGCTCTTTCTAACGGGATCAAAACGGCTTTGGTCATCAACTCGCCATTGGCTCCCGGATAATCTGCTATCACATTGACCTTTGGCGGAGATATAGACGGAAATTGTGTTACTGGTAATTGCGTCATAGCCAATACTCCAAGTAACACAATGATTAATGATATCACTATCGATAAAACCGGTCTTTGTATAAATTTATTAAACATTAATTATAAGATTTACGATTTTGATTATTCCGCTTTTAATTTTAAATTTGAAAGAACTTCTTTTGGATTTTGATAATCGTATTTAATTTTGTCTTTATCCTTAACTTTTTGAATACCCTCTAGCAATATTTTATCACTATCAGAAATACCACTTTTAACCACATATAAATCGGGTAGTTCTCCTGCGATAGTAATCTCAACAGACTTTACCACATTTTCCTTATCAACAACAAAAACATATTTTCTGTCTTGTATTTCATAGGTGGCTTTTTGAGGAATAATCAATGCGTTTCTGACTGGAAAAGTCATTAACACCTTTCCTGTTTCTCCATTTCTTAATAATCTCTCTGAATTTGGAAACCCTGCTCGAAACGAAATATTACCTGTTTCATTGTCAAATTCACTTTCAATAACTTCTACTTTACCTTTATCTTTTAAAGTTTGTCCATTTGCTAAAAGTAAATCGACCGAGTTACTTCCTCTGCCTTTAACATTATTTTCATATTCTAAATATTCAGGTTCTGAAACATTGAAATAAGCAAAAACTTTACTGTTATCTGAAAGAGTGGTTAATAAATCACCTTCATCAATAAGACTACCTATCTTTTTTGGAAGTTTGTCAATAGTGCCTGCAAATGGTGCTCTAATTTCAGTAAAAGATAAATGTATCTTTGCTAAGGCCACTTCAGCTTTAGCTTGATCTAATTTTGCTTGGGCCATTGCTTGTTCGCTTTTTGAAACTACATTCTTTTCGGCAAGCATTTTAGCATTTTGAAACTCTATCTGTGCCGATTGAGCTTCCGATTGAGCTTTTAGTAATTCTGCTTCATAAATTTTAGGCATAATTCTAAATAACAACTGTCCTGCTTTTACAAACTGTCCTTCATCAACATAAACATCTTGGAGAAATCCTTTTTCTTGAGCGCGAATTTCGATGTTTCTTACAGAACGTATCTGCGAAACGTACTCTTTGGTGAAAGAAGTATCAATGCGTATTGGATTAGTAACAGTGAATTTTCCAGCGTCTTCTTTTTCTTTTTTCTTCGAGGTACAACTAGTTAGGTATAGCAGCGCAATAAGACTCGCAAATACAATTTTTTTATTCATGCTTACATTATAAATTAAATAGCCAGTAATTAAATAAACGTTTATTCATAAAAGAGATTTTAAAGAATTAGCTTCCCACGGCTGTTATGCTAATTAACTAGCATGCAATATTACAACCATTAGTATTAAAATTTAACATTTTACTTTTTTCAGAAATGAAATTAAGTAAAATTTTAGAAAACATAAATCGCTAACAGACTTATCTCTTATTTTGGGGGCAAAAGTAATGTTTTTTTAAAAACGAACTCCAAAAGATAGGGATACAACGTTGTATTTAACAAACTTTTATATTTTTGTAATTTTCATGCGATTATTTCTGATAAAATTAGCTTTCTAAATGTAAATCTATGTAGTGATCTATTAAAAATAGTTTAACAATATTTAATAAAATTTACCTTTTTATTATTGTTCTTTTCATGTTTTATTATCTTTTAGATAATTATAATCAAAGTTTTATCTTATGTTAATAGAAAAACACCATTCATTTATATTTATAAATTCACATCTTAAATTATCTTTTTTATCATAGAATCCGAAAATTATCATCTTATACTCAATGAAATTTGATAATAGACATAAAAAAACCTCAAGATTTCTCTCGAGGTTATAATAATTTTATGATTGGTAATCTTACCAGATTTTAACTCTTTTGTCGGGAGCTACATACATACCATCGCCTTCTTTAATATTGAAGGCTTGTGCAAAGGTATCTAAGTTCAATAAAGGCACATAAGCTCTATAATTGGCAGGTGAGTGCGGATCGGTTTTTACTTGATTTTTCAGAGCCTCATCGCGAATTTTACCTCTCCATACAGTTGCCCAAGAAATGAACAAACGTTGTTCTGGAGTATATCCGTCGATTAATCCTGGATTTCCTTTTTCTTTCAAGTATAATTGTAAACCATCATAAGCAGCGTTAATTCCGCCTAAATCTCCAATGTTTTCACCCAATGTAAATTTACCATCTACATGAATTCCTGGCAATGGCTCTAATGCAGAATATTGAGCAGCTAATGCACCACCTAAAGCCGTGAATTTAGATAAATCATCAGCAGTCCACCAGTCGATAAGGTTTCCTTCTGCGTTATAACTAGCGCCTTGATCATCAAATCCGTGAGAAATTTCGTGACCGATAACAGCTCCTATTCCGCCATAATTTACAGCTTCATCGGCTTTGTAATCATAAAATGGTGGTTGTAAAATTGCCGCTGGAAATACAATTTCATTATAAGATGGATTGTAATAGGCATTTACGGTTTGAGGTGACATTCCCCATTCTGTTTTATCAACAGGTTTATTTAGTTTTTCTAAATCTTTTTTCCACTCCCAACTAGATACGTTCTTGATATTATCAAAATAGCTTCCTCCTTCTGCGGGACTCTTAACGGTTAATGCCGAATAATCTTTCCATTTGTCAGGATATCCAATTTTAATAGTCAGTTTGTTTAATTTTTCAATTGCTTTTAATTTGGTTTCTGGAGACATCCAAGTCAAATTATTAATTCTCGTTTTGTAGGCGTGAATTATATTTTGAATCATGTCATAGGCTTTTGTTTTAGCTTCGGCAGGGAACATTTTTTCAACATATAATTTTCCTAAAGCTTCCCCAACCGTTCCATTTACAACTTGTAATGCTTTTTCGTGACGAGGTCTTTGTTTTAAAGCTCCTGTTAACGTTTTACCATAAAATTCCCAGTTGGCAGTTTCAATAGCAGTTGATAATTGACTTGAAGCACCTCTTAACAACATCCAACGCATGTATGCTTTCCAATCTTCTACTTTATTTTCTGTAAAAATAGTTTGCAATGCTGCCATGTATCTTGGCTGCGAAACGATAACGGTATCAATTTTTGAAACGCCAATGGTCTTGATATAGTTATTCCAGTCTATTACTGGCACCATTTTTTTTAAATCGGCAATTGAAGTTGGATTGTATTGTTTTTTACTATCACGTCTTTCTACTCGGTCCAATCTAGGTTTAGACATTTGAATTTCTAACGCTAATATTTTATCGGCATCTGCTTTAGCTTTTTCAGGTGTTTCGCCAAGAAACTGCAGCATTTTAGCTACATGAAGCACATATTTTTCTCTCTTTTCTTTTGAATCTTTGTCTTCAGAAACATAATAATCTCGGTCGGGCAATCCTAAACTTCCTAGACCTAAACTTACTACATTTCTCGTACTGTTTTTTTCATCGGCACCAATTCCAAAACCAAAGAATCCCACTCCACCGCCATGCGCCTCTTCATTTTGCATTAAATTTTGTAAGTCTTGAATGTTTTTAACCGCATCAATTTTTGCTAAATAGGGTTTTAATGGTAAAATGCCTTGCTTGTTTCGAGCCACAGTATCCATAGCCGATTTGTACATATTGATGGCTTTCCCTTGGTCTGTATTGGACTTATACTTTGGGTCTTTTGAAGCAGCGTTTAAAATGGCTAATGCATCCTTATCGGTGTTTTGACGCAATTCATCAAAACTTCCCCAACGGGTTTTGTCTGCAGGAATTTCAGTGTTTTTTAACCATGTTCCATTGACAAATTTGAAAAAATCGTTTTGAGGTTTAATCGTTTTATCCATTAAATCGAGTCTTAAACCTGGTTTTTGTTGAGCATTTACTTGGTTTAAAGCAAAAAGACTTGCTGCCAAGAAGCCAAACTTGATTGTAGTTTGAAGTTTCATAGTAAAGTATTTGATTGTTGGCACAAATCTATTAATTTTTAGTTTACAAAATGATAAAACAACTATAATCCGATTACTTTATCTCACAAGATTCATAAAATGCAAACGTTGTTTTTTGTAACTTTGCAAAAAAAAATGTTGTCGATACTCAAGAAATATAGAATCTTCATCGGTTTTTTTGTGATTTTTTCAATCATTGTAATCGGTGCATTCTACTCAGTATTAAAACCAAAAAAATCGTTACCAATTTACAATCCAAGTGATGTGAATCCAGAATTAGTGGATTCGACCATACAATATGTTGCACTAGACCATACTATTGCTGATTTTGCCTTTACCAATCAGAATGGAAAAGTAATCACCCCAAAAGAGTACAATGGCAAAATTTATGTTGCTGATTTTTTCTTCACAACATGCCAATCTATTTGTCCGAAAATGACAAATAATATGGTTTGGTTACAAAACCAGATAAAGAATAATCCCAAAGTAATGTTACTTTCTCATAGTGTTACTCCAGACATTGACAACGTTACGGTATTAAAAAAATATGCCCTTGACAAAGGAGTAATCGACAGCAAATGGAACTTGGTTACTGGTAATAAAAAAGACATTTACTACATCGCGAGAAAATCCTATTTGGCAGTAAAAACAGGAAAACCATCTGAGATATATGATATGGTTCATACAGAAAATTTTGTTTTGGTAGATTCCAAACGACGGATTCGCGGATTTTATGACGGAACCAATCTTGATGGTCCAACCGAACCGGGAATTAAAAATATTAAACAACTTTTGGAAGACATTACTCTTCTTTGTGATGAAGAAAAATAATCTATTTTGTTGCGTGAACTTTATTTGTGAACAACTATAAATATTATCTTAAACTTGATATTTATCATCGTTTTTACTTTTGAAATATGTACTTTTGTATTTTAATTCAATCTAAATAAAGCCATGCAAACAACAATTGCTGAACTGAAAATAGGTCAAAAAGGAATCATCTCTGATTTTAATATCGATGAGATACCATTGAAATTACTAGAAATGGGATGTTTGCCAGGCAATGCTGTTGAACTCATTCAAATAGCGCCTTTCGGTTGTCCGCTTTATTTTAATGTGAATGATTCTCATGTTGCTATCCGTTTGGAAACTGCAAAAGAAATAACTGTTGTCATTGAATCTCATAATTAATGGCACAAAAACTCCTTAAAGTAGCATTAATTGGCAACCCAAATACTGGAAAAACTTCGGTTTTTAACCATTTAACGGGGTTACACCAGCAAGTAGGCAACTATCCCGGAATCACTGTCGAGAAGAAAATTGGCTATTGCAAACTTTCAGAAAGCAGCAAAGCGACTATTATTGATTTGCCGGGAACATATAGTTTAAATGCAAGTTCGATTGACGAAAATGTGGTCATTGAATTGTTAATGAACAAAAAAGATGAAAATTATCCTGATGTAGTAGTGGTAGTTTCGGAAGTTGAAAACTTGAAACGAAATTTATTGCTCTTTACCCAGATTAAAGATTTAGAATTACCAACTATTTTGGTTATTAATATGAGCGACCGAATGCCATTGAAAGGGATTGATTTGGATATTCCTTTTTTGGAAACCCAATTAAAAACAAAAATAGCATTGGTTAGTTCTCGAAAAAACATTGGAATTGAAAAAATAAAAGAATTGATTTTAAACTATCAATCACTTTCAACCGAACCTTGTTTAAATGCGTCTTCAATTGACAAAGAATATTTTGAAAAATTAAAAAAAGCATTCCCAAATCAATTGGTATACAAACTTTGGTTGGTGATTACACAAGATGTAAATTTTTTGAATTTAGAGCGTAACGAAATAAAAAGTTCATTTACTAAATCACATGCTGATTTAAAACGTTTGCAGCAAAAAGAAACCATAAAAAGATATCAATTTATTAATGACATATTAAAAGTTGGTCAAAAAATTGATCGTTCAAAAGCATCTGATATTCGGGCAAAGTTAGACCGAGTTTTAACCCATAAAGTCTTCGGATATTTTATCTTTTTCTTTATTTTATTTGGAATATTTCAATCAATCTTTGTTTGGTCTAGTTACCCAATGGATTTAATTGATGGCTTGTTTGCGAATTTAGCTTCTTATGCTAAAACACATCTTCCAACTGGCGAATTTACTAATCTTATAAGTGAAGGCATCATTCCGGGAATAGGCGGAATTTTGATTTTTGTCCCTCAAATAGCGTTCTTGTTTTTATTCATTTCAATTCTAGAAGAAAGTGGATATATGAGTCGTGTTGTTTTTTTAATGGATAAGGTTATGCGTCGCTATGGCCTTTCTGGGAAAAGCGTGGTGCCTTTAATATCTGGAACCGCTTGTGCTATACCAGCTATTATGGGTGCTCGAAATATTGAAAATTGGAAAGAACGATTAATCACAATTTTGGTGACACCTTTTATCACTTGTTCTGCGCGATTACCTGTTTATGCTATTTTAATTGCGTTAATAATACCACAACAAAAAGTTTTAGGATTCATAAGTTTACAAGGTTTAACATTGATGATTTTATATCTTTTAGGATTTGGAATGGCGTTTTTTTCTGCCTTTATTTTAAATAAAATTTTGAAGATAAGCTCCAAATCATATTTTGTTGTTGAAATGCCAAGTTATAAAATTCCGTTATTCAAAAATGTTGCCATCAATATTTTAGAAAAAACCAAATCGTTTATTTTTGGGGCAGGAAAAATCATTTTAGCCATTTCAATTATTCTTTGGTTTTTGGGTTCTCACGGACTGGATAAAGATTTTGGAAATGCCCAAAAGATTGTAGAAAAAGAGGTTTACACAAGTAAAACTCCTATAAATCCGACTGAAATTCCAAATCGAGTAGCCGAATATAAATTAGAACATTCTTATATCGGAATTATCGGAAAATCAATAGAACCCGTAATTAAACCGTTAGGTTATGATTGGAAAATAGGGATTGCCGTTGTGAGTTCCTTCGCGGCGAGAGAGGTCTTCGTGGGAACCTTAGCGACTATTTATAGTGTTGGAAACAACAGTAACCAAGAAACTACAATCAAAAGCCAAATGAAACACGAAATTAAAGAAGACGGAACACCTGTTTTTAATTTTGCTACAGGAATTTCTTTATTACTGTTCTACGCTTTTGCGATGCAATGTGCCAGTACGTTGGCAGTCGTGAAAAAAGAAACCAATTCATGGAAATGGCCAATAATTCAATTGGTTTTTATGAGTGGTTTTGCCTATATAGCGGCACTTTTAGCGTATCAATTTTTAAAATAAACAGATGCAACAAATACTTGTTTACTTCGCTCTAGGGATTGCTTTAGCTTATTTGTACACTAAATTTTTTGGCAAGAAAAAACCAAAAAAAAATTGTGGTGATGACGATTGTGGGTGTAATTAATCTTCAAAAATAATTGAAATATACTGCTTTTTAGGTCTCACCTTTATGCCGACTTTTGGATATGGCTTTACCCCAAATCCTTTAATTTTTTCAAGAAAATAATTTTCAAACCATTTGATGTTATCAACTCTATTGGCAGCATTGAACGTTATTCTTTTTTCTTGGATAAATTTCCCATCATTATATACTTCGATCGTTGCTGAAACCTCTCCAGCCCAAATACAAGTAACACCTTCGGGACATCGAGAATCATCAAAAATATTTTTAAGTTTTAAATGAAATCCTTTGGCTGGAATATGTTTTTTTGAAGTAATCTGCATCGTTTTCTGTGCAAAAACGAAAATAGTAAAAAGTAAAGCAAGTACGGTTAAATTCTTTTTCATTTTTAATTTTTTACTATAAATAAAGGAATCGAAATTTTGTGTCGCAATTTATCGACAGTAGTGCCAAAAAGGAGGTCTTTAACACCCGTATGACCATGTGTTCCCATCACTAGAATATCAAAATCTCCGTCATTGACAATTTTTGGAATAGCACTATCTGGTTTACCAAATCCAAGCTGAACCTTGACATTAAATCCTTTTTCGGATAAAATTTCTTGAAATTCATGTAATAGCTTTTCATCTAATGTGGTTTCATGATCTTTAATAGTATCTCCATAAAAAATAGCTCCGATAGTTTCTACTATGTGAATTAAAGTGTAGTTGGCTTCTTTTCCACCAAATTTAAAAGCACTATTAATCGCTTTTTCATCTGCACTAGAGAAATCAACAGCGATGGCAATTTTTCTTTTATCATAGGATTCTGATTGCGAAAAATTTAATTCGAAATTATGAGGCAAATGACTTTGTATCTCATGTTTTGCTTTGTTAATAAAAGGTTTAACCACAATGTAAAGTAGCAAAACCAAAAAACCAAGTACTAATGGAACAATTGTTAACCATAGAATTACGGGATGATTCGACACTTGGATCCAACTTTTTATTTCATCAAAAACCAATTTAACATTCAATGAAACGATGATTAGCGCAACAGTCCAAGAAGCGATTTGAGTGATTTTATTAATTTCAAAACCTTTCATTTTTGAGGTATCCGAAACAAAATGAATCAAAGGAATGATAGCAAATCCTAATTGAAGACTCAAAATAACCTGACTAAAAATCAACATTTTTCCTGTAGCGCTTTCGCCATAAATCAAAATAACTAAAACCGCAGGCACAATAGCAATTAACCTCGTTATAATTCTTCTCACCCACGGTTGAATTCTCAAATTCAAATATCCTTCCATTATAATTTGTCCGGCTAAAGTTCCTGTAATAGTAGAACTTTGTCCAGCAGCAATTAAAGCAATTGCGAATAAAATCGGAGCCCATTTATTACCTAACATCGGTGAAAGCAATTTGTAGGCATCCTGAATTTCGGCAACTTCAAATAATCCATTTCTATAGAATGTGGCTGCTGCCAGGATCAAAATAGCTGCGTTGACAAAAAAAGCCAAATTTAAGGCAATGGTAGAGTCGATAAAATTGTATTTTAATGCCTGCTTAATTCCCGCAACACTTCTATCAAATTTTCGTGTTTGAACTAATGACGAATGCAAATACAAATTATGAGGCATTACCGTAGCGCCTATTATTCCAATAGCAATATATAAAGCAGCTTCATTAGGTAACGTTGGAATTAGCCCTGTGAGTACTTTTCCCATTTCTGGTTGCGCAAAAATCATTTCGAAGATAAATGAAAATCCAATTATTGCGACCAATGAAATAACAAAAGCTTCCATTTTACGAATCCCTTTATTGATGAGAAAAAGCAACAAAAAGGTATCAAAAACCGTTATCAAAACACCGTAAATTAATGGTAAACCCGTGAGTAAGTTAATCCCTATTGCCATACCAAGCACCTCAGCTAAATCACAGGCAGCAATGGCAATCTCAGCAAGGAAATATAGAATATAATTGATAAAAGGAGAATACGTTTCGCGTGAGGCTTGAGCCAAATCACGCTGCGTTACAATTCCCAATCGCGCACTCAAACTTTGCAATAACAATGCCATCAAGTTACTCATTAGTAAGACCCAAATCAAAGTATAACCAAACTGGCTTCCTCCTGCTAAATCGGTTGCCCAATTACCTGGATCCATATAACCAACACTTATCAAATAAGCGGGACCAAGAAACGCCAAGATTTTTTTAAATCCTGTTTTCTTGCCATCAGTGGCTATAGATTGATTTACTTCTTCAAGAGATTTACTCATAATTTATGGTACTTTAATAAATAAATTTTCAGCAATTTTATTCGAAATTGAAATGGTTTTTGCATCCAACAGAATTGTTAATGACGAATCGAATTCTTCCTTAGTAACAATTTTTATAGTTGATCCTAAAGAGATTTTTTGCTTATCTAAATATTGCAAAAACTCAACAGATGAATTTTTTACTCCAACACAAACATAATTGCTATCAACAGTTGCTTCAGACAAAAGAAGTTTTTCCATATTAACAATTTCACCTTTGTCATTGGGTATAGGATCTCCATGGGGATCGAATGTAGGAAATCCCAAAAACGCATCAAGACTATTAATCAATTTTTCTGATTTTATGTGTTCTAATTCTTCAGCAATTTCATGAACCTCATCCCAAGAAAAATTTAATTTGTTCACGAGAAAAACTTCCCACAGACGATGCTTTCTTACAATCATTTTAGCTAAATGAAATCCTTTGTTTGTTAAAGTTACTCCTTGGTATTTTTGATAGGAAACCAATTTTTTTTCAGAAAGCTTTTTTAACATATCTGTTACTGATGATGCTTTGGTATCCAACATTCCAGCAATAGCATTAGTATTCACGCCTTTAGGAGAAACTTGTGATAAATGATAAATAACTTTAATGTAATTTTCTTCTGAAACCGTCATTTTGAAATATGTTTTTACAAAAATAAATAAAATAATTATGTTAATATAAAATATTTTTTAGTTTTGACTAAAAATAAATTTATGAAAATTGAAATATTATTATTGTTGTTTTCGATTACAAGTTTTTCTCAAAATCAACCAATTGAAGCCGATAGACCCGATCAAACAGAGACACCTTCAATAGTTCCTGTTGGAATGTATCAAGTAGAATCTGGTTTTTCATATCAGAAGTATGAAGAAAGAAATGAAGATTTTACCTTACCATCAACTTTATGGAAATATGGCGTTTCAAAAAGCATAGAACTTCGGATGATCACTGAATTCATATCTGAAAAGAACTATGAGAAAAAAACTAATGGATTTTTACCATGTGCTGTAGGTTTCAAGATTAATCTATTTGATGAAAATAAATGGCTACCAAAAACATCATTGATTAGTCATGTCACTTTAAAAAATTGCGCATCTGCAAATTTCAAAAACGACTATTACGTTCCCGATTTCCGATTTACAATGCAACATACATTAGGTAAAAATCATACTTTAGGTTACAATCTTGGTGTTGAATGGGATGGATTTACAAAACAATCAATGTTACTTTACACCGCAACAACTGGCTATTCTCTAAATGAAAAACTGGGTTGTTACATTGAAATATTTGGGTTTGCTACACAAAAAGAAACTGCAAGTCACAATTTTGATTGCGGTTTTACCTATTTGATTAACAATAATTTAATGTTAGATATATCTTCTGGCATTGGAATTACAATTAATGCTCCACAACACTATTTTGCCCTTGGAATTACTTTTAGAATTTAAAATGAGATCGTAATTTCTCTATCCAATCATAACAAATCTTTATGATTAGAATCATTCTAAAAACTAGATTTCTATTTATCTTTGCAAAAAGATTTTCAAAATCTAAAATTTTATATCTAATATCTAAAATTAAAGAATATGTATCCAGAAGAAATGGTAAAACCAATGCGAGCAGAACTTTCTGACGCTGGTTTTCAAGATTTATATAATGCAGAAGACGTAAAAAATGCGATTAAAGCCGAAGGAACAACATTAGTAGTTGTGAATTCAGTTTGTGGTTGTGCTGCCCGCAACGCTAGACCAGGAGCTAAAATGAGTTTAGACGGAGCCAAAAAGCCAGATCATTTAATTACAGTTTTTGCTGGAGTTGACCGAGAAGCAGTTGATGCGGCAAGAGCAGAAATGTTTCCTTTTCCTCCATCGTCACCAAGTATGGCGTTGTTTAAAAATGGCGAGTTAGTGCACATGTTAGAACGTCATCACATTGAAGGTCGTCCTGCAGAAATGATTGCAGAAAATTTAAAAGATGCTTACGCGGAATTCTGTTAGGTTTCTAACCACAAAGAAATCACAAAGAGCACTATTTATTTAGTGCTCTTTCTTTTTTTATACTTTTTGAGTCTAGTGACTTACTTGGTGCCCTTTGTGGTTAAATAAAAAAAATTAACTTTGCAATCAAATTCTTCCATTTAGAACTCGAGGCGAAGCCGAACAGGGCAAAGCCAATTCAAGACATATTTCTCACTTAAACGTTTATAGCATGCAACTGTATAACACCTTAAGCGCAGAAGAAAGAAAAGAGCTAATTGATTTAGCTGGCAAACAACGCATAACGTTGTCTTTCTATGCGTACGCTAAAATTGAAGAGCCCAAAAAATTTCGCGACAATTTATTCATTGAATGGAACAAACTAGATGCCCTAGGACGAACTTATGTTGCCAAAGAAGGAATCAATGCACAAATGAGTGTTCCCGCCGAAAATTTTGAAGCCTTTCGTGAAACATTAGAAGTTTATGAATTCATGCGAGGTATTCGTTTGAATGTAGCTGTGGAACATGATGACCATTCTTTTTTAAAGCTTACTGTAAAAGTTCGTGACAAAATTGTAACTGATGGTTTGAATGACGAAACATTTGACGTTACCAATATCGGCGTTCATTTAAAAGCAGCAGCATTCAATCAAATTCTTGAAGACCCCAATACAATTGTAGTTGATTTTAGAAATCATTACGAAAGCGAAATTGGTCATTTTAAAGGCGCCATTACGCCAGATGTTGAAACTTTTCGTGAATCTTTGCCAATAATCAACGAGCAATTAAAAGATTTTAAAGAAGATAAGAATCTTGTGATGTATTGCACGGGCGGCATACGATGCGAAAAAGCTTCGGCATATTTCAAACATCAAGGTTTTAAAAAAGTTTTTCAATTAGAAGGTGGCATTATCAATTATGCCAAGCAAATCAAAGAAGAAAATTTAGAAAGTAAATTCATAGGGAAAAACTTTGTTTTTGACCACAGATTAGGCGAACGAATTACTGATGATATTTTGTCGCAATGCCATCAATGTGGGAAACCCTGCGACAATCACACCAATTGTTTGAACGATGGTTGTCACTTATTATTCATTCAATGTGATGAATGTAAGGAAGCTATGCAAAACTGTTGTTCAACCGAATGTTTAGAAATAACACAATTGCCTTTGGCAGAACAAGTAAAGTTGCGAAGCGGCAAACAGGTGGGCAATAAAGTATTTCGAAAAGGAAAATCAGAAAAGTTAAAATTCAAACATTCTGGTGAACTATCTGACCGCTCTTTAGCCACAGCCAATACATTTAATACTATTCGTCAAAAAATAAAACAAAAAAAAGTATTTCTCGGCAATGTAGAACATTATTTTGTAAAAGCACAAGTTGGCCTTTTTATCATTGAAAATCAAGAATTGAATATAGGTGATACTATTCTTATTTCAGGCCCAACGACGGGTAACCAAGAATTAGTTGTACAAAAAATGCTGGTAAACGGTACAGAAAATTCAGTGGCAACAATAGGCGATAAAGTCACGTTTGAAGTTCCATTTAGAGTGAGATTATCCGATAAATTATTTAAAATTAATATGAATTCCATTTCAGGAACGTAACAATAAATTTGGGTTGAAGATTACTAATTAAAACATTTTTGTTTCGATTGCCTTCTCACAATGACTTTGCAACATTACAACTTATGTGTATCTTTACCCCCTTTAATTATGAAAACATAAAAATGAACAAACTTTTAATAGTAGGAACGGTTGCATTTGATGCCATTGAAACGCCTTTCGGAAAAACAGCTAAAATTTTAGGTGGAGCTGGAACTTTTATTGGGCTCTCTGCTTCCCATTTTAATTTACAATCCGCTATAGTTTCTGTGGTTGGTGATGATTTTCCACAAGAGTATTTAGATTTATTAACCGCGAGAAACATAGATATTTCCGGTCTTGAGATCGTTAAAGGAGGGAAAACTTTCTTCTGGAGTGGGAAGTACCACAACGATATGAATTCAAGAGATACGTTGGCTACCGAGTTAAATGTATTGGCCGATTTCAATCCAGTAGTTCCAGAGAATTTTAAAAATGCCGATGTCGTGATGTTAGGGAACTTGCATCCAATTGTACAAACTGGTGTTTTAAATCAAATGACAGCCAAACCAAAGTTAGTGGTTTTAGATACCATGAACTTTTGGATGGATTGTGCGTTACCTGAATTACTAGATGTAATTAAGCGTATCGATGTAATTACGATTAACGATGAAGAAGCGCGTCAACTTTCTGGCGAGTATTCATTGGTGAAAGCTGCTGCTAAAATCCACACAATGGGACCTAAATATGTTGTGATTAAAAAAGGAGAACATGGCGCGTTAATTTTCAATAACGAACATATTTTCTTCGCACCAGCATTGCCTTTAGCCGATGTTTTTGATCCAACTGGAGCTGGAGATACGTTTGCCGGAGGATTTGCTGGATTCATTACCCAACAAGGAGACATATCATTTGAAACCATGAAAACAGCCATCATTCAAGGCTCTAACTTGGCTTCATTCTGTGTAGAAAAATTTGGAACGGAAAGAATGTTAGAGTTGACAGAAGCCGAAGTAAAAAATCGCTTGAAAGTATTCAAATCTTTAACGCAATTTGATATAGAATTATAATAACTTTATGCCTCGGAATTTTCGGGGCATTTTTATAAAAAATAACCACAGATTCACAGATTTTTTAAGATTTTAATTTTTTTTAATTAATATTATCACAAATCTGAAAAATTTATTTAGCAATAACGAAATGAATAATTTGCGAATCTGCGGTAAATAAATACAACAACACACTAAACTACAACTTCAATGAGTGACGCAATCAAACACGAATGTGGAATTGCACTTTTACGATTAAAAAAACCGTTGGCATTTTACAAACAGAAATACGGTTCAGCTTTCTACGGAATACAAAAAATGTATCTCTTAATGGAAAAACAACATAACCGCGGTCAAGACGGAGCCGGTTTTGCCTCTATTAAATTGGATGTAGAGCCAGGTGAACGCTATATCAGCCGTGTGCGATCGAATGATACCCAAGCCATTCAAGATGTGTTCAAGCAAATTAATGACCGTATCAATGAAGAAATGGCAGTACATCCAGAATATGCAGATGATGTAGCAGCTCAAAAGGCTAATATTCCCTATATAGGGGAATTGTTTTTAGGACACGTTCGTTATGGAACATTTGGTAAAAATAGTATTGAAAGTGTCCATCCATTTTTACGTCAAAACAATTGGATGCATCGAAATTTAATTATTGCAGGAAACTTCAACATGACCAATGTTACCGAACTTTTTAATAGCTTAATTGAGCTCGGACAACATCCAAA
This sequence comes from uncultured Flavobacterium sp., assembly GCA_964610785.1. Lineage (GTDB taxonomy): Bacteria > Bacteroidota > Bacteroidia > Flavobacteriales > Flavobacteriaceae > Flavobacterium. Next base: position 15,336 of record CAZSZH010000011.1, on the reverse strand, counting down.
AGAAATGGCAGATACCGTAACTGTAATGGAAAAAATAGGACATTTTTTAGATGATGAAGTCACAGAACTTTATCAAGAATGTAAAAATAATGGACTGTCAAAAAGGGAAGCTTCTCCAATTATCGCCGAAAAATTACAAATTGCCAAAATATTGAAAAGAGCTTCCAAGGGTTGGGATGGTGGCTATGCCATGGCTGGGCTTTTTGGTCACGGAGATGCCTTCGTTTTTAGAGATCCTGCTGGAATTCGTCCTGCCTATTTCTACGAAGATGATGAGATTGTTGTAGTAGCTTCAGAACGACCTGTTATTCAAACGGTTTTTAACGTTCCTTTTGAAAAAGTACAAGAATTACAACCTGGTAATGCTTTAATAATTAAGAAAAACGGAACAGTTACCAAAGAAGAAATAATTGTTCCCACAGTTAAAAAAGCGTGTTCTTTTGAACGTATTTATTTTTCAAGAGGGAGCGATGCCGAAATTTATCAAGAACGTAAAAATTTAGGAAAACTAATACTTCCAGCTGTTTTAGAAGCTATTAACAACGACACCGATAATACGGTTTTCTCCTATATTCCAAATACTGCCGAAACTTCTTTTTATGGAATGGTTGAGGCCGCACAAGATTTTTTAAATCAAAGAAAAAATCATTTCATTTTAGATAATAGAAAGACCTTAACTAAAGAAAAATTAGAAGAAATACTTGCTGTTAAAATTAGAACCGAAAAAATCGCGATAAAAGATGCCAAACTACGAACTTTTATTACCGATGATAAAAATCGTGATGAGTTAGTGGCACATGTTTATGACGTAACTTATGGTGTCATTAAGCCAACTGACAATTTGGTAATTATTGACGATAGTATTGTTCGTGGAACAACATTGAAGATGAGCATCATTAAAATGATGGATCGATTGAATCCAAAGCGAATAGTGGTAGTTTCATCGGCACCTCAAATTCGTTATCCAGATTGTTATGGAATTGACATGGCAAAATTGGAAGGATTAGTGGCATTTCAAGCTGCAATAGAACTTTTAAAAGAACGCAATTTATACGCTATTGTGGATGAAGTTTATAAGAAATGTAAGGCACAAGAGAATTTAAAAGACCATGAAGTCATTAATTTTGTTACCGAAATATATTCGCTATTTAGTGATAAAGAAATATCCGATAAAATAGCTGAATTATTAACTTCTGAACATATTAAAGCTGAAGTAAAAATAATATTTCAGTCAGTTGATAATCTTCATGTAGCATGTCCTAAAAATTTAGGAGATTGGTATTTTACAGGAGACTATCCAACACTTGGTGGAAACCGAGTTGTGAATCGTGCTTTCATAAATTTTTATGAAGGAAAAGATGATAGAGCCTATTAATATCGAACGTTTTATGTAGTTTATCGATTATTAATGTAATTCATCAATAATATTTTGTTACACAATACATGTAGAACTATATTTGAAATACCATAGCATTAGTAGGTTAAGTTTATGGTAGATTTGGGGCAAAAAAGGTGAAAGCAATTTCACCTTTTTTAATTAATATAGGCTCACTTACAACTAGTTAAATTCTAGTTCATTTCCCTAACATTCTAATTTATTTAGATTTTTTATACCTAAAACCCTTTTGAAGGATTAGTTTTTTAAAACTATAAATTAGTTGGTTAAGTTTTTGATTTAAGTCAAAAAGACATTTGTAGTTGCGAAAATCATTTAATAAAAAAAGGAAGTCGTATTAATATTAATACGACTTCCTTTTTTTGTTATTCTATAACTTCTTTTTATTATTCTATAACTTCATGTTTTGATTTATTAAATATCCAAAATATAATAGGAAAAATTAATAGCGTAAGTACTGTAGCAGACATCAACCCTCCGATTATAACAATAGCTAATGGCTTTTGTGATTCAGAACCAATTCCTGTAGAAACCGCTGCTGGCATTAACCCAATAGTTGCAATCATTGCTGTCATTAAAACTGGTCTCACTCTTACTTTTACAGCTTCTAGAATGGAGGTGTTTAAGTCCATTCGTGCTTTAAGATTCTTATGAAATTCAGATATTAATATTACTCCATTTTGGATACAAATTCCGAAAAGCGCAATAAAACCTACTCCAGCTGAAATTCCAAAATTCATACCTGTAATATGTAGAGCAAGTATTCCTCCAATAATGGCAAATGGAACATTGGCAATTACAAGTAGAGAGTCCTTAATATTACCAAACATAGTAAATAATAAGAAGAAGATTAAAATCAAGCTAATTGGCACTACTTGGGCTAAACGTTTAGAAGCACGAACTTGATTTTCAAATTCACCTGTCCATCCAATAGAATATCCTTCGGGAAGCTTCACATTATTCTCAACTTTTTGTTGTGCTTCATCAATCGTTCCTCCTAAATCTCGGTCTCTAACCGAAAATTTGACTCCTATATAACGTTTCATATTATCTCGATAGATAAAGGCTGGTCCATTATTTTTGATAATGGTACAAATTTCTTTTAAAGGAACTTTTGTATCTTTTAAAGTCGGCACCATTAAGTTAGCGATGTCTTCTGTGTTTTTTCTATATTCTTTTTCATATCGAATTCTGACATCAAATTTTTTCTCCCCTTCATATTTTTGAGTGGCTGTTTTTCCACCAAAAGCCATTTCCAATACAGCTTGCGCATCAGAAAGCGTTACGCTATATGCTGCCATCTTTTCTTTATCAAGTACCACACTCACTTCGGGTTGTCCAATATTTCTAATAATTCCTGGTTCTTTTATTCCTTCAACGGTTGAAATTTCTTTTAAAACAGATTTAGCTATAACATCTAATTTATTCAAGTCATCTCCATAGATCTTTATTCCATTAGCGGCTTTAAAACCTGCTACTGCTTCGGCAACGTTATCAATAATAGGCTGTGAATAATTATAGGTTATTCCTTGATAACGTTTCAACTTATGGTCAATTTCGTTAATTAAAGCATCCATTGAAATGTTTCGCTTCCATTCGTCTTTAGGCTTTAAGTTAACCTGCATTTGAACAAAATAAAAACCACATGGATCGGTTCCATCATTACTTCTTCCAGTTTGAGAAAGCACACCTGTTACTTCTGGAAATGAGCGAATTTCATTTTTCAAAATGGTAGTCATTTTGTTGGTTTCTTTCAAATCAGTACTCATTGGTAATTCGGCAGTTACCCATAGAGCACCTTCATTTAAAGGAGGTAAGAATTCTGTTCCTAAAAATTTTGTTGAAAGCAAGGTTAATACTAAAATCGAAATAGCAATAGTCAAACTTACTTTTTTATGTTTAAAGGTATAGTTAAAGGCTTTTACAACTGTTCTTTTACAAAAATTTACAAAAGGATTGTTTTTTTCGTGAACATCTTTATTCAACAAAATATGAGCTAATACAGGAACTAACGTTAGGGTAAACAACAATGCCCCTAGCAATGCGAATCCTAATGTATAGGCTAAAGGAGAGAACATTTTACCTTCTACTTTTTGGAAAGAGAATATAGGTAACAGTGCAATTATAATAATCATTATCGAAAAGAAAATTGCTTTTCCAATTTCACTTCCTGTTTTTCTTATCATTCCTCCTTTGGCAAGTTTATTAAATTTCTCCATACCTTCTTTATGCGCTCTCATATCGAGCATAACATAAATACCCTCTACCATGACAACTGTACCATCTATAATAACTCCAAAGTCTACGGCTCCTAATGAGAGTAAATTGGCATTCATACCCATTAATTTCAGACATAAAAATGAAAACAACAATGAAAGGGGGATGATTATTGAAACTATAACCGTGGTTCTCCAATTTGCCATAAAAAGTAGTACCATAACTGTTACGAACAATATACCTTCAAATAAATTGTGCATAACCGTATGCAAACAGAAATCCATTAACTTCGTTCTATCATAGAAAGGTACTAATTTTACATCTTTAGGAAGAATTTTAACATTTAATTCTTTGATTTTTGCTTTAATGTTGGCTAATACTTCTGGAGTATTTTCTCCTTTTCGCATAACAATTATACCTTCAACAATATCATCCTTATCATTTAGTCCTGCTTGACCAAGTCTAGGCATGGAACTCTCAACTACTTTAGCAAGATTTTTTACAAGTACCGGATTTCCATTGTTTTGACTTACAATTATGTTTTCAATATCTGGAATCGATTGTAATAAGCCAATCCCACGAACAACATAAGCCTGACCGTTTTTTTCTATGATATCTCCCCCAACATTAAGATTACTTTTGCTTACGGCATCATACACTTGAAGTGGAGTTAATTTGTATTTTTCTAAACGTCTGGGATCTGTACTTAATTCAAATATTTTAGTTTGACCTCCAAAAGCATTAATATCGGCAACTCCAGGAACAGAACGAAGCGCTCTGTCTACTACCCAGTTTTGAAGAGTAAGTAGTTCTCTAGAATCACGCGTTTTGCTTTCAAAAGTATAACGGTATATTTCACCCGTTGGCCCATAAGGAGGTTGCACATCTGGACTTGTACCATCTGGAAAATCAACGGATCTCAATTGATTGTTCACTTGTGCTCTAGCAGAAGCATCATCGACCCCATCTTCAAAGATGATTTTAATTACTGACAGTCCAAACATAGTAGTGCTTCGTACACTAGTTTTTTTCTGTACCGAAGCCATAGCTAACTCAACAGGAGTAGTCACAAATCGTTCAACTTCTTCGGCACTTTTACCATTCCATTGAGTAATAATGATAATTTGAGTATTGGTAACATCCGGAAATGCTTCAATAGGCATACTTTCAAAAGAAATGAACCCCATTATAACCAATAATCCCACCCAAAAGAAGGTAAAAAACCTGTTTTTGAGTGAAAAAGCAATAATATTTTTAATGAATTTTGTCATGGTTTAATTTTTAAAGTACAAAAATGATTACTACCTAAATAAATTATTTTGCCAATAAAGCTTGATAAAAGAGCAATTGATTGTGTGTAATAATTTGCTCGCCTTCTTTTAAACCAGATAAAATATAAGTCTGTTCACCAACTTCTCTAAAGACTTCCACTTGTCTAATTTGAACATGTTTACGGTCATTATAGACCACAACATAATTTTTATTATTATCAAAAATAACCCCACTGGATGGTACGCTCAACATATTTTTGTTCTCATTATAGTAAACTTTAATAGTTGCTTTGCTTTCAGGAACAAGTAAGGACGCATTGTTGTTTAAAACAATTCGTACATTCATAGCATTGGTTTCTGGATCAATAATTTTGAATATTTTATCCACTTTACCATAAAACATTTTGTCTGAATTGGATAAAGTAGAAACGCTAGCTTGCATTCCTAATTTTACTTCATTGATATCGCTTTCATTAACATTAGCAATAGCCCAAACATCTTTAGTATCGGCAACATCAAAAATATTATCGGTTCTATCGCTTCGCAATTGCATGTCTTGATTGATGTTTTTCTGAATAATATAACCACTTATTGGAGATACTACTTGGTAAATCGACCCTGGTTTTAAATTATAAATTTTATAGTTTTGTTCCAATCGATTCAATTGTGATTTGGCTTTTTCGAGCTCGCTTTTAGCTTCAATCACTTCTCGTTCTGTACTTAACTTCCCTTCGAACATTTCTTGAGTGACTTTTAAATTATTTTGTGATACGATTACTTCGTTTTTTGCATCTTGATAATCTTTTTCGTAACCAGCCACTTCAGTACTTCGTATTACGGCGAGCACTTGCCCTTTATGAACGTAATCGCCCAATTCTACATTTACTTTTTCTACATTACCACCTACTACCGGGAAAACTTCAATCAATTTATTTTTGTCGGCTGATATTTTTCCGAAAAACCTCAATTCGTTTTTCAAAATTTCGTTTTTAGCAGTAGCAAAAGTGGTCGATTTCATCATGGCATCTGTAATCATAAAAGAAGCATCTTTTTTAGTGTTTTCTGATTCTTTTTTATTGCAACTTACTATCGATATAACTATTACTAGAAACCAAATTTTATTTAGGACATGACTATTTTTCATAATATTTATTTAAAAATGTAGATTAGAATAATTTTGAAGCCGAGGAATGATTTATCTCTTCACACGAATTAATATAGGATTTACTAATTTGGTTTAGTGATAAAACACTTTGATTGTAACTATCTAAAAAATCTGTAAATTCAAGCATGCTCATATTTCTTTTTAAGAAATTAGAATACACCCCATTAAATACAATTTCAAGATCGATTGGAATATTGCTGCTCACCAGTTCGTAATTTGATTTTTGCTCTAAATATTTCAAAAAGGCTGATTTTACTTGTCCAATTACTTCAACTTCTTGTATCTTTTTCTGAACCTCTGCCTGACTTAACTGGGCTTTTGCGCTTCTAATATTCCCTCTGTTTCTATTCCATAATGGCAAAGGAATCCCGATAGTAAAATCACTTTGATTGGTAAAGGCTCCACCATTTTGATCATAAGTAACTCCAAAAGTCACATCGGGAATGACCAACGATTTTTGAAGTTTCAAATTCCAATTATTGGCTTCAATGTTTTTTAAAGCTTTCTTTAAATCGGGTCTGTTTTCAAGAGCCATTTTTTGCAAATCTTCTACATTATTTGAAATTGGTTTTTTGTAACGGTCTAACTCTTCTATTGTTGGTGTTGGAACTAGTTCAAGATTTTTTCCTTCACTAATAAGGATTTCTAACGTTTTTTTATTGTCAATAATATCATTCATTAAATCTGAACGGCTGGTTTTAAGTGCCAAGTAAATATTTTGCAATCGAACCAAATCTTTAAGGGATACATTGCCTTTTTTCTCTTGAATGGAATAATTATCGATCACCGTTTTTAAACTAATCATTTGTTTATCGATGTGAGTAATAGATTTATTGTCAAAATAAATAGTAAAAAAAGAATTTCGTAATTGTTGTTTCAAATCTTGCATTAAAGTAGAAAAATCCAATTCTGCCATTTCAGCATTTGATTTTGCTATGTTAATTTGGTTTCTTCGTTGTCCACCAATATGAATTAACTGCTGAATATAAGCCGATTTATCTCCTGTGTTTCCTATGTTAAAGTATTTTTTTTCGTCATTTGGAGTCCAAGCATTTAACTGAATACCAACGTTAGGATTGTCCCACGTTTTTGCTTGAAGCACTTGAGCTTGTGCCGCATCAATATTAAAATGATTTGCCAATAAATAAAGATTGTTTTTTAGAAACTGATTTTCACATTCTTGCAACGAAATATTCTGTGAGAACGAATAGGTTGAAAGAAAAATTAATGTTATCAAGACTACCTTTTTCATTTTTTGTACTTTTTTACAATACAAATTTTAAGTTAGAGTCTTAAATTGTATTTATGAAATACTTAAAAAAAACTTAAATCGTGAAAGTGATTTCAAATAAATTAATAGTTTCATCAATGGATTGATAAGATATAGTAGCGTTATGATAGTCTAAAATTCGTTTTACAATGGGTAATCCTAATCCTGAACCTTTTGTTTGAAGGGAGTTTTTACCCCGAGTAAAAGGTTCAAATATTTTTTTTCGTTCCTCTAATGTCAATACCTTTCCTTCGTTTTTTAATGAGATAATTAACTGATGATTGCTTATTTGATTTACACTAACTATTGCTTTATTGTTTGGAGAATATAAACAAGCATTTTTCAATAAATTGGTAAAAGCAATTTTGAGTAATGATTTAATCCCTAAAATTTCCATTGGATTTTCTATATCTTCGACTATTTGAATGTTAAAATCGAGATTAAATTTTGGATTCATCTTTTTTACTAAATCATTTGAGTCAAATATAATTTCATCTATTCTAACTTGTTGGAATTTTTTTCCAGTTGCTTCTTTATTTACTTTGGCTAATAATAAAAGAGAGTTTATTAATTCTGCTAGTTGATGAACATCATTGTTGATAGATTTTAAATAATTTATCGTTTTTTCTGAATGTTGTTCAGAATTGATCAAGTTTTCTAGCTGAAGTGAAATACGTGTTAAAGGAGTATACAGCTCATGAGAAGCATTAGAAGTAAATTCTTTTTGAGTTGTAAAAGCATTTTCCAATCTTGTAAGCATTTGATTGAAAGCACGAGTCAATAAATTAATTTCGTCATTACTATTATTTTCCTCCAAATGAACATTCAATTCGTTGACAGAAATAGAAGTAATTTGCTGTTGAAAAACATCTAACGGATTTAATTGTTTTTTGATAAAGAAATAAATAAAAACCCAAACCAAAAACACTCCAATAAAATACGTTATTAACAAAGAATAAAATAAATATTCCATTTTAGAATAACCATAAGTGTCTTTTGCAGAGATGAGGACATAATAATCTCCTTGTTTAAATGAAAAAAAAGCTCCTAATGTCTCTCTGCCTTTGCGATCAGTAAAATATGATTTTTCATTATTTAAACGGATCAAATCGTTTTTAGTCCAAGTTATTTTAGAGTCATCTAAACTACTGTAAATGAGCTTGTATTGACCGTCAAAAATTAATATTTTTTCATCATATAATTTATCAATTATATTTTTGTCTAGTAATTTTAGAATTTTCTTATCAATTTCTTTAACCTCAATTAACAATTTGGCAGTTGAGAAAGCTTTTTCTTCTAATCTGTTTTTAAACTCTTCTTTTCTAAATTTAGAAAAACTCACATATATAAAAGTAGAAGCTAATCCGAATAGAAGTGAATAAGCAATAGAAACATTGATAGCAATTTTTCTCTTTAAAGTCATAGCTATTCTACATTTATATAATATCCATAACCTGAACGAGTAAGAATTAATTTTTCTTCATGGTCTTTGTCAATTTTTTTTCTTATAAAATTAATATAAACCTCAATTGTATTAAGATTACTCTCAAAATGAATATCCCAAAGTTGTTCTGAAATAGCTTGTTTAGATAAAACTCGACCATTGGCTTTTGTCAATATTAATAACAATTGATACTCTTTTGGAGTAAGCTCAATCATCTGACCATTTCGTTTCACTTTTAATTGTTTAGTATCAATTTCTAAATCTTTAATAACTAATAATTCTTTTTTTTCTTGTGGAATACCACTTCTTCTCAACAAAGCTAAAATTCTCACGTAGAGTTCATCAAAGTGAAATGGTTTTACTAAATAATCATCAGCACCGATGTTAAAAGCATCCATTTTATCCTGAATATCTCTATAGGCTGTTAACATTAAAATAGGAGTAGATTTGTCGGTTTCTCTAATTTTTTTACAAACGTCCAATCCATTTAATTTAGGCACATTTATGTCTAAAAGATAAATATCATAATTGATTAATTTTTGCTGTCTAAAAAAAATCTCCCCATCAAAAACAGCATCACATTCTATATTCATTGAATTAAGAAAACTAATAACTTCTTTAGAAAGAATAAGATCGTCTTCAAGTAATAAAGCTTTCATTGTTTCAAATTTAATTTAACGTAAAGTTAAAATTTTATTAGTGTCGAAGTTTAATTTTTTTATTTTGTTTAACAAATGTTACGAATTCAATTCGTTTTGAAAATGTACTTTTGCATTTCAACAATTAATTTTTGTTAAATGAAATATTCAACACTTCCAAATACAACATTAAAAATCAGTTCAATCTGCCTCGGGACGATGACTTTTGGAAATCAAAATTCTGAAGATGAATCACATGCCCAATTAGATTATGCTATTGAACGAGGTATTAATTTTATCGATACAGCCGAAATGTATCCTATAGGAGGAAATGAACACATCTTTGGAAGTACCGAGAGACATATTGGAACTTGGTTACAGAAAATTGGGAGAACAGAAAGAGAAAAATTAGTAATTGCAACCAAAATTGCTGGCCCAAATCGAGGCATGGAATATATAAGAAAACCCTTAGATTTTTCTAAAAAAAGTATCCATGAAGCGGTGGAATTGAGTTTAAAAAACCTTCAAACCGATTATATTGATTTGTATCAAATGCACTGGCCAGAACGAATAATGAATATGTTTGGTCAACGAGGATTAACGCAAATTGATTCTATATGGCAGGATAACTTTTTTGAAATTTTGACTGTTTTTGATGGATTAATCAAAGAAGGCAAAATAAGATATATAGGAGTGTCTAATGAAAATCCTTACGGCGTAATGCGTTTTTTAAGAGAAAGTGAAAAACACAATTTACCGAGAATTGTAACCATTCAAAATCCTTATTCTTTACTAAACCGTTTGTTCGAAGTTGGATTGTCTGAAATTTGCCTTCGTGAGAATGTAGGTTTATTGGCTTATTCTCCTCTGGCTTTTGGTATTCTTTCGGGAAAATATTTAAACGGAACAAAGCCTGAATATCGAATGGCACGATTTCCTCAGTTTACAAGATATACCAATGAAAATGCAACCAAAGCGACTAGATTATACCATGAATTAGCTCACTCAAATGGTTTAACCCTAGTTCAAATGGCAGAAGCATTTGTCCATCAACAAGGTTTTGTGACTTCAACAATTGTTGGAGCTACATCCTTAGATCAACTTAAAGAAAATATTGATGCCTTTGATGTGCAATTAACTTCTGAAATAATAACAGAGCTTAATAAAATTCAGGAGTTAATCCCCAATCCTGCCCCATAAAATAATAGTATAATTGTAATGTCGAGCGTAAAGAAACTAAAATCTTTACGCTCTTTTTGTTTAGTATTAAATAAGAAAATGAATATTTGATACTAATTTGCTTTTAATTAAAAAATACTTTAATTATTAGACCTAAAAAATAAATTATGCATAAAAATTAATTTATACCCCTATTTTTAGAATGTGTTAAAGTCTATATTTGATATTTTTCTATAATTTTACCCTATTATTAACAGGGGTTGTTTAAATTATATTTATTATGAGTTTAGAAAAACGTTGGATATCTGCTTTTATAATCATTGCTTTTGTTGCTATTTTAGGTCTGATATGGCCTCATCAATCGGCTGGTTCTGAATTTAATGCTGTTAGTACAATAAACTTTGCCGATGTGGCTTGGTTACTTACCGCTTCTTGTCTAGTACTCTTAATGACACCGGGCTTATCTTTTTTTTACGGAGGAATGGTAGGGAGAAAAAATGTTATTTCAACAATGCTTAAGAGTTTCATATGCTTAGGTGTTGTAAGTTTGATTTGGGTAACCATCGGATTTAGCTTATCATTTGGAAGTCCAATTGGATTTGATATTGCAGGTGTTCATTATGGCATTATAGGAAACCCTTTAAATTTTGCTTTTTTTGATCAGGTTGAGATGCAACCTCACAAGAATTTAGCTCCTAGTATTCCGTTTATTCTATTTGCTCTTTTTCAAATGAAATTCGCGGTTATCACTCCAGCAATTATTACAGGAGCTTTAGCAGAACGTATTCGTTTTATTTCGTTTTTGTTGTTTATATGTTTATTCACTATTTTTATTTATGCACCATTATGCCACATGATATGGCATCCTCACGGCTTATTGGGTGGCTATTTTGGTGTAAAAGATTTTGCGGGAGGAACTGTAGTTCATATGAGCGCCGGTTTCGCAGCTTTGGCTGGTGTAATTGTTCTTGGTAAACGAAAGAATAGCGAACATATTCCAACAAATATACCATTCGTGTTACTCGGAACAGGATTGTTATGGTTTGGGTGGTTCGGATTTAATGCAGGATCTGCTTTAGCAGCAAATGCTACAGCGGCGATGGCTTTCGCAACGACGACAATCGCCTCGGCATCTGCCATGATGACTTGGGTTTTTTTTGATAGACTTAACAGTAGGCCCGTATCAGCTCTTGGTGCTTGTATAGGCGCAGTGGTAGGTTTGGTAGTAATTACACCATCAGCAGGATTTGTTAGCATTCCGCAAAGTATTTTCTTTGGGTTTATCGGAGCTGTAGTCTCAAATTTGATGGTTAATTGGAAACGACTTAAACAAATAGACGACACTTTAGATGTATTTGCTTGTCATGGTGTGGGAGGAATAATGGGAATGATACTTACTGCAATTTTTGCTCAGGGAGATAACGCAAGTCTTTTGCATGGTGGTTGGGGTATTTTTGAACATCACATGATTGCCTTGATACTTGTATCAGTATTTACTTTTGGTGGAGCTTATCTATTATTTAAGCTAACAAATTTTATTATTCCCTTACGAGTAACAGAGGAATCAGAAACTATTGGACTTGACTTGTCGCAACATGGTGAGAAGCTATAAAAACCAAAAAATAATAGTTTTTGTCAGAAAATAATTGGTTTCCCTAATATAGCAACCTTAACATTACTTTACCAATAGTTCCGTCAACCGTTTTGTAAATTTGTTCTCTAAATAATTTTATCATGAACAATTTCGAATTATACAATCCGGTCAATTATGTTTTTGGCAAAGGCCAAACGGAAAAACTTTCTACATTGGTTCCAAAAGGGACTAAAGTATTACTAGCTTACGGTGGCGGAAGCATCTTTAAAAATGGCGTTCACGACCAAGTGAAAGCAGCTTTAAATGGTTTTGAAACAGTAGAATTTAGTGGCATCGAACCCAATCCAAGATTTGAAACGTTGATGAAAGCGGTTCAAATTATTCGCGAACAAAAAATCGATTTTATCCTAGCTGTTGGTGGCGGAAGCGTGATTGATGGCGTAAAATTCATTTCGGCTGCAGTTAAATTTGAAGGCGATGCCGCTGATATTTTGAGAAAACGAATCTTGTTTACCGATTTGTCTCAAGTCATTCCGTTTGGAACGGTATTAACCTTGCCGGCAACGGGTTCTGAAATGAATTCGGGTGCCGTAGTCACCATTGAAGCAACTCATGAAAAATTAACTTTGGGCGGAAGTGCTTTGTTTCCGAAATTCTCTATTGTAGATCCTACTGTGATTATTTCGTTACCTAAAAGACAATTACAAAATGGTGTAGTTGACGCATTTACACACGTAATGGAGCAATATTTAACCTTCAAACACGATGTAATTCTTCAAGATAGATTTGCGGAAAGTATTTTACAAACTTTAATTGAAGTCGGACCAAGTGTTGTTGAAAATCCGAGTGATTACAAATTGGCTTCCAATTTTGTTTGGAGTGCCACAATGGCTCTAAATGGATTGATTCAAAAAGGGGTTCCTAGTGATTGGGCAACCCACATGATTGGGCACGAATTAACGGCTTTATACGAAATTGACCATGCCAGAACCTTGGCGATTATTGGTCCGAATTTGTATAAAGTAATGTTTGAAACCAAGAAAGAAAAGTTAGCACAATATGGTGAAAGAGTATGGAGTATCAAAGGAAATTCTATGGAAGAAATCGCATACCAAGCCATTGAAAAAACCATTGAATTTTTTCATACAATGGGAATGAAAACCAAAATATCTGAAAATGCAGAAAATATTGAAAAAACTGCCGATTTTATTGTAAATCGTTTCGAAGAAAGAGGTTGGAAAGGTTTGGGAGAAAAACAAAATATCACGTTAGAAAAAGTGCGAGAAATTGTGGAAATGAGTTACTAATTAAAGTGATTATGTCATCCCGAGCGTAGCCGAGGGACTCTCAACTATAAAATCAAAAGGCGTTCAAGATATATTTCCTGAACGCCTTTTTCTAACCCCAAAACAAAATTAATAACTAACCTATAACATGAAATCAATCTAACAGAATTCATATAAGTAATAACGACTACTAATTGCTGTTATTGTGTTGAAAATCATAATAATAAGTTAAATTTATTTTTAACTAATTTTTTCTTACATCCTCATTATAAAGAGCAAATAGATCCCTTTCAATAAATTTTCAGTATTTTTGGTACATCAAACAAACTACTAATGAATCAGAATCCAAAGTTTGCAGTGATTGGTGGCGGAAGTTGGGCCACGGCGATTGCAAAGATGTTGTGTGTAAACCTTAATGAAATTGCTTGGTATATGAGAAATCAATCGGCGATTGATCACATTAAGGCCTATAAACATAATCCCAATTATTTAAGTTCCGTTGAATTTGACACCAGTAAACTGAAACTAACTTCGGATATCAATGAAGCAGTAGCGTATGCAGATTACATTATTTTTGCTATCCCGTCGGCTTTCTTGAGCGGTGAGCTTGAAAAACTAACGGTTGGTTTGCAAGACAAAGTCATTTTTTCTGCAATCAAAGGGATTGTTCCTGAAACTTTTTTGATTGTTGGTGAACATTTCAATAAAAAATTTGATATTCCTTTTGAAAATATTGGCGTGATAACAGGACCCTGCCATGCGGAAGAAGTTGCCTTAGAACGTCTTTCCTACCTAACAATAGCTTGTGGCGATTCTAAAAAAGCAAAAGTTGTGGCCAAAGTTCTGGCTGGAAATTGCATCAAAACTAAAATTTCTGACGATATTATCGGAACTGAATATGCAGCGATGTTGAAAAATATTTATGCGATTGCTGCTGGAATTGCCCACGGATTGGGTTATGGCGATAACTTTCAATCGGTTATTATGAGTAATGCTATTCGAGAGATGAAAAAGTTCATCAGAAAAGTACACAAAATGAAACGGAACATCAATAATTCGGCCTATTTGGGCGATTTATTGGTTACTGGATATTCGGTGTTTTCTAGAAATAGAATGTTCGGGAATATGATTGGAAAAGGCTATACCGTTAAATCGGCGATGATGGAAATGAGCATGGTTGCCGAAGGCTATTATGCCGTAAAAAGTGCCTACAAATTAAATCAAGAATACAAAGCTAACACGCCAATCATTGATGCCGTTTATGCGATTTTGTATGAAGGAAAAGACGCCAAAAGCACGTTTAAAAAATTAACCGAAAAATTAGATTAAGATGAGCGAAAGATGGAAATATCAAATCAAAACGGGTGGATTTTGGGGAATTTTTATGACGCTGTTCAACATTTTATTTGAATTGAAAGAAAAACCTTTTTCGACACAAATCTCCAATCCAAATTTATACCTCAGAGCGTTCTTTTATTTGGTGACGGGAATATTTCTTTTAGGATATTTCAATTGGAAACAATTAGAAAAACGAAAGAACTCTAATAAAAACTAACTACCTCACAATTACACCATCCACAAACAAAATAGGCACTTCTTCTACGTAATCGGGCGTTATGGTTTGAGCTCGAAAGATGAATTTTTTGTCGTATAAAGTACTTCCGATGAAGTAAGTAACCATAAATTCGTTGTTCAATCGAAGTACATTTGTTTCTAACATTTCAATTTTTACCACAGAAACTGCAGGCACATTGGGAAAAGCATGGCGCAAGAGCGAGGTTTTTTTCATTTCCCCATCAAGAGTGCCAAACGCTTTAGAAACAACCATTACACTGTCTAAATCATAGTCAGAATCGTTTACTAAATAAACATACCA
>CAZSZH010000010.1:0-63435 GCA_964610785.1 uncultured Flavobacterium sp. | reverse complement strand
AGACAGCTGTTTCTTTATTCTTTTCTCTTGACTTTATTTTCTATTAAGACCCACACATTTCACAATCGTCTCCGCCATTTCCTGCGGCGTTGCGAGCGCGTTCTACCATAGCGGCAAAGTCTTCTGCGGTCATTTCTCCATTTTCAACTGGAGCCACAACTTCTACCGCTACCGCTGCTGGTTTTTCAACGATGCTTGTGGGTTCTGCTTTTTTGTCGTTGTTTAAGGTGAACTTAATCGCATCAACAGCCGCTTTGGTTCTCAAATAATACATACCTGTTTTTAAGCCGCTTTTCCAAGCATAAAAATGCATTGAAGTCAATTTAGCATAATTGGCATCTTGCATGAACAAGTTTAATGATTGCGATTGATCAATAAAATAACCTCTGTGACGGCTCATGTCGATAATGTCTTTCATCGACATTTCCCAAACGGTTTTGTACAATTCTTTCAAGTCTTGCGGAATATCCAAATCTTGAACAGAACCATTGTTACGCATCAATTCTTGTTTCAAAGTTTCGTTCCACAAACCTCTTTCTACTAAATCGTTTAATAGGTGTTTGTTTACCACAATGAACTCTCCAGAAAGTACTCTTCGTGTGTAAATATTAGAAGTGTAAGGTTCAAAAGCTTCATTATTTCCTAGAATTTGTGAGGTGGAAGCCGTTGGCATTGGCGCTACTAACAACGAGTTTCTCACACCGTGCTCCATCACTTCTTTTCTCAAACTTGCCCAATCCCAGCGACCTGAAAGTTCTTCGTCTTTGATGTTCCACAGATTGTGTTGGAATTGTCCTTCCGAAATTGGAGATCCTTTGAAAGACGAATACGGACCTTCTTCTTTAGCCATTTCCATAGAAGCGGTTACGGCAGCAAAATATAAGGTTTCAAAAATATCTTGGTTCACTTGTTTGGCCTCGTCGCTGGTAAACGGAAGGCGCATCATGATGAAAGCATCGGCCAAACCTTGCACGCCCAATCCAACCGGACGGTGGCGCATGTTCGAATTTTCAGCTTCTTTAACTGGGTAGTAATTTCGGTCGATTACTTTGTTTAAGTTGCGAGTCACACGTTTGGTTACGTTGAACAACAATTGGTGATCAAATTGACTATTTTCTACGAACATTGGCAACGAAATCGATGCCAAGTTACACACCGCAATTTCGTCTGCAGAAGTGTACTCCATAATCTCGGTACACAAATTAGACGAGCGAATGGTTCCCAAATTCTTTTGGTTCGACTTTCTGTTCGCAGCATCTTTGTACAACATATAAGGTGTGCCCGTTTCAATTTGTGATTCTAGAATTTTTTCCCAAAGTTCACGTGCTTTAACGGTTTTTCTTCCTTTACCTGCTGCTTCGTATGAAGTATATAATGCTTCAAATTCATCGCCATAAACATCGCATAAATCCGGACATTCATTGGGGCACATTAAGGTCCAATGGCTGTCTTCTTCCACGCGTTTCATGAACAAATCGGAAGTCCACATCGCAAAGAATAAATCTCTAGCACGCATTTCTTCTTTACCCGTATTCTTTTTCAAATCTAAAAATTCGAAAATATCAGCATGCCATGTTTCTAAATAAATCGCAAAACTTCCTTTACGTTTTCCACCACCTTGATCTACATAACGAGCGGTATCATTGAAAACTCTCAACATCGGAACAATTCCGTTTGAAGTTCCATTTGTACCACGAATATAAGAACCAGTCGCACGAACATTGTGAATTGATAATCCAATCCCACCAGCCGATTGCGAGATTTTAGCCGTTTGTTTCAACGTGTCATAAATACCATCGATACTGTCGTCTTTCATAGTCAATAAGAAACACGATGACATTTGTGGTTTTGGCGTTCCAGCGTTGAACAAGGTTGGAGTCGCATGTGTAAAGAATTTCTTCGACATTAAGTCGTAGGTTTCTATTACGGCATCCAAGTCGTTTAAGTGAATTCCAACCGAAACACGCATCAACATGTGTTGCGGACGTTCTACAATTTTACCATTGATTTTCAATAAATACGAACGCTCTAATGTTTTGAAACCAAAATAATCGTAATTAAAATCGCGATTATATATAATATGAGAATTTAAAAATTCAGCATTTTCTTGAATTACGGTATGTACTTCTTCAGAAAGCAATGGCGCTTCTTGATTGGTTCTTGGATTGACATAATGATACATTTCATTCATCGTTTCTGAGAATGATTTGTTGGTGTTTTTGTGTAAGTTGGATATGGCAATTCGTGCCGCTAACTGTGCATAATCAGGGTGTGAAATCGTCATCGAAGCCGCTGTTTCTGCAGCCAAATTATCCAATTCCGACGTAGTAACTCCGTCATACAGTCCTTCAATCACGCGCATGGCTACCTTTACAGCGTCTACTCTATCGTTTAAACCATAGCATAGTTTTTTAATTCTATCGGTGATTTTGTCAAACATTACCGGCTCTTTGTGGCCGTCTCTTTTTACTACGTACATAAGTTTTGTTTTTTTGTGAAATAGAAAATCCCTTCGCTATTTCGGGTTATTTGTAATCCTTTTTGCTTCTTTTGCCACGAAGACGCAAAGGCGCAAAGTTATTTTGTTTTTATTGGTATTGAATTCTAGAGTCAATCACTAAGAATAGATTAATTTATTTTTCTTTGTGGCTTCGTGTCTTTGTGGCTAAATTTTGTGCCTTTTATTTAAAAATCGGCGTCGAAACTAATTTTACTCGATTCTGCATCCGAATTCATAACACCTGCTTTTTGGTATTCTGCAACACGTTTTTCAAAGAAATTGGTTTTTCCTTGAAGCGAAATCATGTCCATAAAATCGAATGGGTTTGATGAATTATACACTCTATCGCAACCTAATTCTACCAACAATCTATCGGTAACAAATTCTAAATATTGGGTCATCAAAGTAGCGTTCATACCAATCAAACTTACAGGAAGCGATTCAGTGATGAACTTTCTCTCGATATCTAAAGCATTGGTTAAAATTTCTGTAATACGCGCTTTTGGTACTTTGTTTACAATATGGTTTCGGTGTAAATGCACCGCAAAGTCACAATGCATTCCTTCATCACGAGAAATCAATTCGTTTGAGAAAGTCAAACCAGGCATCAAACCACGTTTTTTCAACCAGTAAATAGAGCAAAAAGAACCCGAGAAAAAGATGCCTTCAACAGCAGCAAAAGCAATCAAACGTTCTGCAAACGAATCCGATTCAATCCACTTCAAAGCCCATTCTGCCTTTTCTTTAATCGCAGGAAAGGTTTCGATAGCATGAAACAATTCGTGTTTTTCGGCTTCATCTTTCACGTAGGTATCAATCAATAATGAGTAGGTTTCGCTGTGAATATTTTCCATCATCAATTGAAATCCATAGAAAAACTTAGCTTCCGGATATTGCACTTCGCTTACAAAATTCTCGGCAAGATTTTCGTTTACAATTCCATCGGAAGCTGCAAAAAATGCTAAAATATGTTTGATGAAGTATTTTTCATCAGCGTTCAATTTGTTATTCCAATCGTTTAAATCGGTATGCAAATCAATTTCTTCCGCTGTCCAAATACAAGCTTCTTGTTTTTTATACCATTCCCAAATATCTTGATGCTTAATCGGGAATATGACGAAGCGATCTTTGTTTTCTTTTAGAATTGGTTCTATGAAAGACATAATAATGATGTTTTTTTATGGTTTTTTTAACTTATTTCAACTGTTACAAAGATGGTTGTTTTTGGATAAAGAATAAAGCCAAACTTATTCACAATACCATTTAGTTTTTAACAATGCGTAAGAAATGTGCCACTTTTGATGATTTTGTAAAATTTTGTTTAACAAGGAGTTATGCTATTATAAAAATCAAAAAATCACTAAAAATAAGGAGTTTGGAAGTTTTCGCACTTATTTTTCTGGAAGTTTGCTGAGCCTTTTTTAAAAGGAAAACTAAACAAAAAACATCTTCTTTTTTCAGGTTGGCTTAACTTGAATACTATTACTTAAAAAGAAGCTCTTAATTGAACATTACCGGTATGAATGGTTTGATTTGTTTCTGATTTTCTTCCCTGATAATTGATATTAATATCTAGATATTGGGTTAGATTTTTCTGAATTAATACCCGCCAAGTCGTGTTTTTTCCAGCTTGCAATCCTTCCAGCATTTGAAAGGCTACAGGAGAAACAGAGTTTCCTGCAAAATTATTGTCATAAAGAGAAAATTCTCCGTTGAAGGTAACTTTTTTTTCGCTAGAATAATTGAAAGAAAGTCCCATTCGTTTTTGTATTAATGCTTCTTTATCATTTATTTCATTCTGCTTGTTTTTGTATTCAAAAAATAATGAGAGACTTTTATTAGTAGAAAATAAATAAGAAATTTTTGGAAAAATTGAATAACTATTTAATTGAAAATTTCGAGAAGCATAGTTGTCGGAAATACTGTTGGATTTTGAAAAAGCGTTATCTAAATTGAATAACCATGTTTTTTTATACAAATGGGCATATTGCAATTGATTGGATTGTGTAGCATTTTCTTGTGAACCGATAGATAATAATGATTTTACTCGGTTATTCAAAAAAGTATATGTGATTGAATGTTTTTGCTTTCCTCTATTAAAAAACAAACTATTACGTAGATTAGTGTTCAATCCCAACAAGTTTTCTGCACTAGTAGAAAATGGATTAAGGTTAAAATTATCTGAATTTCGCAATATTTTTCGATCCATCGAAAATGAGGTTTGATTGTAGAAATAAGAAAGTACTTTTTTAAATCCTTTTGAATTCATCCATTGTGATGGTGATAGGGTTACCGATTGTGAAAATTTATTTTGATGTGTTTTTAGAAAAATTTGATTAGGCAGAAATACTCTTATATATTTTGCCAAATCAGGAAAGGGAGCTACTTCAAACTCCTGTAACTGTTGAATTCCATCGCCATTATAGTCTGTCCACATGTAAACTCCTTGACCAGGATTAACAAGTAAATAAGTAAATTCTTGTTGTGCAATGGTTCCAGACACGGTTTCGTATGCAGCAGTTAATTGAATCATTTGATTGTAAAAATTATCGCTATACAACACTCTAGAATTTAAAGACGATTCTGCGGGTCTTGTTGGATCGGTGTAATTTAATTTTCTAAAATTGATAAAGGTAGAAAGATTGGTTTTTTGAGTTTGAATCAATTTTGATTTTATATAATACGAATTGGAAGCGTTCACCCGTTTTAAATATCCATTTTGCACACTATCATTGTTTCGGTGCAAATAACCCAATTCTGCATAAACTTTGGTACTGTCGCCTAGCCCGATAAAATTTCCAAATTCAGAATACTTTTGACTTATTGTTGAAAAAAGATTGGTTTCTGTTAGTTTTTCTTGATTATTCTCAGCTCTAAAACTGCCACCTATCCAATTCTTTTTGTGATGAAATTTAGCTACCGTTTGATTTCTAGCAAAAGTCGAATTGGTAAGCGTTCCCGAGCTGTTTAAATAGCTTGCCATTTCGGTTACTACTATACTTTTCTTCTTTATATTGGCTTGAATCACATTTCGTGTACCCGAAAAGCTATTCGAAAAATCAAGTTTTTCTAGTTGGTATTTTACAAATCCGTTTTCTTTAATATCAAAATAAAGTCCCGATATTATCAAACTTTGAGTTCCCAAGGGAGTAGTTATATTCCAATCGCGATTGAATTCGATTGTAAATAGTCGCTCGACAGTTTTAAAATTACTTTGTATCAATTGATAACTACCAAAAGCATCAATATTAAATTTTCCAGTAAAAAGGCGTTGTTTAGCATTGATTTTTGCGGCAAGTCCTACATTATTATTGTCATCGATCGTAGAAAATAAATTTTGATCATAATTGCTGGCACCTATTTCGAAATCTAAATTGGTTTTATCAGAAGGATTGAATTTCCCCAAAACGGTAGCAATTTGAAGTTTTGTGGGAGCCGCTAGTTTGATTATTGGCTCATAGTTTCCTTGCGGAATACCACCAACAGGCGCAATATATTCATAAATTTTTCCAACAGCCGAATTGTTGGTGAGTGTATAATTTCCAAGATTGGTTCCAACCAATGTAAAAGTAACATTATATAAAACATCTGTTGAATCATTTGAATATTGAAAAACATCTACGCCACCAATGGTAATTTTTTTATATAATATTTTATTGACAGAATATGTATCTACATAAGCTGATGGCGCCACCATCAAGGATTGATCATTACCTGCATTTTTTAAAATAGCGACTTGATCTGTTGACAGATTTTGTTGTAATGGTTGGTTTTTTACATCGCTTTCAGAATATAGAAATGTGCCGAGACTCCAGGTTTTTTCTTCGTGTGTTGCTCCAGCATAGGTTACAAAACGAGTGTAATTTCTATCTGAATATTGATATTCTACTACAATACGCATTTCGGATGTAATAGGGAACAGTGATGTAAATTTGATTTCGCCAGCATTATAATCGATAACATAATCGTTGCTTTCTCCTCGTTTTAGTAAAATTCCATTTACATAAACTTTTTCAGAACCTGAGATTACCAATACATACAACGCACCATTATTACCTTTTAGTTTATAAGGTCCTTGATTTCCCTCTTTTCCGGTGAAATTACTTTTAGCATATTGTCCGCGAACCACAGCAGCAGCAGCAAAAATATCGGTTTTTTTTTCTGGTGTTCCAAAGGAAAAATGTCCTGAAAGTCCTTGAACTTTTTTGTTGAAATTTAGAAATTTAGATTGCCGATTTTCTAAAAACAAATCTCCTGCTCTAACACTCCATTTCTCTGAAAATAATTCAATAAATATTTGATCAAATTCATCTAATTTTTGAGAATAACCACCATTTTGAAGCGGAATATTAGCATCTTGAATAGAGGCTCGAAGAGAAACTGTATTGGATATTTTTCCCGAAATTTGTAAATCTAAATTTGAATTTAAAGTTGAATTTTGGTTATTTCCAACGGTTATTCCACGAGTTATACTTCCCGAAGTATTCAAGCCATCAAAGGGTTTGAAGGGTTTTATATTATCTCTTTTTACAATATATAAACTCCCTGCTTCGTTTGGTACCACTCGAGCATTGTCATAAATTGAATATGTTTTAGTAAGAAATTCTGGAAATTTTAAATACCGAATGGTTATGGAATCGTTGGAAACATAATTGTTTTTAAAAATTAGTTTCGCTTTTTGGAAATCCATCCTATAGTAGGAAGAATCAATAAGACTGCCTTTTTTATCAAGAATTTTAAAAAAAGATTGGTTGATGCTAACGTTATCGATAGTAATAGTATCTTTTGAAAACGGAAGTTTTTTATTTTTATAAGGCGTTTCCATTTCTTGAGCAAAAATACTCGAAAAACAGAATAAAAACACCCATAAAAAACCATTTTTCAACATAAATAAGATAACTCTTAAATGTCAAAAGTAGTATTTATTATTGGAAAAAATTAAGAAGGGTGGTCATTCTATTGGGATTTATGCAAAGAAATAAAAGTTATAGATTTCTTTTCAATTGTAAATGTGTAATAGTGTTACGATGCTTTTATTCTGTAGCAAATTAGAGTATTTCAATTGAGAATGCACATTTATAACGTTCATCTTTTTCTACAAGTTGTATTCCTTCTTTTTCTAAGAGATTTCCTGATGATTCTGGTGTATCTGAGTATCCCATCCAAGGTTCAATACAGATAAATGGGGCGTTTAACTTTGTCCAAATTCCTAGATTTTTAAAATCCTGAAAAGCTACTTTAAGCAATGATTGATGATTTTCTAAAATTGTAATTTCTTTTGATAGTAATTGCTTGAAAATTAATGCGTCTTCCTGAAACATCTCATATTGTAATGGTAATTTCTTATTTAAAAGTTCAATTTCAAATGAATGATTGGAGACTAAATCATGTTTTAATTTAAAGCATTTTAAAGTTTCTTGCTCATTAAATTCTAATGAATAATTTTCAAAATGTTGAGGTAATGCAAAAGCGGGATGTCCACCAATTGAAAATGGCATGGTCACTTCGTCATTATTGAATACAGTATATTCAATGGTTAGTCTTGCTCCCAATAGCACGTATCTAATTTGCAATTCAAATTCGAAAGGAAATACTTTTTTTATCTCGTTTGAAGATTTTAATGAATAAACTATATGTGAGTCTGATTGTGCTACTAATTCAAAAGTGCTTATTCTAGCAAATCCATGACGCAATAATTCATATTTCTGATTGTTGTAGTAGTAACAATCATTTTTTAAGGTTCCAACAATTGGGAATAATACAGGAGAATGTTTACCCCAAAAAAAGGCGTCTCCTTCCCAAATATATTCTTTATCGGTTTTTAACAATCGTAATGAAGTCAATTCGGCACCCAATGCATTAATAGTAACCGATATTTCTGAATTTGCAATCGTGGTATTCATATTAAGTGAATTTTAATAAAAAAAATGATAATTTTAGAGATAAATCGTTAATTTTATTGGTACAATAAATTATGATAATTTTACATGGCAACACATTTTGAATTAATACAGAAAGAGGATATTCCTCAATTGACATTCCCGAAGGTTGAAGTTTTAAAAAATCCTTCAGAAATTCAACAACGATTTAATGATTTAAATAGAGCTTTATCCTTAGGCAATCTAGAGCATTCTAAAATAAAAATCTATTTTGAAGATAATCTTTCAAAAAAAGTAGTTGAAACTACAGTTTGGGGTTTGACAGATCAAAGAGTTATACTAAAACAAGGAAATGTAATTCCTATAAATAGAATCATCAAGTCGGCATAATTGATAAAAAATGATACTGTTTTAATCGATTAGACTTTACCATTGCTGCATAAACTTCTTTATTTACCATTATATTTATTCATGGTTTCACTCAAGCCCTCTAGCGCAAAAGAGGTTATAATTTGTGAGGCAATTTCAAATCTTTCTGGCAATATTTTTTTTTCATCATCATTCCACTCACCAAGCACATAATCTATTTGTCTTCCTTTTTTGAATGCATCGCTAATTCCAAAACGAAAACGTGGATATTCAGTCGTGTTTAATAGCAGTTGGATATTTTTTAAACCATTATGACCGCCATCACTCCCTTTTGATTTAATTCGGATAGCGCCGAAAGATAAGTTCAAATCGTCAGTAATGACCAAGATGTTTTCTTTGGCAATGTTTTCTTTTTCCATCCAATATTTTACTGCTTTGCCACTGAGGTTCATGTAGGTATTTGGCTTTAGTAAAATGATGGTGCGCCCTTTTATTTTATATTCGGCAACATCACCCAGTTTGGCGGTTTGAAAGCTAGTGTTTTCTTTTTTAGCGATGAAATCTACTATTTTAAAACCGATATTGTGTCGGGTGTTTACATACTCGGCACCAATATTGCCTAGGCCAACGATCAGGAATTTCTTCATTGGGTCTGTATTTTCTTTTACTTTGGGTTGAAATAATTTTGAAAGCCAGTTCATGCTGTAAAAATACTATAATTGTTTAGAATTTTAAATTTTATGTAAAAGGATTATCAGCTAACCCTGATTGAGGTGATAGCTCGCCGCGCAGCAAGACTAAAACCGAAAGCAGGAATAAGATTTGATAAGATGCCTAAATCATTCGTTCATAAAAAAAGCACCAGTTTCCTGATGCCTTTTTTTGTATTGAGAGTAAAGAAATTATTTTTTCTTTTTTGCTCCACCTTTTTCTGCTTTTGCAGCCTCTTGAGCCGCTTTCATTGCAGCACGTGAAATCTTCACTTGACATACTACAGTGTTGTCTGGGTGCATTAATTTGAAATTGTTTGTAGCTAATTTAGTTACATACAATTTATTTCCCATTTGCAATTCTGAGATGTTAGCTTCAACAAAATCAGGAAGATTTTTAGGTAAAGCTTTCACTTTTAATCTTCTTTGGTTTAAGTTTAAAACTCCTCCTAAAAGTACACCTGGAGATGTTCCTACAACATTAACTGGAACTTCCATAACGATTTCTTTGTCGTCACTTAATTGGAAGAAGTCGATGTGTAAAATAGCATCACTTACTGGATGGAATTGGATGTCTTGTAAAATAGCATTGAAGGTTTTACCGTCCAAATCAATCGCAACTGTGTGCGCATTTGGAGTGTAAACCAAACTTTTGAAAGCTTTTGTTTCTGCTTGAAAATGTACTGGTTGACTTCCTCCGTAAATTACGCAAGGAACCATTCCAGCATTACGTACCGCTTTGGTTGCTACCTTGCCCACGCTTTCTCTTTCTGATCCTTTAATCGAAATTGATTTCATTGTAAAAATATATAGTTAATAAATATAAAAATTCAATTCAATATCAATATCAATTTCAAAATTCAATTTCAAAATTTTTACTGATTACAAGCTCTAAGTTTACATTAAAAACTTACCGCTTATAGAATTATTGTGTTGTACCATGTTCATTACTTCTGCAAATAGTGGTGCACAACTTACCAATTTTATTTTGTTGGATTCTTTCTTTAAGGGAATAGAATCGGTCACAATTAATTCTAACAACTTAGAATTCTCTATTTTTTCGTAGGCTTCTCCAGATAAAATAGCGTGCGTACATATAGCCCTTACACTCAACGCCCCTTTTTCTATCATTAGATCGGCTGCTTTGGCTAACGTTCCACCCGTATCGATCATGTCGTCTACAAGAATTACATTTCTGCCTTTTACTTCTCCGATAAGTTCCATAGTATCAATGACATTGGCGACTTTTCGTTGTTTATAACATATTACTACGTCTGATTCTAAAAATTTAGAGTAGGCGTAAGCTCTTTTTGAACCTCCCATATCGGGCGATGCGATGGTTAAATTTTCTAAATTTAAGCTTTTCACATACGGTAAAAAGATAGTAGAAGCAAACAAATGATCTACTGGCTTTTCGAAAAACCCTTGAATCTGATCGGCATGTAAATCCATGGTCATAATTCTAGTAGCACCTGCAGTTTCCAATAGTTTTGCAACTAATTTTGCTCCTATTGGTACCCTTGGCTTGTCTTTTCGGTCTTGTCTGGCCCATCCAAAATAAGGAATTACGGGAGTAATGTGTCGGGCTGATGCTCTTTTAGCAGCATCAATCATTAACAAAAGTTCCATTAAATTGTCGGCACTCGGAAATGTAGAGCAAACAATAAAAACGCGTAATCCTCGAATTGATTCTTCAAACGAAGGCTGAAATTCACCATCACTATATTTAGAGAACGTAACTTTACCCAACGGAACTCCATAGTTTTTGGCTATTAGTTCGGCTAGGTGGACACTTTGGGAACAAGCAAATATCTTTGCTTCAGGTTCTTGATGTGACATTTTGTGTTGTTTTTATTCCGATGTACTCAATTTCATGTGTTTTACTTTTGAATAATTCAAATGAATATAAATGCCTCGGAAGTAGTTAGTTAGTTGTGTTCGTATTAACGAGGTGCAAATTTAGAAATAAAATCGGACTCTGAAAGGATATTTTTAACTATTTTCTTGAAAAGATGAATAAAAATTATTTACATTTGCATCGTGTTAAAAGAAAAGACTTTTTTGTTTTTTTCTATTGCGTTGAAATAAGTAATTATTTCTTCGTCTGCTAAATGCCCGGATGGCGGAATTGGTAGACGCGCTGGTCTCAAACACCTGTGGGAAACCGTGCCGGTTCGACTCCGGCTCCGGGTACTTAACCTCTCTTTTTAGGGAGGTTTTTTTATATCTTTTTAATCACATAAGTTACAATTCCCCAAATAACTAGTTCATTTTCTGAAGTTACTTTAATTGGTTGAAATTCTTTGTTTTCGGGCATTAGAAACATCCCGTTTTTATTTATTTTAAGTCTTTTAACGGTGAATTCTCCGTCAATTAAACAAACTGCAATTTTGTTATCATGAGGTTCCAAGCTTCGGTCTACTATTAGGATATCTTTATCATTGATTCCTGCATCAATCATGGAGTTTCCATTAACTTTTATATAAAATGTAGCTAATGGATTTTTGCATAATTCTTTATTCAAATCAACATCTTCTTCCTTAAAATCGGCTGCAGGAGAGGGAAATCCTGCAGAAACCCCCTCTTTTATGTATGGTATTCTGATGCTACTTTCAAAATTTGGATAATAAAAAGTTAAGGATTCTTCTTTTTTTACTGACATCTTATTTCTAGAATTTCGTTGAATTTTGTAGTGTATTTTCGAGATAAGTGATTTTGATTCATATTCCAAGTTAGACCCAAATTCTGTGTTCCTAGTTTAACTTTTCGGTCGCCAATTTTTGAGTTCAAGTAATCCACTGTTTTCATCAAGGCTAAATGCTTTGGATTTTCTTCTTCAAATAATTGAAATTGTTTTTTATTTTCTTCAGTCAATTCAGTGACGATAACACCTGCTTTTTTGAATTTTATATTTTCATTTGCAACATACAATTCTTTCAATAACGATATTGCAGTAGTTGAAATTGTTAACGCAGAATTTGTGGCATAAGGTAATGTTATAGCTTTATTAAAATAATATTTTTGAGAGTCGTATTTATGCTTATCAATAACCAGCATCACAATAACTGTATGACAACAAGAATTTTGTTTTCGTAGTTTTTCTGCACACACTGATGCAAAAGTAGCTACTCGTTCTCTCAAATCGTCAAATTCTGATATTTGCTTGGGAAAACTTCTCGTTATGGCTATACTTTTTTTTTGTTCTCTTATAGGTTCTAAATCTAAAACGGATTTGCCTTCTAATTCCATTTTTAGTCGAATGCCAATAACTCCCATTTCGTTTTTAATAAATGCTTCGTTTTTTGGTTGAATAAAATCATAGGCTGTCAAAATATTTTTTGCTTGCATTTTTTTAGTTAAACGGCGTCCTATCCCCCAAACATCTTCGATTTTGGTCCATTTTAAAGCTTTTATCCGTTTTTCATCGGTGTCTATAACATACGAGCCTTGCGTTCTTTCTTGATATTTCTTTGCAATTTTATTCGCTACTTTAGACAATGCTTTTGTTGGAGCAAATCCTACACAAATCGGTATACTTAACCACTTTTGAATTCTATTCTTCATTTGAATTCCATAGTCTTGGTAATCAGAAATGGTCATTCCGTCAAAATTAAGAAACGCTTCGTCAATGCTATAAACTTCAACGTTCGGTGTAAAACTTTCTAAAATCTTCATCACACGACTGCTCAAATCGCCATACAAAGCATAATTAGAAGAGAATACATAAACATTATTTTTCTTTAATTCTTGTCTAACTTTAAATTCGGGAGCACCCATAGCAATTCCCAAATCTTTTGCTTCATAACTTCTCGAAATTATACATCCATCGTTATTGGATAAAATAACAATTGGTTTTCCAATCAAATGAGGTTGAAAAACGCGTTCACAAGAGGCATAAAAATTATTACAATCTACTAAAGCATACATTTCGTAAAATTACAAATTTGCTAATAAGCAGTATGTTAAAAATGTGAAGTGTTAATAAATAAATAACCATCAAAATTTCTTTTGATGGTTATTCTGTATGATAAAGATTTTTTATTTTAATAATTCAGTTATTAAAGACGGATACAATCCGATGATAATGTTAAGCACTATAGAAACGATACCAACGGCGTAATATACAAATGAGGTCTCTCTTTTTTCTTCTGTCGGTTCTTTGGTATACATCGCCAATATTAATTTGAAATAATAGCCTACACTAATAATCGAGTTGATTACTCCAGCGATAACTACCACTAAATAACCCGCTTGAATAGTTTGTGTAAACAAATTAAACTTAGCAAAAAATCCTGCAAATATTGGAATTCCAGCCATAGACAACAGCGATGCAGTTAGCACAGCTGCCATTAATGGATTGGTCTTTCCTAATCCATTGAAATTTAAAACATCTTCATTATTTTTGTCTTTTGTAACAGCAATAATTACAGCAAATGCAGCCACTCCTGCAAGTGCATAGGCAAAAGCATAATACAATAAATTACTTGCTGAACTTTCTATACTTAAAACCGTCATCAACATAAAACCAGCATGTGAAATCCCTGAAAAAGCCAACATACGTTTTACATTTTGTTGGCGTAATGCCATAATATTTCCAACAGTCATTGAGAGGATAGAAACTACTACAATACTATTTTGGAATTGAAAAGATGGGAACAAGTTCATAGCAGCCAACAATTTGTATAATGATGCAAAAGCAACTACTTTAGCTAATGTACTCATCGTAGCAGTAACTAAAGATGGCGCACCTTCGTACACATCGGGAGCCCAAAAGTGGAATGGTACAGCAGCTATTTTGAATAACATTCCAATTGTGATTAAAGAAACTCCTATCGAGAACCAAATTGCTTTGTCCAGAGCACCCGAAAATTCTGTGATTTCTTTCAAGTCAAAAGTTCCAAAGGTACCGTAAATCAAGCAAATTCCGAATAAAATAAAACCAGAAGCAAACGATCCCATTAAGAAATACTTCATTCCTGCCTCATTGCTTTTAATATTCAAACGGCTGCTTCCTGCTAAGATATAAAGCGCAATGGATAATGTTTCAATACCTAAGAAATACATCGATAAGTTAGAAAATGAAACCATGGCAACAGCGCCAGCTAAAAGAAATACTTTGATGGCTACATAATCAGAAATTTTAGTTTGATGTTCTTTATAGACATCATGACTCATCGCGACCAAGAAAATAGTAAGCAGAATAAACAGCGAAGAAAAGGCGTCGGCATATTTATCTGCAAAAATCATGTTATTATAATCACTACTTAATTCAACTATAGAATAGAAGTGCAATGTTGATCCAAGAACTCCTAACAATCCTAATATTGTAATAGGAACAAGAGCTTTTCTTAAATTAAAGATTTCAGCGATTAAGCAAAAAACACCAAGTGCTGATATGGCTATTAATGTATTCATTATGATTAGTTAAATCTATTAATTTGAGTTAGAATTTCTTTGATGCTTGGGCTTACCAAGTCAACTATTGGTTTTGGATATAATCCGTAGAACAATAAAAAGGCAATTAGAATGACAAAAACTATAGTTTCATTAATCGTTACATCGGCAAAAATTTTAGTATTGGTTTCTCCAAGCATTACCTTTTGAAACATTTTTAACATGTAGTAAGCACCTAAAATAATGGTTGTTCCACCAAGAACGGCAAACCAAAGATTTACTTGAGATAAACTGTACAATACGGTAAATTCTCCAACAAAATTAAAAGTTCCTGGTAAGGCTACCGAAGCTAAAACCAAAATCATAAACATCGAAGTGAATTTAGAAGCTTGAGAACGAATTCCTCCCATTTCGTCTATTTTGTAGGTTCCGAAACGTCTAAAAATTACTTCCACAGCAAAAAACAATCCGACGATAACAAAACCGTGTGCAATCATTTGAGAAACCGCACCGCTTAAACCGTCTGCTGTTAAGGTATAACATCCAGCAGCGATTAATCCGACGTGCGCTAACGACGAATAGGCTAATAATTTTTTCAAATCTTTTTGACGTAAGGCTACAATAGAACCGTAGATAACACCAGTTATACTCAATCCAATTAAAATTGGCAAATAGGTTTTAGCTGCTAAAGGTGCAATGGGTAGTTGCCAACGAATAACGCTGTACAATCCCATTTTAAGCATGATTCCCGATAAAAGCATCGTGCCAATAGTAGGTGCTTTTTGGTATACTTTTGCTTGCCAGGTATGGAAGGGAATAATTGGGATTTTAATGGCATAGGCTAGAAAGAATGCGAAGAATATCCATGTTTGTTCAGTAGCTGATAAATCTAATTTGGTTAAGTCGGATAATAAGAAACTTCCTGCTTTGGTATATAAATAGGCAAAAGCCACCAACATGAATAACGAACCACCTAAAGTATAAATAAAGAATTTAACCACTGCTTTTTTGCGTTCTTCTAAATCGCCATTACCCCAAACTAAAGCGATAAAATAGATGGGTATTAAAGCCAATTCCCAGAAAATATAATACACTAAACCGTCTGACGCAAGGAAAGTTCCGGTCATTGCAAATGCCATGAACAAGACTAACGCATAAAAGTTTTTAGATTTTGCAAAATTGTTTCCGAAACCAGAAAAGATGATGATTGGTGTTAATGAAGTCGTCAATAATACCATAGCCAATGAAAGTCCGTCTGCTTTTAAGGCAAATGATACTTTGGGTTGTAAAATCCACGGATTGTTTAAGCTAATATCTATTCCGCCCAAAAAGTGATTTACCAATACTGATGCACAACCTAAAGCTACAAAGCTGAATACTAAAGCCACTTTGGAAGCGAATTTATCTCCCGAGAAGAAAGTTGCTATTGCACCAATTAAAAGGATAATTAATATAAGTGATACGTTCATTTTCTTAAAATTATTGTACTAAAAATAAATAACTAACTAAGGCCAAAACTCCAATTACAAATGCAAATAAATACAATCCGATGCTTCCAGATTGCAATTTTTTACCTTGATTTCCAAGTCCGTTTGCAACTGAACCAAATCCATAAACAACATTGCCTAATGCCGGTTCTAATGTAGTTCTAAAGAAGTTGGATAGGGAGTTTATTGGTTTTACAATTACTGCAGTGTAGACTTCATCAATGTAGTATTTGTTGTAAATTGTTTTAGAGAAACCATTAATTTCAGCATCTTCTTTAGGAACATATCCTTGTTTGATGTATTTAGAATACGCCCAAACAATTCCGATTATGGCACCTGTTAACGCTATCCCCATTAACATTAGAGCATTACCTTCAAAGATACTTTCTTCTTTATGTTTTGTAGCTAATATTGGTTCTAAGAAGTGATTCAACCAACCGTTTCCAATTGGTTTTGGCAAATTGATTAAACCACCAACAGTGGCTAATGCTGCTAACATGATTAAGGGTAAAGTTATTAAACTTGGACTTTCGTGTAAATGATGTTTCTGTTCTTCGGTACCTCTAAAATCTCTAAAGAACGTCAAGTACATCAATCGGAACATATAGAATGCCGTCATAATTGATGCAATTGAACCTATAATCCATAACGCTTTGTTGTGTTCAAAAGCGACCATTAAGATTTCGTCTTTCGACCAGAATCCTGCGAAAGGAAAAATACCAGCAATGGCTAAAGTCGAGATTAACATGGTTGCAAAAGTGATTGGCATTACTTTTCGTAAACCACCCATTTTACGCATGTCTTGCTCACCGTGCAGTGCGTGAATTACCGAACCTGAACCCAAGAACAAACACGCTTTAAAGAAAGCATGTGTAATTACGTGGAAAACAGCAACATTATAAGCACCCAAACCTAAAGCTAAAAACATTAACCCTAATTGGGATACAGTTGAATAAGCCAATACTTTTTTGATGTCGTTTTGAAGTAACCCGATGGATGCAGCTACTACTGCAGTTATTGCACCAACTATCGCAATGATGTTTTGTACTTCTGGAGTTAAATCAAATAAGAAATTCATTCTTGTAATCATAAAAATACCAGCCGTTACCATGGTTGCTGCGTGAATCAATGCAGAAACAGGTGTTGGCCCTGCCATGGCATCTGGCAACCACGTGTAAAGCGGTAATTGTGCCGATTTTCCGGTGGCTCCAATAAATAGACACAGTGCAGCTACGGATATTAGAGGCCAAGATTCTGAACCATTTGGTTTAGGTAAGTTGTGAAATTGTATTATTGAATGACCTAATTTTATAAAATCAAGAGTATTAAAAGTATACGCCAAAATAAAAATTCCAATCAAGAAACCTAAATCGCCGATACGGTTCATGATGAATGCTTTCTTAGCAGCATCATTATAATCTTGGTTTTTATACCAAAATCCGATTAGTAAGTAAGAACATAGTCCAACGCCTTCCCAACCGATAAACATCACTAATAAGTTGCTACCAACTACTAGCGTAATCATGAAAAACACGAATAAATTCAAATAGGCAAAAAACTTGTGCATATTGTCGTCTTCGTGCATATAGCTTATGGAATATAAGTGAATCAACGAACCTATTCCGGTTACAAATAACAACCATAATAACGATAATTGATCTAATAAAATTCCAAAATCTACATGAAGTTTTCCGATTTGAATCCAATCAAATAATGTTATTGAAATAGGTTTTCCTGTTTGATTTAATTGCATGAAAAAGTACACACTAGCTACAAAAGAAGTGACTACAGCCAATGTTCCAATGGCGCCTGAAATGGTTTTTCCTGCTTTCTTTCCTACAAAAACATTGAATAAGAACCCAACAAATGGGGTTAATAATAAAAGTAAAACTAAACTATTGTCCATTAGGGATTATCCTTTTAAGTTTTTTAAATTTGAAATGTCTACCGAACCGATATTTCGGAATACGGATACTAATAATGCCAACCCTACAGCAACTTCTGCAGCAGCAACCGCCATCGAAAAGAATACAAAAACTTGTCCTTTGGCATCTTGATGATAGGTTGAAAACGCAACAAACAATAAGTTTACAGCATTCAGCATAATTTCAATTGACATGAATACGATGATGGCATTTCGTCTGTATAACACTCCGAAAACTCCAATACAAAAGAGTAATATCGAAAGAAAAATATAATTTTCTATACCTATTTGATTTAAAATATTGTTCATATTACTTTCCTTGTTTTTCTTTTTTAGACAATAATACTGCACCAATCATCGCTACTAAAAGCAAGATTGAAGCAAACTCAAAAGGAACCATAAATCCATTTTTCCCATCCAACAAGACGGTTCCTAATTTTTTTATGGATTGAAAGTCGCCTTCAATAGGATCATAATCGCCAAAGAAAGGTTTCGAATTTCTAAACAACACTAATAAAACAGTGGAAAGCAATACCAATACTGTTATCGCCCCAAGTCGAGTTATCCGCGGTTTATGCACTTCATCTTCTTTGTTCAAATTCATCAACATAATGGTAAACAAAAACAAAACCATGATGGCTCCAGCGTAAACAATGATATGAACTATTGCTAAAAATTGCGCATTGAACAATAAATAGTGTCCTGCAATGGAGAAGAAGCATATTACCAAATAAATAGCACTATGAATAGGATTTTTACTGTAGATGGTCAAAAAAGCAGTAGACAAAGTCAGCGCCGCTAAAACGTAAAATAATATAAGTACTGGTGCCATGATTAATTTAGATTTTTAGTATTTGCTACAGCCATTTCTAAAGGCATCACTAATTTGTCTTTACCAAAGATAAAATTTTCTCTTGTGTATTGTGCCGGAACTAATTCTTTGGAAATAGTTAGGTAAATAGCATCTTTTGGACATGCTTCTTCACACAATCCACAGAAAATGCAACGAAGCATATTGATTTCGTATATCGAGGCATATTTTTCCTCTCTGTACAAGTGTTCTTCTCCTTTTTTGCGTTCTTCTGCTTTCATAGTGATGGCTTCTGCTGGACATGATAACGCGCACAATCCACATGCAGTACAGTTTTCTCTTCCTTGCTCATCACGTTTCAACATGTGTTGTCCACGATACACCGGACTAAAGGCTCGCACTTGTTCTGGGTAATGAATAGTTGCTTTTTTTCTAAAAAAGTGTTTGATGGTAATCCACAAACCTTTTACAATGGCAATCAGATATAGTTTCTCTAAAAAAGTCATTTCCTTATTGGAAACTTGCTTTTTCTTACCTGATAATGATATACTTTGTATTGCTGTTGACATAATTGCTGTATCTTATTTAAAAGCTAAAATGCAAATTCCGGTGATAATAATATTTACGATTGAAAGTGGAATTAATATTTTCCAACCTAAATTCATCAATTGATCGTATCTAAATCTTGGTATGGTCCATCGAATCCACATAAAAAAGAAAATGAAGAAACACAACTTTGCAAATAAAGCACCCATTCCTATCACATTCGCAACATTTACTCCCCAATGCTCTAGTGCCCAACTCATTCCTGGATAATTGTATCCACCAAAAAATAAAACTGAAATTATAGTTGATGAAATAAACATATTAGCATATTCTGCAAATAAATAAAATCCCATTTTCATGGAAGAATATTCGGTATGATATCCTCCTATTAATTCAGATTCACATTCGGCCAAATCAAACGGAGTTCTATTAGTTTCAGCGAAAGCACAAATTAAAAAAATTAAAAATGACAAAGGTTGATAAAAAACATTCCAATGCAATCCGTGTTGTTGAGCTGATATTT
This sequence comes from uncultured Flavobacterium sp., assembly GCA_964610785.1. GTDB lineage: Bacteria > Bacteroidota > Bacteroidia > Flavobacteriales > Flavobacteriaceae > Flavobacterium. The sequence continues at coordinate 43,292 of CAZSZH010000010.1, read as the reverse complement.
CTCGTAAACTTAAGGTTCCTGTCATCATTAATAAAGCAATCATAGATAATCCCATTGCCACTTCATAAGAAACCATTTGCGAAGCGGCACGAACTGCTCCCATTAACGAAAATTTATTGTTAGAAGCCCAACCACCAATCATAATTCCGTATACACCTATCGATACCACACCAAAAATGTACAATAAAGAAACATCTATATCGGTAGCTTGAAGAATAATATCTTTTCCAAAAAGGTGTAGTTTATCTCCCCATGGAATTACGGCACTGGTCATCAATGCTGTACTCATAGCAATGGCAGGTCCAACGAAAAATAAAAATTTATTCGGAGTGTTAGGTTCAAATTCTTCTTTAGCAAAAAGTTTCATCCCATCGGCAAGAGGTTGTAACAAACCACCCCAACCCGCACGATTTGGTCCGACTCTATCTTGAAGAAAAGCGGCAACTTTACGTTCTGCCCAAGTAGAATACATTGCCATTATCATAGTAAAAGCAAAAATGACTACAATGAAAATACTTTTTTCAATTATAAATGCACTCTCCATTATTTTGTATCTAATTTATTACCATCAATTTTTTCATTGTAATCGATTTCGGCCATACTAATTTTCTTACGGTCGATATCTCTTCCTCGTAAAATTCCTTTTTCAGTTTCAATTACCACTTTATCAGTAGTATTGTATTTTTTATTCTGATTGATAACAGAATCTTTTTCAAATTTACGTGGCCCTTCAATAACCCAATCAGCGACTTCTTTTTTATCAAAACGACACGTGTTACAGATGAAATCTTCTACTTCGTGGTATTCGTCTTTACGTGCAGTAACTCTTTGTATTTCGTTTCCGAACATCCATAAAATTGTTTTTCCGCAACAACCAGGAGTAGTACATTCTCGGTGCGCATTGAAAGGTTTATTAAACCATACTCTCGATTTGAATCGGAAGGTTTTATCTGTTAAAGCTCCAACAGGACATACATCAATCATGTTTCCAGAGAATTCATTATCAATTGCTGCCGAAACACAAGTTGAAATTTGTGAATGATCCCCACGATTTAAAACCCCGTGAACTCTCCCATCGGTTAGTTGATCGGCCACTTCAACACAACGCTGACAAACAATGCAACGGTTCATGTGCAGTTGAATGTACGGACCAATATTTTCTGGTTCAAAGGTCCTTTTTTCTTCAATGAAACGCGTTTCCGATTTTCCGTGTTCGAATGATAAATTTTGCAAATCACATTCCCCTGCTTGATCACAGACTGGGCAATCTAACGGGTGATTGATTAAAAGGAATTCGGTTACTGCTTTTCTCGCTTCGGTTACTCTTTCCGAAGATTTACTAGCCACTTCCATTCCGTCTTGACAACCTGTTACACAAGAGGCAACAAGTTTTGGCATCGGACGAGGATCAGCTTCGCTTCCTTTGGTAACGTCTACTAAACAGCAACGGCATTTTCCGCCTGTTCCTTTTAGTTTCGAATAATAACACATGGCTGGCGGAACCGATTCTCCACCAATCATACGAGCAGCCTGCAGGATGGTTGTTCCTGGAGCTACTTCAATTTCTTGACCGTCTATGGTTACTTTCATAATATTAGTTGTCGGTTGTGGGTTGTCGGTTGTGGGTTTGTTTACCAACGTTCAACAACAACCTTTTTTACTTATACGGTTTGTTTTGCTACTAAATGTCTCACTTTTTCAAATGGTTCAGCAACAAAGTGATCTCTATTTTTTACTTTTTCTGGGAAACGAATATGGTATTCAAATTCGTCTTTAAAGTGACGAATTGCCGCGGCAACTGGCCATGAAGCAGCATCACCCAAAGGACAAATGGTGTTTCCTTCAATTTTTGATTGAATACTCCATAACAATTCGATGTCTTCTTCGCGTCCGTGACCGTTTTCAATTCGGTGTAATACTTTTTCTAACCAACCGGTTCCTTCACGGCATGGTGTGCATTGACCACACGATTCATGGTGGTAAAATCTAGAAAAATTCCAAGTATTTCTAACGATACAAGCTCGGTCGTCGTAAACGATAAATCCACCTGAACCTAACATCGAACCCGTTGCGAAGCCACCATCGGATAAACTTTCGTACGTCATCAATCGATCTTCACCAGCAGCCGTTTTGTATATTAAATGGGCTGGTAGAATAGGCACCGAACTTCCTCCGGGCACTAACGCTTTCAACGGCCTGTCGGTTTGCATTCCGCCACAATATTCATCAGAATTCATGAATTCGTAAACAGAAATACCCAACTCAATTTCGTAAACACCCTGATTTTTGATGTTTCCTGAAGCCGAAATTAATTTGGTTCCCGTTGAACGACCAATTCCGATTGCCGCATAATCAGCCCCCGAATTATTGACAATCCAAGGCACTGCAGCAATGGTTTCAACATTATTTACAACAGTTGGATTTTGCCAAAGTCCTTTAACAGCAGGAAATGGTGGTTTCAATCTAGGATTGCCACGATTTCCTTCTAAGCTTTCCAGAAGAGCTGTTTCTTCTCCGCAAATGTAAGCTCCGCCTCCAATTTGGACAAAAAGTTCCAAATCGTAACCCGAACCTAATATATTTTTACCCAACCAACCGGCAGCTTTTGCTTCGGCGATGGCTCTTTCTAATATTTTATAAACCCACATGTATTCGCCACGAATGTAAATGTAGGATAAGTTAGCACCAAGCGCATAACTTGAGGTAATCATTCCTTCAATCAATAGGTGAGGAATGTACTCCATTAAGTAACGGTCTTTGAAAGTGCCTGGTTCTGATTCATCAGCATTGCAAACCAAGTGTCTTGGGTTAACCGATTTTTTATCGATAAAACTCCATTTCATTCCAGCTGGAAATCCTGCACCACCACGACCACGAAGTCCCGAAGTTTTTACTTCTTCAACTACTTCATCGGGTGTCATTTTCTTTAAGGCTTTTTCTACCGATACATAACCACCTTCTTTGCGGTATACTTCGTAGGTTTTGATGCCCGGAACGTTTATTTTGTCTAATAATATTTTTCTTCCCATGATATTATTTATCGTGTAAAGTGATTTTTCCGTCTTTGCAATCAGATACCAACTGATCGATTTTTTCTTTCGTAAGATGTTCTTGGTAGAAATCACCCAATTGCATCATTGGAGCATAGCCACAAGCACCAAGACATTCTACACCGCGTACTTCGAACATCATGTCTGGTGTGGGTTCGCCCACTTTTACTCCTAATTTGGAACAGGTATAATCCATTAAATCTTCTACACCGTTTTGACAACAAGGAGAAGTCTGACAGAATTCGAACATATATTTTCCAATAGGACGTTGGTTAAACATGGTGTAAAAAGTTACAACCTCATACACTTCGATATTTTGAATTCCAAGAATTTCGGCAACTTTATTTTGCAATTCGATACTCAACCAATTGTCGTGCGCATCTTGAACCTCGTGCAAAACAGGTAATAAAGCTGATTTTTGCTTTCCTTCCGGATAATGACTAATCAATTCATTGATGCGATTCATCAATGATTCAGTCAGGCTTATCTCTTGTTTTATGTGTGTTCTTTCCATTTCTTAATTCAATTAAAAATTAAAAATTAAAAATTAAGAATTATTGTAATTCGTAATTTTTAATTTTTGATTAATTATGCGTCTAACTCGCCTGCAATTACATTTAAACTTGATAATATAACAATAGCATCCGATAACATGCCGCCTTTAATCATTTCAGTATAAGCTTGATAGTAAATAAAGCACGGTCTTCTTAATTTTAATCGATATGGAGTTCTACTTCCGTCTGTGGTTAAGTAAAACCCTAACTCTCCGTTACCCCCCTCAACTGCATGATATATTTCATCTACTGGTACAGGAACTTCTCCCATTACAATTTTGAAATGATAAATTAAGCTTTCCATATTGTGGTAAACGTCTTCTTTCGGAGGCAAATAATAATCCGGTACATCAGCGTGAATAGGACCTTCTGGTAATTTGGCTAACGCTTGCGTGATGATGCTTAAACTTTCCCAAACTTCGGCATTACGAACACAAAAACGATCGTAAGTATCTCCTGATTTTCCTACAGGAACGTCGAATTCAAAATCATCATAAGAAGAATATGGAGCCGCTTTTCGAACATCATAATCAATTCCAGCAGCACGTAAATTGGGTCCTGTCAAACCATATTGCATCGCTTTTTCGGCAGAAATTGGTCCAACGTTAACCGTTCTATCGATAAAAATTCTATTTCTTTCGAAAAGATTTTCAAATTCTTTCCAAGCAACTGGAAAATCTGTTAAAAAAGTGTCTAACTTTTTGAAAGCCTCTTCAGACCATTCTCTTTCAAATCCACCTATTCTACCCATATTAGTGGTTAAACGAGCGCCACAAATTTCTTCATAAATCTCATAAACCTTTTCTCTAAATTGAAATACATAAAGGAAACCTGTATAGGCTCCAGTATCAACACCCAAAATCGAATTACAAATTAAGTGATCTGTAATACGCGCTAACTCCATTATGATAACTCTTAAATATTGTGCTCGTCTTGGCACTTCTATATTTAGAAGTTTTTCAACAGTCATCCACCAAGCCATGTTGTTTATGGGTGATGAACAATAGTTCATTCTATCGGTTAAGACATTAATTTGATAAAACGGACGGTTTTCGGCTATCTTTTCAAAGGCGCGATGAATATAGCCAATGGTTGGTTCGGCATCAAGAATGCGTTCACCATCCATCAATAAAATATTTTGAAAAATACCGTGAGTCGCTGGGTGCGTTGGCCCTAAATTTAGGATGGAAAATTCGCTTCCATCTTCATTTCGAGTTTGTTCTATAATTTTAGCATATCGATGCTCTGGTGGTAATAATAAATCTGACATTTATAATGTTGAATTATTTAATTATTTACTGGTGTTCGTCCGAAGAAGCGGTCATCTTTATCGGTTCGTCCACTATCTTCCATTGGAAATTCTTTTCGCATTGGATGAGAAACCATTTCCACCATATTCAAAATTCGTTTCAATTGTGGATGTCCAATAAAATTAATTCCGAAGAAATCCCATGCTTCACGCTCCATCCAATTGGCACATAAAAACAAATCGGTAATAGTATCAATTTGTGGATTTTCAGGTAAAAAGGTTTTTACACGAATTCGAACATTTTCTATCCAATTATGCATTTGATAAACGACTGCGAATTGATGTGATTCATCATTATCTGGAAAATGAATTCCTGTTAAATCGGTTAAAAAATGAAAATTTAAATCTTCTTCTTCTTTAAGAAAGCGAATAACCTCATGAATAACGTTTGACGTTGCTTCTAGAGTAAAAATATCTCTTTTCATTTCAAAATTCAAAACATTATTTTGAAATTTTTGTGATAATTTTTCTTGTATATATGCGGTTTCTAAAGCCATATTATAGGTTATAAGAAGCTAATAATTCTTTATATTCTGGTGAATTTCTTCGGCGAACAGATTCATTTCGCACCAATTCTTGCAATTGCATTACGCCATCCACAATTTGTTCTGGTCGCGGAGGACATCCAGGCACATAAACGTCAACTGGAATCACTTTGTCAATTCCTTGCAAAACCGAATACGTGTCGAATACTCCGCCAGAACAAGCACAAGCTCCAACAGATATTACCCAACGAGGTTCAGACATTTGCTCATAAACTTGTCGTAAAATTGGAGCCATTTTTTTTGAAATAGTTCCCATTACCATAAGCATGTCGGCTTGTCGGGGAGAAAAACTTACTCTTTCAGAACCAAAACGTGCCAAATCATAATGAGAAGCCATGGTCGCCATGAATTCGATACCGCAACACGAGGTAGCAAATGGTAAAGGCCAAAGTGAATTAGCTCGCGCCATACCTACCACATCGTTTAACTTGGTTGCAAAAAATCCTTCTCCTGTAACTCCTTCTGGCGGAGCAACCATATTTATTTTTGAATCAGTCATTTATAATTCTTAATTTATAATTTATAATTAAAATTATTCCCACTCCAATGCTTTCTTCTTGATGATGTAGAAGAACCCAACTAAAAGCAAAAGCATAAAAATAACCATTTTAATCATTCCGTCCATTCCTAATTCTTTGAAATTTACTGCCCAAGGATATAAAAAAATAACCTCAACATCAAAAAGTACGAATAGGATGGCAACCAAGAAATATTTTACAGAAAACGGAATACGAGCATTCCCGACAGACTCAATACCACACTCAAAATTGATGTCTTTATTTTTGGAATGACGTTTTGGCCCTAAAAAGCTAGAGCCTATAATTGTAGCAACAACAAATCCTATAGCTAGACCAGCCTGCATAAGGATTGGTAAAAAATCATGTTGAGTAGATTGCATATCCCTAGAAATTTTATACTTATAAAATAGCCACAAATATACATTGCATTATTTAATTCACAAAAATCAAAGCTTAAACGTTTCTTATTTATTTTGCAAAACCACTTATTTAAAGCTATTCTAAATAAAATAGTTATGTATAAAAAAACGCTCTGAAAATTTCAGAGCGTTTAGCCATTGAGGTAACCAAAATATGATATATATTAGTCTTCGATAACCACTACTTGAGCAGCTACTTTACCTTTTCTTCCTTCTTCTTCTTCAAAAGAAACTTTGTCTCCTTCGTTTAAGTTTTCAGCTTTAATGCCTGTTGCGTGAACGAAAATGTCTTTTCCATTTTCATCATCTGTAATGAATCCGTATCCTTTTGATTCATTGAAAAATTTAACTGTTCCTGTGCGCATTGTGTGTAATAATAATTATTAATAATGGCCAAAGATATACTTATTTCTGACACAGCAAACAAAAATCAAACAAAAAGTTAAAATAATAATGATAATTTAAAATTATAATGAAATGATTTTCAGATAAATATTTGAATTATGTTCAAAATAGAAATAAAAAAGCAACTATTTATCAATTTTTAAATAGTTGCTTTGTAATATGTTGCGAATTTGATATAAATTAATTCAAATCGACTTTTATATGTAATTCCTTTAATTGAGTCTCATCAATTATTGAGGGAGCATCAATCATAACATCTCTACCCGAATTATTTTTAGGGAATGCAATAAAATCTCTTATGGTTTCTTGACCGCCCAGAATAGCAACTAATCGATCTAATCCGAAAGCTAATCCTCCGTGTGGTGGCGCGCCAAATTGGAACGCATCCATCAAAAATCCAAATTGATTGCGAGCTTCTTCCTCAGTAAATCCTAAATATTTGAACATTAATTGTTGAGTCGCTTTATCATGAATTCGTATAGAGCCACCACCGATTTCATTTCCGTTTAACACCATATCATAAGCATTTGCACGAACTTTCCCTGGATTAGTTGCTAATAATTCCATGTCTTCTGGTTTTGGCGATGTAAATGGATGGTGCATGGCGTGCCATCTTCCGCTTTCTTCATCCAATTCTAATAATGGAAAATCAACTACCCATAATGGAGCAAATTCCGCTGGATTACGCAAACCTAAGCGGGTTGCTAATTCCATTCGTAACGCAGAAAGTTGTGTTCTAGTTTTGTCGGCTGGACCCGAAAGCACAAAAATCATATCGCCTATTACTGCTCCTGTAGCCTTTGCCCAATTAGATAAATCATTTTGATCGTAAAATTTATCAACAGATGATTTGTAAGTTCCATCAGCTTCACATTTTACATATACCATTCCCGAAGCACCAACTTGAGGACGTTTTACCCAGTCAATCAAAGCGTCGATTTCTTTTCTTGTATAAGAAGCACAACCCGGAGCCGCAATTCCCACTACTAATTCAGCCGCATTAAAGACCGGAAAATCCTTGCTTTTTGTTACTTCATTCAATTCTCCAAACTCCATTCCGAAACGAATGTCGGGTTTATCATTTCCATACGCTTTCATGGCATGATCGTAGGTCATTCTTGGGAATTTTTCCACGTCAATGCCTTTAATTTCTTTTAATAAATGGCGCGTTAATCCTTCAAAAACATTTAAAATATCTTCTTGCTCTACAAATGCCATTTCACAATCGATTTGTGTAAATTCTGGTTGTCTATCGGCACGTAAATCTTCGTCGCGGAAACACTTTACAATTTGAAAGTATTTATCCATTCCGCCTACCATCAATAATTGTTTGAAGGTTTGTGGCGATTGTGGTAAGGCATAAAACTGTCCTTGGTTCATTCTACTCGGAACCACGAAATCTCTTGCACCTTCCGGAGTAGATTTGATTAAATAAGGAGTTTCCACTTCGCAAAAATCCAAATCAGAAAGATAGTTTCTTACGGCTTGAGCTACTTTATGACGAAATAGCAAACTGTTTTTAACCGGATTTCTTCGAATATCTAAATATCGGTATTTCATTCGGATATCTTCACCGCCATCTGTTTCGTCTTCAATGGTAAATGGAGGCGTTAATGCCGCATTTAAAATAGTCATTTCTTTGACTAAAATTTCAATTTCACCAGTTGCCATATTTTTGTTTTTGGCTTCACGCTCAATCACAGTTCCTTTTACTTGAACTACAAATTCTCGTCCGAGTGTTTTGGCCAACTCAAAAACCGATTTTGCAGAACGACTTTCGTCAAAAAGCAATTGTGTAATTCCGTAACGGTCGCGCAAATCAACCCAATTCATAAATCCTTTATCTCTTGATTTTTGCACCCAACCCGCAAGTGTTACCTCTTGATTAATATGTGAGGCGTTTAACTCGCCACAATTATGACTTCTATACATTTGGAAAATAATTTTTAGTGTAAACAATTCGACTTCCCGTCTCGAGTGCAAAAGTAAAAAACTTCATCATTAATTAGCATTAAATATTTTCTTATTAAGTAATTCATCGTAAATAAAATCTAATAGCAGTTTACTATTATAAAAATTTGCAAACGTGATACTATTATATTTATGTGTTTATAATATCTAGTGGCTTATCATATTACCAATCCTAAAAATATTACCTTCTACCAACAAAAAAACTCCGTCAATTTCTGACGGAGTTTTTATGCTATTAACCAACCAAAAAACTATAAATTATGAAAATTTATATAAAATTGAAGGAAACCACTCCTTCTCTTTTGATGGTGCAAATATAAATCAGTTATTTGTATTATTCTCAATAAAAAATTGACTTTAACATATTTTTATCAAAAACAACATAACTACAACGTTATATTTTGATTATAATTCAATAAAATTAGAAAAACTATAACGTTCCTCTCAAAGCTTGCTCTCTTTCAATCGATTCAAAAAGTGCTTTAAAATTCCCTGCACCAAAACCTTTTGCCCCCATCCGTTGAATAATTTCAAAAAATAAGGTTGGTCGGTCTTGTACTGGTTTAGTAAAAATTTGTAACAGATACCCGTCTTCATCGGCATCAACCATGATGGCTAATTTTTCAATCTCGCTAATATCCTCTTTCATCATATCCATGTGAACCCCTAAACGTTCTGGTATTGCTTGATAATAGGTATGCGGTGGAGCAGAAAGAAATTCAACACCGCGCGCGCGCAATTCTGAAACTGTTTTTATGATGTCATCCGTTGCAATGGCAATGTGTTGTACTCCAGGACCTCCATAAAAATCCAAATACTCTTCAATCTGTGACTTTTTCTTTCCTTCAGCAGGTTCATTTATTGGAAATTTAATTCGTCCATTACCATTACTCATTACTTTACTCATTAAAGCAGAATATTCGGTATTGATTTGTTTATCATCAAATGAAAGGAAATTTACAAATCCCATAACGTCTTCATAAAATTTTACCCAAGTATTCATTTCGTTCCAACCTACATTGCCAACCATGTGATCAATATATTTTAGTCCTGTGGTGGGTGGGTTGTAATCGGATTTCCACTCTTTATATCCAGGTAAAAATATGCCTTTGTAGTTTTTTCTTTCTACGAAGATGTGAACGGTTTCGCCATAGGTGTATATTCCAGAACGAATTACTTCGCCAAATTCGTCTTGCTCAACGGTTGGTTCCATGAAAGAACGTGCGCCTCGCTTCATAGTTTCTTCATAAGCAGAAGTAGCATCTTCTACCCAAAGAGCAGCTACTTTTACACCATCTCCGTGTTTTTTTAAGTGTTCATGAATAGGTGAATCTTGCGTTAATGGTGTGGTAAGTACAAGTCTAATCTTATCTTGTTTTAAGACATAACTTGCTTTGTCTTTTACTCCAGTTTCAAGTCCGGCATAAGCCAACGATTGATAACCAAAAGCAGTTTTGTAATAATGTGCTGATTGTTTGGCGTTTCCTACATAAAATTCTACATAGTCTGTTCCTAATAGCGGTAGGAAATCTTGCGCTCCTTCAAATATTTTTTCAAGTCCGTATTCGACTGATTTTACTTCTTTTGACATTTTTAATTTATTTTTTTAACCCGTGCAGAGTTGATTTAGTTTATTTATTCCACCCAAGATTTATAGTACTGTCCATCGTCCAAGCCCATAGCTTCTTCTGTAACCATTAGAGGTCGAAACGTGTCTACCATTACCGCTAGTTCTTCGGTAATTGTTTTGCCGATACTGCGTTCCATGGCGCCAGGGGCTGGTCCGTGTGGAATTCCTTTTGGGTGCAGGGTTATATGACCTTGTTCAATGTTATTTCTTGACATAAAATCGCCATCTACATAATACAAAACCTCATCGGAATCGATATTGCTATGATTGTATGGCGCTGGAATAGACTTTGGATGGTAATCATATAATCGTGGACAAAACGAACAAACCACAAAAGTTGATGTTTCAAATGTTTGATGCACAGGTGGCGGTTGATGTACTCTTCCCGTAATGGGTTCAAAGTTGTGTATTGAAAATCCATAAGGGAAATTATAGCCGTCCCAGCCAACAACGTCAAAAGGATGTGTTGCATAAATAAATTCGTGCATCATTCCTTCTTTTTTTATTTTGATGGTAAAATCGCCTTTTTCGTCGTGCGTTTCTAGTTCGGTTGGGAGTTTGAAATCGCGTTCACAAAATGGCGAATGTTCTAAATGCTGTCCAGATTCATTTTTATACCTTTTAGGCGTGTAAAAAGGCGCAAAACTTTCTACATAGAACAATCGATTATCTTCGGTGTTGAAATGGATTTGGTAGATCATTCCACGCGGAATAATGAGATAATCTCCGTATTCAAAATCGATGTTTCCCATCATAGTTCTTAATTTTCCACTTCCTTTATGGATGAAAATCATTTCGTCGGCATCCGCATTTTTATAATAATAGTTTGTAAGTGATTTTCTTGGTGCAGCTAATCCAATAGTACAATCTTTGTTGACCAACATTGCTTTTCTTGAATCTAAAAAATCGTCTTCTGGCTTTAGTTCAAATCCTTTTAATAATAGTGATTTGATGTTTTTGCCAATCGCTATTTTGGGTTCAACCGAGTACGATTTTGTAATTTCTTTTACTTGAGTTGGTCTATGAACATGATATAATAGAGACGAGTGACCATGAAACCCTTCGGTTCCAAATAGTTGTTCATAGTATAAACCACCTTTTGGATTCTCGAACTGTATATGTCTTTTTTGAGGAAAATTTCCAAGTTTATGATAAATAGGCATAGTATTAAAATTAAATAAGTAGATAATTAGTCAATTTAGAAAATTAATTATCTAATTGACATATTAATTAATTTGAAAAGTAAAAAAGCTCATTCAGGATTTCTCTTGATGAGGAATTTTAAGTGTATTAATAATTCAAGCCAGTTTTTTGAAAAAATCATAGACAAATATCGTAAAAAACAAAACAAAAAATCCAAAAAAAATTACTTTTTTGGATTTCATAAATTAAATATTTGTGTAAATATTATGATGGATTATTCAATTTTGCTTTTCTTTTACCATAAATAAAATAAATAAAAATTCCAATTACTAACCAGCCCAATGATAACATTTGCGCGTCAATACTCAAGTTTATCATTAAATACGTGTTTATTAAAATTCCACAGATTGCTATAACTGGTAAAAAAGGAACCTTGAAAGGTCTATTTAATTCAGGTTGTTTTCTTCGCAAAATCCAAACAGCTATACAGACCATTGTAAATGCAAATAAAGTTCCAAAGCTTGTCATATCTGCTAATTTATTAATTGGCGTGAATGCTGCAACTACAGCAATGATAGCGCCAAGAATTAATAAGTTAGTTTTAGGAGTACCAGAAACACCGTGAATTTTAGAGAAAACAGGAGGGATTAATCCGTCTTTAGACATTCCTAAAAATATTCTGGACTGTCCCATAATCATTACCATTAAAACAGAAATTAATCCGATAGTAGCCGCAATAGTTACCACATATCCAGCCCATGCTTGACCAGCAATATCAAATGCATACGCCACAGGTGCTTTTATCGCTTCTGGATATTTCCCCATAGGGTTAAAATCGCTAAAGTTCATCATTCCTGTTAAAACTAAGGACACTAAAATATATAAAAAGGTACAAACCAATAAAGAAGTAATGATAGCAAAGGGCACATCTTTTTTAGGATTGATTGCTTCTCCAGCTTGTGTTGAAACCGCGTCAAATCCAACATAAGCAAAGAAAATTGCAGCTGCACCTGATATTACTCCTTTAAAACCATATGCTTCATGAGACTTTCCAGCATTGTCAACTATTGTTGTTGCATCTGGAATGAAAGGATGCCAATTGGCGGTGTTTATAAAAAAAGCTCCTGCAATAATTACGAATAAAACGGCTGAAACTTTAAGCATCACAATCAAATTGTTTGCTTTAGCGGCACCTTGGGTTCCTCTGATGAGTATAGAAATCACAAAAAGAACAATGCAAAAAGCAGGTAAATTCATAGAAAAACCTTGTCCGGTGTAACTTGCAGGATCACTTGTTAGCCAATCAGGTAGATGTAATCCAAACATTTTTAAGAGCTTATTAAAATATCCTGACCATGAAACAGCTACGGTCATGGAACCCATAGCGTATTCTAAAATTAACCCCCAACCAATAATCCAAGCAAAAAGTTCACCTATGGTTCCGTAAGCGTAAGCATAAGCAGAACCTTCAACGGGCAATATCGAAGCAAACTCCGAATAACATAATGCAGCAAAAACACAGGCAACACCTGCAATTATAAAAGACACTGCTAATGCTGGTCCTGCATGGTAATAGGCTCCAGTTCCAGTAAGGACAAATATACCTCCCCCAATAATGGCTCCAATACCAATTGCAGTAAGACTCCATTTTCCTAAAACTCTTTTTAATTCACTTTTTTTCATGTCTGCCTCAAAAGCAGATACAGGTTTTACTCTCCAAATAGACATAATTTATCTTTTTTAGTTTATAGTGTTCAAATATACTTTTTTTGTTTAATAATACTATAAAAATACGATTTTTATAAGTTTTTAAAACCAAAACCCAACGCTAAACCAAGTAAACCCTTTTGATAATTCTGGTGACCAAGAATATTTTACCTCGATAGGACCTAAAACCGTTTCTAGTCCATAACCAAGAGCATATCCAGTATATCTGGGCGTAGAAAGCCAATTGCCATTACCAAATAAATTATCTTCTAAGTTGGCATAATTGGCCGAAAAGTTCACATGATTTTTTTTATAAAACTCATAATCTAAGGTACCTGTTGATTTTATATAGCTATCCGCAGAAAGTGAAACAAAATCATATCCATAAAAATGTTTGAAATTATTGATGGTATTATATCCATATCCGCCGAGAACAAAATCTAAAAAAGGAACACTTCCAGAGCCGATAGAAAATCCAGCTTCTGAAGTAAATTTTAAATTAATTTTTTTAAAAAAAGTTCTTGTGATTCCAGCTTCTCCTTTGGCAATTGAAAACCTGTTAAACTGATTGGTGTAGTTTGTAGAATATAAATAGGATTGAATATCGCCATTAAAAAACCATCCCTTTTTTGGGAAAAATTTATTGTCAAAAGAATCGTATTTAACATATCCGAAGATACTTCCGTAATCACTATTTTCAAAAATAGATGTTTGATTGGACAATGTGCTGGAATTTATTTTCATATGTTTCCATTCAATCCCTGCTCCAATGAGGAATTTTTGAGCAAAAATTGTTTGCAAATAAGCTTGATTATTAAAATCAAGGTAATCAATATTTAAAGTATTTATGCCTAGTTGAGAGAACGTTACACCATGGTTAAAATCGGTTGCCACATTGCGATTGAATTGATTTAATCGTGACTTTAACCCAAAACTAAAGTAAAACCCGTTATCTATATAATAATCTAAATTATATCTGAAATTATCACCAAGAGCAATGTCGGCAGAAATTACATCGTTTTTAAACAGTGATTTTTTTTGAGTTAAATTCACCAAAATTGCACTTTTATACAACCCGTCATAATGCAATCCAAATTTTAAAAAAGTTTTATTTTCACTTTCCCTTACCGTTAAATTTAATTTATCACCATCTTCTAATTTTTCCAAAGAATAGCTGATTGCGCTAAAATTTTGAGTTGCATTCAATTTATTGATTCCTTTTTTAAGGTCTTGATAGGTAATTTTAGTATTTTCTTTAAGCCCTAATTTTCCCATCATATAAGCTCTTGTATAGTCTTTTACATCATTAATGCTTACCATTTTAAGGTTAATAATATTGTTTTCAGCCGTAAGTTTCATGTTTTGTTGAACATACTTTTTAGGATTGGCAATAGTTCTTATTTTATCAATAACTAAATTGGCTGCATCTTCTCCTGTCTTTATTATTTTTTGACCATCATCAAATGAAATTACAGAGAAACTAGTAATATCTGGTTTAATGTAGATTGTAGTTTTTTTAACATTCTCCTTCATTTTATTAATCATCTGCAAATTGGTAATTTGCACCATTATTTTGGTTGCTTCCTTGAGCATATTTCGGTCTTTCAAGTCATCTTGAACATCAACTCCAATAATGATATCTGCCCCCATTTTTCTAACTTCATCCACAGGATAGTTATTAGAAACGCCACCATCAACTAATAATTTTCCATTTATTTCAACGGGCGAAAAAAGAGTTGGAAACGCCGAGCTCGCTAACATTGCCTGTGGTAAATAGCCCTCATGAAAAATCACTTCTTTTCCCGTTTCTAAATCCGTCGCAATACACACAAAAGGAATGGGAAGTTTATTAAAATCTCTAATATACTTCACGGGATCAGTGAGTTTTGTCAATAAGTTATAATTATACATCCCTTTTGAAAGCGCGATGGGAACACCTATATTGAATTTGTTAAAAAGCAACGAAATAGGGTATAATTCGTCGTTGTGTTTTTCATAAAAACTCTTGGAATCACGGGGAATATAATCTTTTAATAGTTCGTCAAAATTGGTATTTTTAAAAATAGAATCAATTTGAGAGGCACTATATCCCGACGCATAAAGTCCGCCAACCACTGCTCCCATGCTCGTTCCTCCGATATAGTCAATTTTGACTCCTTCTTTTTCTAAAACTTTTAGCACTCCAATGTGGGCAAAACCTTTCGCGCCACCACCAGAAAGAACAAGTCCGATTTTGAGCTTTTTTGTATTATCTTGAGAAAATGAAATCATTGAAAAAATCAAAAATCCAATACAGAAAAACCTGTAAGCAAACATGCTTGTCATTTCTGATTTCTGATTTATGACGTTTAACTTCAAAAACATTAGGATTCTTTTTTGTAAAAGTCGGAAATTTTTTTGGCTTTTGATACACCGATTACCTCCGAAATTTCCTTTTCTGTTGCTAATTTTAATCTTTTAACACTTTTGAAATGTTTTATTAGTGTCAACATGGTTTTTTCTCCAATGCCAGGGATCGTTTCTATGGAAGAATTTAGCGCTGATTTACTTCGTTTGTCACGGTGAAACGTTATTCCAAATCGGTGTGCCTCGTTTCTTAGAAACTGAATTACTTTTAGCGTTTCCGATTTTTTATCCAAATACAATGGTGCCGAATCTCCTGGATAAAACAATTCTTCTAGCCGTTTTGCAATACCGATGATGGCTATTTTTCCACGTAGTCCTAAATCATCAATACTCTTTAATGCCGATGATAACTGTCCTTTTCCACCATCAATAATTATTAACTGTGGTAATGGTTGATTTTCATCCAACAATCGTTTGTATCTTCTATACACCACTTCTTCCATGGAAGCAAAATCATTGGGTCCTTCAACAGTTTTAATGTTGAAGTGGCGGTAATCTTTTTTACTTGGTTTCCCATCTTTAAAAACTACGCAAGCCGCAACAGGATTGGTTCCTTGAATATTAGAATTATCGAAACATTCAATATGACGTGGTTCCACCGAAAGGCGTAAATCTTTTTGCATTTGCGCCATAATACGATTAGTATGACGCTCAGGGTCGACAATTTGAATTTGTTTCAGCTGTTCTAGTCGATAATATTTAGCATTTCGTTCGGATAATTCTAAAATCTGTTTTTTATCGCCAAGTTGTGGTACCGTAACTTTTATTTTATCGCCAAAATCTAATGGAAATGGCAAAATAATCTCTCTTGACAACAATTGAAATCGCTCTCGAAGTTCTACAACGGCTAATTCTAAAAGTTCTTCATCGGTTTCGTCTAATTTCTTTTTAAGTTCCAAAGTATAGGAACGAATAATTGCTCCATGCGCTATTTGAAGAAAGTTTACATAAGCAACGGCCTCATCAGAAATAATAGAGAACACATCTATATTGGATATTTTAGGGTTTAAAACTGTAGAGCGTGATTGATAATTTTCGAGAACTTCTATTTTTTCTTTGATTTTTTGCGCTTCTTCAAATTGCATTTCTTGAGCTAAATGAAGCATTTTTATTTTGAATTCTTTCAAGCTTTCTTTGAAATTTCCTTTTAAAATTTCTCGAATAGCATCAACCTGTTTTTGATAATTTTCTAGCAATTCATATCCTTCGCAACCGCCTTTGCAATTACCAATATGAAATTCTAAACACACTTTATATTTACCCGAATTAATGTTGGCTTCGGTCAAATCATAATTACAGGTTCGCAACGGATACAATTCCTTTATTAACTCTAAAATAGTGTTTACGGTTTTGAAATTAGTGTAAGGACCAAAATATTCTGAGCCGTCTTTAATCATTCGTCTTGTTGGGAATATTCTCGAAAAAGGTTCTTTTTTGATGCAAATCCATGGATAGGTTTTGTCATCCCGCAACAATACATTATATCTAGGTTGCAGTTTTTTTATCAAGTTATTTTCCAATAATAGCGCATCTTGCTCGCTCGAAACCACAATGTGCTTTATGGTTACAATTTTTTTTACGAGAAGATTGGTTTTGGCGGTATCGTGAACTTTATTAAAATAAGAGGAAACACGTTTTTTGAGATTTTTGGCTTTCCCTACATATAGAATTTTCCCTTCTTTATCATAATACTGATACACCCCGGGATTGTCGGGTAAAGTTTGTATTTGAAGTTCTAAAGAAGGTTGGAGCATTGATGATTGTAGATTAGCGGATGTTGATTTTTGTATTTGTTGTTGAAAAAGTATTTTTTAGACATTTTAACGCTAAACAAATTTAACTTTAAATTCCACAACAAACAAATTGAAATTTATCATATTTTTACGGTATGGTTAAAAAGGAATTAAGAAAAAAGTATAAAGAATTAAGACAGCAGCTTACTTCATCAGAAATTGAAGAAAAGTCATTGATTATTGCTAATAATGTACTTCAACTAAACATTTGGGACAAAACCTATTATCATTTATTCTTGACCATAGAAGAACAAAAAGAAATTGACACGCAATTTATTCTTCAAATATTAGCAGGAAAAGACAAAGAAATTGTGGTTTCTAAAAGTGACTTTACCACCTTAGGAATGACACATTATTTGTTGACAGACAATACAAAATTTCAAAAAAACGAATACAATGTACCAGAGCCTGTTGATGGTTTGGAAGTTCCTGTTGCTAAAATTGATGTCGTTTTTGTTCCTTTGCTAGCATTTGATTTAAAAGGAAATCGTGTTGGTTATGGCAAAGGATTTTATGATAAATTTTTATCCCATTGTAAACTCGAAACTATCAAAATTGGATTGTCTTTCTTTGAAGCAGAACTGACTATTGAAGATCGTAATCAAAACGATATTTCGTTGGACTATGTGGTAACGCCCAAAAAAATATATGTGATTTAATCTTCTTCTGATGGATTTAATACAGACGAATAAGTTACAGTTTTGCTGTTTTTCTCTTGAGAAAATGCTTTTTTATTGAAAAAAATTAAAATTCCAACACCAGTAGATATCGAAAAATCGGCAACGTTGAAAATAGCATTGAAGAAAGTAACTTGTTTTCCTCCTAAAAACGGCACCCAGGAAGGCATCATATAATCTTCTATAAAAGGAAAATAAAACATATCGACCACTCTTCCGTGAAACCAAGTTCCGTAATGTTTTTTTGGGAAAAAAGTGGCTAAATGATTGAAACTATCATCAAACATCACTCCATATAAAACAGAATCGATAATGTTACCCAAAGCTCCTGCAAAAATCAAGCAAATTGCTATAATTAAATAGGTAGATTTTTCTTTTTTTGATGAGTCATACAACCAGTAACCAATGGCGATAACCGCTACAATTCTAAAAATGGTAAGTATTGCTTTTCCATATTCGCCAGGGATAACGGTTCCCCAAGCCATTCCTTCATTTTCAATAAAGAAAAATTTAAACCAACCAAAAACTTTTACTTGTTCTCCGAGAATAAAATTCGTTTTTACAAATATTTTGGAATATTGATCTATTATTAATATTAAAAAGATAATAAATACCGAATTCTTAAGTTTCATGGTTATAAATTTTGTGGTGCAAAAGTAATTAAATTCTAAAAAAAGAAATTCCAAATCCCAAAAATTTAATGATTATTTGGAATTTGGAATTTTATGATTCCTTTTCTTGTTTATTAACGTTGTAAATTTTTTGCCTCAATGCTCATCGTGGCATGAGGAACAATTTTCAATCTTTCTTTACCAATTAACTTTCCAGTTACTTTACAAACCCCATAGGTTTTGTTCTCCACACGGAAAAGAGCGTTCTTCAAATCACGAATAAACTTTTCTTGACGAATCGCCAATTGCGAATTCGCTTCTTTACTCATGGTTTCACTTCCTTCTTCGAATGCCTTGAATGTTGGCGATGTATCATCGGTACCATTATTCAAATCATTCATGTAAGCACTTTTTATGAGTTCTAAATCTACTTGTGCTTTCTCAATTTTATTTAAGATAATTTCTTTAAACTCTGCTAAATCAGCGTCAGAGTATCTCATCATTTCTTGAATCATCTTTGTGTTATTTTGAAATTAATATTCTTGTTTTTATCTCATCAAACTCAATATCTATACCACTTTCTAAATTATCATTGAAATTTAATTCTTCTGTTAATGTTTCGTCTTTGATATAGTTTTCATTATTTTTTATGGCGCTTTCTAATTCACCGCTGCGTTGCAAATCTACTTTAATTTTGTCTGTAACTTCAAATCCAGAATCTTTTCTAATATTTTGGATTCGATTGACCAATTCTCTAGCAATACCTTCTTGTTTCAATTCTGGTGAAATGGTAATGTCTAACGCAACTGTAATTCCGTTTGCATTAGCAACCAACCAACCCGGAATATCTTGAGAAGATATTTCTACATCTTGGGATGTTAAAATTATACTTTTTCCTGAAATATCAAGCGATAGCTCTCCTTTCGCATCAATTTCGTTGATTTGTTCTTGAGTGAAATCTTGTATTTCTTTGGAAATCAACCCCATATCTTTTCCAAAACGAGGCCCCAATGCCTTGAAATTGGGCTTAATTTGCTTTACTAAAACTCCTGATGCATCGTCTAAAAGTTCGATTTCTTTAACGTTTACTTCGGCTTTTATCAGGTCGGAAACCGCTTCGATTTCGGCACGCTGATTCTCGTCAAGTATAGGAATCATAACCTTTTGCAACGGTTGACGCACTTTTATCATTTCCTTTTTTCGGAGCGATAAAACGAGTGACGAAACCGTTTGTGCTTTCATCATTTTACTCTCCAACGATTTATCAACAAAGTTTTCAACCGAAACTGGGAAATTTGCCAAGTGAATACTAGCAAAATCCTCACTTCCAGTGGCGTTAACTAAATCGCGATACAATTGATCCATAAAAAATGGCGCTATCGGAGCCGAAAGTTTAGCCACATTGATCAAACAGGCATATAAGGTTTGATAGGCTGCAATTTTATCGGTACCGTATTCGCCTTTCCAGAATCTTCTTCGGCACAAACGAACGTACCAGTTACTTAAGTTTTCCTGAACAAAATCAGAAATGGCTCTGGCAGCTTTAGTGGGCTCGTAATCGGCATAGGCTTCATCAACCGTTTTTATCAACGTATGTAATTCGGATAAAATCCAACGGTCAATTTCAGGTCTTTCGTGTATTGGAATTTCAGCTTCAGCATACGTAAATCCGTCAATATTAGCATATAGCGAGAAGAATGAATAGGTGTTATATAACGTTCCGAAGAATTTTCTGCGCACTTCAGCCACGCCTTCGATATCAAATTTTAAGTTGTCCCACGGATTGGCATTCGCAATCATGTACCAACGTGTGGCATCCGGACCGTATTCTGATAAGGTGGTGAATGGATCAACGGCATTTCCTAAACGTTTCGACATTTTTTGTCCGTTTTTATCCAAAACCAAACCGTTTGAAACTACGTTTTTATAAGCGATTTTATCAAATACTAACGTTCCGATGGCGTGCAACGTATAAAACCATCCACGTGTTTGATCGACACCTTCTGCTATAAAATCAGCTGGAAACGCTTTATTTTCGTCAATCAATTCTTTATTTTCAAATGGGTAATGCCATTGTGCGTAAGGCATCGCACCCGAATCAAACCAAACATCAATCAAATCACTCTCGCGTTTCATGGGTTTCCCCGATGGTGAAGCTAACGTAATGGCATCAACCACATTTTTATGCAAATCGACCAAATCGTAGTTTTCCTCACTCATGTTGCCCACTTCAAAGCCTTTAAATGGATTTTCGTTTTGAAAACCAGCCGCAATTGATTTTTCAATTTCAGTATACAATTCTTCTACCGAACCAATCAATACCTCTTCGGTTTTGTCTTCGGTTCTCCATATTGGCAATGGAATTCCCCAATAGCGAGAACGCGATAAATTCCAATCGTTAGCATTTTTTAGCCAGTTTCCGAAACGTCCTTCACCAGTTGCTTTGGGTTTCCAGTTGATGGTATCGTTTAAATCGAACATTCGATCTTTGATTTCGGTTACTTTGATGAACCAAGAATCTAATGGATAATATAAAAGAGGCTCGTCTGTTCTCCAACTGTGCGGGTAACTGTGCACGTATTTTTCAACTTTAAACGCTTTATTTTCTTCTTTTAATTGAATCGCAATTTCAACATCAGCAGAACGTTCTGGAGCCGTTCCGGCGTCGTAATATTCATTCTTCACATATTTTCCAGACAAATCGCCCAACCCTTGAATGAATTTTCCTTGTAAATCTACTAATGGTACAGGATTTCCATTTTCGTCTAAAACCAACATGGGTGGTACTTCAGGCGTTGCTTCTTTGGCCACTTTGGCATCATCAGCACCAAAGGTTGGCGCGGTATGAACAATTCCGGTTCCGTCTTCGGTAGTCACAAAATCACCCGAAATTACTCGAAATGCATCCTGCGGATTTTGATAGGGTAATACTAACGGCATTAATTGTTCGTATCGAATTCCGACTAAATCGGATCCTTTACACTCGGCAAGTATTTGGTATGGCCTTTTTTTACTCATTGATTGAATATCACTTGCCTTTAATAATCTTATCTTTTCTTCATTAAAATCGTATCCAATTTGATTGAATTTTAATATTAATTCAGCTATATCTAAAGATTTATAGTTAACTAATAATGTCCAAAAATTTTGAAATTCAATATTATCAATAGAAATTAATTTTTTTCCAATTATTAACTCGATTCTTTCTGTTTCGTCAAGTTCACAATCCTCATTAGGAAAATGAACTGAATTTGGAATTTCAAAATATTTTCCTCCAAATTGTTTTCCGACAAGATTTTTTGCCAAAATTACCGTAATTGGCTCAAAAGTATATTGATTAAAAGTTTTTACCAAAACATAATCAATTTTCGGACCAACGGTCAAAGCGGTATTACTCGGCAACGTCCAAGGCGTGGTCGTCCAAGCTAAAATATGAATGTCGCCAAAACCTTGTAAAAAGCTTGGTAACGTTTCTGGTTTTGTTTTGAATTGTGCTACAACCGTAGTATCGGTCACATCACGATAACTTCCGGGTTGGTTGACTTCATGCGACGACAAACCGGTTCCTGCTTTAGGCGAATACGGTTGAATGGTATAGCCTTTATACAACAACCCTTTGTCATAAATTTGTTTGAGTAACCACCAAACGCTTTCCATGTATTTGGATTTATAGGTGACATACGGATCTTCCATATCTACCCAATAGCCCATTTTTTCGGTAAGGTCATTCCACACGTCGGTATAGCGCATTACGGTTCGTTTACAGGCTTCGTTGTATTCTTCTATAGATATGGTTTTACCGATGTCTTCTTTGGTGATTCCAAGTTCTTTTTCGGTTCCTAATTCTACAGGCAAACCGTGTGTGTCCCAACCAGCTTTTCGCTTTACTTGAAAACCTTTTTGAGTTTTATAACGACAAAAAATATCTTTAATCGCACGCGCCATAACGTGGTGAATTCCCGGTAATCCGTTTGCAGAAGGTGGTCCTTCAAAAAACACATACGGAGGGTTGCCTTCGCGTGAAGATACCGATTGCTCAAAGATGTTGTTTTCTTTCCAAAATTTAAGGGTTTCCGATGCCACCGTTGGCAAGTCAAGTCCTTTGTATTCAGTAAATTTTGTGCTCATTTTGTCGTATTCTTAAATCAGTTTGCGAAAGTAATAAATAGTTGTGAGTTATGAGTTATGAGTTATGAGTTTTTGCGATTGTGTATTAAAGAAGGATTTAATTTATGATTTATGCAAAGACTTCCTTTAAAACATCTAGTGATTTCGGTTTTTTGAATCCATCGAGGTGAATTGAATAGTAGTCCAATAAAATTTTTAAGAGCATTTGACGTTCTAAACCTGCGAAAACCTTTTGGTTGGAATCAAATTTTAAATGGATTAATTTTTTGAATAAAAACGTTTGATGTTCGGAAAGGCAGCTTATTCCTTGAAACGGCGAAAAAATTCCTTCTGTCATCTCAAAAAAATTAAGATCACTTTCTGAATTATTGGGGTAAAATCCGAGAAATTTTGTAATTTCTAGCAATAAAATCAAATGGAAATTCGAAGTGTCTTCGTGGGTGTCCAACCAAATTAAAGCCGTTTCAAGAAAAGTAAATAAATCTTCATTTTTTTCTTCTTCTTGGATACTATGATGTAATATTTCAGAGAGAAAAATTACGATAGTACTTTTTATGATATCCGTATTTATGGTTTGATAAGCTGTAGCTAATTTGATTTCTTTAAAATGCTCTAAAGTGCTTTTGTTTTTATGATTGGCTTCGATGTCAAGAATAGTTAGCGGCTGAAAATATGCAATTTTTTGATTCGATTTTTTGCCAGAATATGCGCTTGGAACAAAATAACTTTTCAATCCATCTGATAAAGTAAAACATTTTACAATCAAGCTTTTTTCTTGATATTTGAGTGCTGAAAGGACAATGGCTTTGGTTTTGACCAACATTGGAATTTTCTTAATCGAATTTATCGGATGATCATTACTTTTCTAACAGTGGTGTCGCTGCCATCTTGGGCAGAAACAAAAATCACATACACACCTGATGCCACTTTATATTTACCAAAAGCAGTGGTATCCCACTCGATAGTTCCGCCTTGAGAAGTGGTTTCGAAAACTAAATTCCCTTCGATATCGGTTATTTTGACTGTTGCTTTGTCGGTTAGGTCTGAAATTTTTACCGTTCCTTCAAATTCAGGACGAACCGGATTCGGATATACATAAACGCTACTCAAATCATTACTGGCTCTTGTAGAAGTTCCTTTGAAAGAAACCAATCCTTTATCGGTAGCAAAAAAAACCTCACCAGTAACGCCATCAATTTCAATATCATTTACATTATTTGTCGGTAATGGCGAATTGTCTTTTGTAAAATGATAAACCGTTTGCTGCCCGTCTGATGTTACCAGATAAACGCCCGAATCGGCTATAGATACCCATTTTCTATTGGCGCCATCAACAGCAATATCTATTATAAATTGAGAATAAAATAATTCCTGTGCTAAATTATTTTCTAAAATAATAATAGCTTTAGATTGAATATCTGTTTCGGTAATAAACGAATCTACAGACGGAACAATTCTCAAGCCAGCAATGGTTCCAATCCAAAGTTGATTTTTGTTGTCGATTGCAAGACATCTCACATCACCGTTTGGAAGGTTTCCTGAAGAGCCCGTTTTAATGGTAATAAATTTATTGTTGTAATTTTCATTAAATCCAACCACGCCATTTCGGTCTTGAGAAAGCCATTTAGTACCATTTTTGTCCACAACTGGTATGCCATAACTTGTGTCTTTTAAATCACTAGCTGATTCGGCAGAAGTAAAATCATAGGATTGCCATTGTCCATTAGTTCGGAGAACTTTTAAAGGTTTGACAAGAAAATTATTAGTCATCCATAAGTCGCTGTTTTTGTCAAAAACTGGACCGTTTACACGAATATCTGTATAAGTGGGGTCTGGCGGTGATAACTGTAATGATTCCAACCCATTTGCTCCTGTATTTGTAGCATTATATAAAACCGTTGGAATATCGTTAACAACTTTTAGAAGCCCCGAAAAGTAAGAACTGACATAAAATTGATTGTCATTATTAGGATTAAAAGCAATATTAGATAAAGATTTTGCTCCTAATAAAGTAGAATAAGGTATAGTTGTCCATCCATTATCAATGGTATATTTATTTATAGGTGTTTCTGAGAGACCAGGAGTGTAAGGATTATAGTATTGACTATAACCTCCATAAATAGCCCATAGTGCAGCATTTGATTTTTTTACCCTAAAAATTTTGTTTCTTTTGGGCCCGTTGGGTATGATAAATCCGAAACTGGTTGAATTGGATAGGCTTGAGGTAAGAATGCCATTTTCATTAGTGCCTATATAAATAACATCATTAATAACCGTCGCACAAGAAAAAGTTACTGGAATTGACGTAATCTGACTACTTTGAATATGGGTAACTAGTTGTAATCCTTGATTGTAGATATACACATTATTTGGAGATGTAACTATCGCATAATCTGCCGTAGCCCTAATATGTAGTAAATTTTCTGGATAGGAACTAAAATTGATCCAGTTGCTTCCGTTATATTTAAAGACGCTTGCACCTGTAGTAATTGCCAAAATATTGGCTCCGAAACTAGTTATTCCATTCCATTCACTACCCGATGTATCAACCCATTGATTGTAATCGTCCAAAAATTGATTAGATAAATTTGCTTTTCTAATCCCACTTCCAGACGTATTTCCTTTGGTTGCAGCATAAATAAATCCGTTAGTAATGGTGGTTTGTTGTACAGAAACATAAGACCCTTGTGGTCCCATGAAATAGGTATTACCAAACTCTAATGTAGTCAAATCGAAAATCGAAATTCCATAATCACAAGAAACATATATCTTGCCATCATTTTCTAAAAAATGATTAATTTTTTTTATGTTAGCAGGTACAGGAACATCACTAATAATACCAATTTTTTGAATTAAGTTTCCATCTGGAAGAATCAATAACAAAAGGCCATTACTGTTTCCAACAAAAGTAATTTTAGAATTTGAACTATAATAAATAGCTGTAATAGAAACAGCTTTTAAGCCATCAACCGTTGTCGTAGTTTTTATATCATTAGTTGTGATGTTTTTTGAAAAAATAGCATTTTCTGATGAAGCAACAATTGCTGTAGGTGATTCTGAAATATCGGTAACTTGGTTAAATGAAAAATAACCTTTCCACAATTGATTATTCTGCGAAAATACCATTGAAAAACTAAATAAAGCTATTATAAAAAATTGTTTAAACATTATCTAAAATAAATTTTACTGACAAATATACTATAAAACGCAATTAAATCTATTTTGTGATATCTATCAAATAAAAAACCTTCTTTCGGAGTAGAAAGAAGGTTTTGTAAATAGTATCAATTGTTTATTTACACAATTCCTTGAGCTAGCATGGCATCAGCAACTTTAACGAAACCGGCAATATTAGCACCCTTAACATAGTCAATATATCCTGAAGCATCTTTACCATATTTCTCACATGATGCATGAATGTCAGACATAATTCTTTTTAATCTTTCGTCAACTTCTTCAGATGTCCAGCTTAAACGCAAAGAATTTTGAGACATTTCAAGACCTGAAGTTGCAACACCACCAGCATTAGAAGCCTTTCCTGGAGCAAATAATATTTTAGCATTTTGGAAAACATGCATTGCTTCAGGTGTTGATGGCATATTTGCACCTTCTGCCACACAGATACATCCATTAGCAATTAAAGTTTTTGCTTCTTCTTCGTTTAATTCGTTTTGAGTTGCACAAGGTAACGCTACATCACATTTAACTTCCCACGGACGTTTTTCTGCTACAAATTTTGCATTTGGATATTTGGTTAAATAATCTGAAATCCTTCCGTAGTTTACGTTTTTAATTTCCATTACACAAGCTAATTTTTCGGCAGTAATTCCATCAGCATCATAAATATAGCCTGATGAATCAGACATAGTAACTACTTTTCCTCCTAATTGAGTTGCTTTTTCAGTAGCATATTGCGCCACATTTCCAGAACCCGAAACCACAACAGTTTTTCCAGCGAAACTATCACCTTTAGTAGCAAGCATACTTTGTGCAAAATATACATCGCCATAACCTGTAGCTTCTGGACGAATTAATGAACCTCCAAAAGAGATACCTTTTCCTGTTAAAACTCCTGTAAATTCGTTTCGTAATCTTTTATATTGACCAAACATGTAGCCAACTTCTCTGCCTCCAACACCAATATCACCCGCTGGAACGTCAGTATCGGCACCAATATGTTTTGACAATTCGGTCATGAATGCTTGACAAAATTTCATGATTTCGATATCTGATTTTCCTTTTGGATCAAAATCAGAACCTCCTTTTCCTCCACCCATTGGTAAAGTTGTCAAACTATTTTTGAATGTTTGTTCGAAAGCTAAAAATTTTAAAATGCTCAAATTTACGGTTGGATGAAAACGAATTCCTCCTTTGTATGGTCCTATAGCAGAATTCATCTGAATTCTATATCCTCTATTTACTTGAGTTTTGCCGGCATCGTCGATCCAAGTAACACGAAACATAATTACTCGTTCTGGCTCTACCATTCGTTCCAAAAGCATCTTGTTTTGGTATTTTTTATTTTCTTCGATAAATGGAATTACTGTTTCAGCAACTTCCTTAACAGCTTGCATAAACTCTGGTTCGTTGCCATTTCTTTGTGCAACTAAATCAATAAATGCGTTGATACTTTGTGACATAAATTATAATATTAATGTTTAAGAAAACGTTTTCGTTATTTTCGGCAAATATACATTTTATTAAAATAATGTTGTAATTTTTTTTATTTTCTACGCACATTTGTGTTTTACATCTTACTTTTTAAAAAAATGATAAAAAACCTATTTTGAAAAGTTATATTTTTCTACTGTGTTGAAGTATTTTTTTATTTTATTTTATTAGTGTATGATGTTTTTATATATTTGTCGCTAATTGAATTAATTTGCAAAAAAAATGAACAAGTATTTCATTATAGTTTTCCTGCTTTTATTTAGTTTTGAGAATGATCTTTTCGCGCAATTTGGATTCTCTCATGAAATTGGCGGTATTGTTGGTCCTGTTGCTTTTCAATCGGATTATGGAGAGCGACATAATTTTTCTACAAATGCAGGAAATACAGGTTATGGAATAGGTATTATTCATTATTTAAATTTTTCTTACAAAGCAGATTGTAGCTGTTATACTCCAGAAACTTATTTTAACGATCACTTCAAATTAAGAAGTGAATTGTCTTATAATAAAACTAATCTAAAGCATTATGGTCAATGGGTTGATCCAAGCAAAACTTCAGTAACTGCCGAGCAATTAAGAGCTATGAGAGGGAGTACTGAAGTAACTAATATTGGAATGCAATTGGAGTTTTTTCCTTACAGTATCAGAGATTTTTCTGCAACGGTGGGTAGTTTTGCTCCTTTTATTAGTCTTGGAGGGCAGTTCAGTTTTTATTCTCCAAAAGCCTATTCAGAATTAGGTCCTGGCCTAGGTCAATTAACAACAGTTACTCCTACAAAATATCTTGGTGCAATAGATACTAGATCGAGTTCTACATGGTCTGTAGTTTCAAGTATTGGAACTAGATATAAATTATCACCATTGTCTGATTTAATTGTAGATGTAAGATGGCAATATTATTTCTCTAATTGGGTTGACGGATTAAGTCCAGATCCGGGACTTTATCCAGAAAACAGATCGAACGATTGGAATCTATGGTTTAATTTTGGATACATTTATTACTTGCAATAGCATGTAGTTCCCTTTTTTTACTATTCCTTAAATAAAATAATCCCTGATATTTCATATTTGGCCAAATCTCCTTTTACTTTAATAGTCTAATGGTTTTTAAATTATCCTTTATTTTAAAAAATATATCTATATTTGGAATTGTTAATCTAAATGTAAATAATATGAAAAAATTAGGATGGTTATTAGCCGCAATTGTTTTGTCTCATATAAGTTATGGACAAGAAAATGTCTTGAAATTTCAAGCGGATGTTTCTAATAGAAATGGCGACGTTCTTTTTATCAAGAACAACGCTGTTATAGTTAAAGAAATGAAAGTCCAAGGAAATGGACATTTCGATGCTTCTTTTGAGGTTAAAGAAGGAATGTATCAACTTTATGATGGAAAAGAATACACCGATTTGTTTCTTAAAAATGGATACGATTTAAGTTTGAAAATGGATGCTCAAAAATTTGATGAATCTATTAAATATTCAGGTAAAGGAGCAGCAGAAAATAATTATTTGGCTGAAAAGGTGCTGATTGACGGGGCCTTTAATTATGATGCACTTTTAGAATTAAGTCCAGAAGAATTCACTAAAAAAATAAACGATAAACAAAATGCTGCGGTAACGAAGCTTGAAAAAGGTGGCTATGAAGCTAATTTTGTAGCTTTACAGAAGAAAGCGATGCAACAAGAATTGTTTGAAATGAAAATGTATTTCAAACAAAAGCAAGAGCAAAAAAAATTGAATAATGTGGCAGCTCCTTCTTTTGATTATGTAAATTATGCCGGTGGTAAAACTAAATTAGAAGATTTAAGAGGTAAGTATGTTTATATCGACGTTTGGGCAACGTGGTGTGGTCCTTGCAGGGGAGAAATTCCGTTTTTGCAGAAAGTAGAAGAAAAGTATAAAGGCAAAAATATTGCTTTTGTTAGTATATCTATAGATGTTCAAAAAGATTTTGAAAAATGGAAAACCTTTGTAAAAGATAAATCACTTGGCGGCATTCAATTGTTTGCCGATAAAGATTGGAATTCTGATTTTACAAAATCGTTCGGAATTAATTCGATTCCAAGATTCATACTAATTGATCCAGCTGGAAAAGTGGTTGATGCCGATGCAGCGCGTCCATCAGATCCTAAATTAGTAGAGAAATTGGATGGGTTGTTAAAGTAACTATAAATTTATATTAAATATTAAAGCTCCGAAAATATTCGGAGCTTTTTTAATTTATTCACATTTATAACTAATTTTCGAGAGCTGTTCTTGAATTTCGTCTATCTCTTAAATAATATTTTACTCGTTTTACCAAGTAGAACATTACGGGTACCATCACTAAAGTTAGCACAGTTGCATAAGTCAATCCGAAGATGATGGTCCAAGCTAATGGTCCCCAGAAAATCACGTTATCTCCACCCATAAACAAGTGCGGATTTAAGTCGGTAATTAACGAGAAGAAGTCAAAGTTCAACCCAATTGCCAAAGGAATTAATCCCAATACTGCCGTTAATGCGGTTAACAATACTGGTCGAAGTCTTGATTTACCCGATTCAATAATTACTTCTTTAATTTCTTCTAACGATAAATCATCATGGCTTTCTAAATGATTGTCTTCTACTTTTTTGTCTAATAATAATACAAAGAAATCCATCAATACAATTCCATTTTTCACTACAATTCCGGCCAAAGAAATGATTCCCATCATTGTCATTAATATTACAAAATCCATATTGGCAATAACATAACCATAGAAGACACCACTAAAGCTTAGTAATACGGTAAACAAAATCACCATGGTTTTAGAAACTGAGTTGAACTGTAATACAATAATCAACGTAATTCCGGCTAGGGCTAAAAACAAGGCGTACATCAAGAAACTTTGGTTTTTTCCTTGCTCTTCTTGGACTCCCGAAAACGAATAGGTTGTGCCTTTTGGTAATTCATAACTTTTTAATTCGGTTTGAATTTGTTTTGTGATGGCATCACCATTAAATCCCGTCAACACATTGGAATAAATGGTCATCACTCGTTTTTGATTTTTTCGCTTAATCTGGTTGTAAGTCGTTGTTTTCTCTGTTCTAGAAACGGCCGAAATTGGCACCTGCATCATTTGTCCGTTATTCGGATTTCTGTAAGTCAACGATTGATTAAACAAAATGTTTTCATTCTTACGTTGATCATCTTGCATACGCATGGTGATGTTGTAATCGTCATTTCCTTCTTTATAAGTAGAAATTTCTTGACCATAAACCGAACGACGTAAATCGAATCCGAGTTGTCCTGTAGAAATGCCCAAGCTGCCGGCATTAATACGGTCTACTTTTACTTCTAGCTCCGGACTTTCTTTATTTACATCAACATTCAATCGCTCGATTCCCGGGATGTTTTTAGAATCAATAAAAGCAATCATTTTATCAGCTTCTTTAAGCATACTATTATAATCGGTTCCCGTTAGCTGAATACTAATAGGATATCCTGCTGGAGGTCCATTGGCATCTTTTTCAACCGTAACTTTTGCACCTGCAATTCCTTTTACTTTGTTTCGAATTTCTTCTAAAACATCTTCGGTATTGATCCCTCTTCTGAATTTGAATTCAGAGAAATTAACGGTCACTTTTCCTTTGTAAGGAGTTTCTGAAGCGGAACCAGCATCTACATTAGGATTACCGGCACCAACCCCTACTTGTGATACAATAGATTCTGCTAAGAAATTATCTTTAGTTTTTGGATCTACATATTTGTTCAAAATAGCAATAACCTGTTTTTCAACAAAAAGCGTAGCTTCGTTCGTTTTCTTGATATCGGTTCCTTGTGGATATTCAATATAAGTAATTACTTGTCTTGGAATATTGTTTGGGAAAAACAACACTTTTCTTGGGAAAATACCTAATAGAATAAAAGAGAAAAACAACATTCCAATAATGGTTGCTAATGCAATCCAAGCTCTTTTTCCTGTTAATATTTTAGCCAAAAATGTTTTGTATTTTTCTTCCATTCTTGGAAAAAAACTATGTTGAAAGTCTTGCGTCCATTGGTATAATTTAATTTTGTATAACCACATTAAACCTAATGAAATAATAGCAATATGACCAATAGCTCTAGCCACTTTTGAATCATAAATATTTCCAAGTAACACAAAAATTACGGCGATGATTGTAAAAATGAGCGAATATCTTTTTGCTGATTTTTTAGTTACATTTTTATCTTCAATATCCATAGAACCACCTGTCATCGCTGCATTGACAACCATTGCCACGAATAAAGATGCCGTCAAGGTAACGGTTAATGTGATCGGAAAATATTTCATGAATTTCCCCATTGTTCCTGGCCATAAAGCGAAGGGTAAGAATGCCATTAAGGTAGTAGCCGTCGAAGAGATTACTGGCCAAGCAATTTCTCCAATACCAATTTTGGAAGCTTGGATACGCGTCATTCCTTTTTTCATGTTAGCAAAAACATTGTCGACTACCACAATTCCGTCGTCCACCAACATTCCTAATCCCATAACTAATCCGAAAAGAACCATAGTGTTTAAGGTTAATCCAAATGCCGAAAGAATAGTAAATGCCATCAACATCGATAACGGAATAGCCGCTCCAACAAACAAGGAGTTTCGCAATCCCATGGTAAACATCAACACAATCATTACGAGTATAATACCAAAAATAATATGGTTGGACAGCTCGTTTACCTGATGTTCTACACGTGAGGACTGGTCACTGGTGTATTCCATTTTTAAGTTGGAAGGCAAATAAGAAGTTTTAGCTTTTTCTAGTTTCTCTTTAACTTGCTCAATCGCCGAAATCATATTTTGATTGGAACGTTTTTTAACGTTAAGCATTACTACTTCAGTCCCTTTTTCGCGAGCATAAGTAGTTTTTTCTTTTTCTTTAAAACTTACTTTGGCAATATCCTTTAGGTAAACAGTACCACCATATGATTTAACAATTACGTTTTCAAGTTCTTTTGGATCTTTAATTTCTCCTACAATTCTGATGTTATTTCTAGAGCCTTGAGAAATTAAATTTCCTCCCGAAAGCGTCATATTTTCATATTTAATGGCGTTTTGAATATCATCAAATGTTACTTGCGCAGCGGTCATTTTAAAAATATCAACCGCAATTTCTACCTCTTTGTCATCAACGCCAAGAATGTCTACTTTTTTAACTTCAGGAATTTCTTCAATATCGTCTTGAAGCAATTTTCCATATTTTTTAAGTTGCTGCGTAGTATAATTTCCTTGTAGGTTGATGTTTAAAATGGGCACTTCTTCTGAAATGTTCAATTCAAAAACACTAGGTTCAACTTTACTACCGTTGTCTAGATTAGGCCAATCGGTATCGGCTTTAACGACATCGACTT
The DNA here is from genome assembly GCA_964610785.1 of uncultured Flavobacterium sp. Lineage (GTDB taxonomy): Bacteria > Bacteroidota > Bacteroidia > Flavobacteriales > Flavobacteriaceae > Flavobacterium. The sequence continues at coordinate 10,401 of CAZSZH010000010.1, read as the reverse complement.
TATCTTTGATTTTTGTTTTGGCAGCATCAATGGTAATTTTATCTGAAAATTCTACCACAATCATTCCGTAATCTTGAAACGAACTTGAAGAAATTTTTTCTACTCCAGAAATATTTTTAAACTCTTTTTCAAGAGGTTTAACAATTAATTTTTCTACGTCCTCTGCTGAATTTCCTGGGAAAACAGACGAGATATATACTTTATTTTCAATAATTTCGGGAAAATCTTCACGTGGCATGGTAACATAAGCGATGACACCAGTTACTACAATTAATAAAGTCAAGATATATACCGTAACACGATTGTCAACGGCCCAACTTGAAATACTAAATTCTTTATTTTTCTGTGACATATTTTTTAGTTGTTGGTTGTCGGTTATTGATTAACGGTTTTGCTTTGATAACCAGTAACAGGCAACAGTTTTAACATTTAGAAATTTAATTTCATTCCTTCAGAAATTGTATTCACCCCTTCGGTAACAATGATATCTTTTGCAGATAATCCGCTTACGATTTCAGTTACATTATCTGATGATTTACCGATTTTTACTACTGCTTTTTTGGCTATTCCTGTTTTGCCATTAATTTGGGTTGCTATGTAAACAAATTTGTTTCCTTTACCTTCTTCTTGTACGACGTTTGTTGGAACTACAATTGCATTTTTACTCACATAATCAATGATTTTAAGTTTAGCTACTTGATTTGGGCGCAATAAGTTTTCTGGATTTGGAACAGCAACTTCAATTCCGAAACTTCTATTACTTGGATTAATGAAATTTCCAACTTGACGCACTTTTCCTTTATAGGTTTTGTTTAATGAGGTTAAGAAAACATCTACTTCAGTGCCAACTTTCAATTTTCCGATATAGGTTTCTGGAATAGTTGTTGAAACATACATATTTCCTAAATTGACAATTCGCATTAAACCTTGAGCATTTGGCGAAACCACCTGTCCTTTTTCAACATAAACTTCATCAATGGTTCCATTGAAAGGTGCTTTTATTACGGTTTTCGCAAGTTGTGCTTTAATTTGAGCCACGCTTTTTTGAGCCGAAACCATTTGAGTTTGGGCTTGAAGAAATTGAATTTCAGAACCAATTTTTTTGTCCCACAGATTTTTTTGTCTTTCAAATGTTGTTTTAGCTAGAGCAAACTGATTTTCTGCATTGGCCAGTTGTTGACTCATTCCGGCATCATCCACACGACCAAGAACTTGATCTTTTGTAACATGATTTCCTGCTTTTACATTTAGCGAGGTTAGCGTTCCGCTAAATTCTGGTTGAATCAAAATATTCTCTTTGGTATTTACACTTCCTTGAACTTCAAGATAATGATTGAACAGCGTGTCTTTTACCGTTTGAACAACCACCAAAGCTTCTTCTTTTTTAACATCTAGTTTGGCTAGAGCTTCATCAATTTTTGCTAAATCGGCTTGTATAAGGGCTTTTTTTGCTTGAAGTTCTTTCGTGTTTTTTGATTTAATTAAATCATCAATTGTTGCTGTATTTTCTTTTTTTGCACACGAAAATAGCGACAAGGATAAGGCTGTTATTAATAGTATTTTTCTCATTTTTTATTTTGAGTTTTGAGTTTATTATTTAGTTCCGATAACTTTTTGTAGGGCTGCTTTTTTGTTGATTACATCGACCATGGTTTGTAGATAACTTTGTTGCGATGTATATAATTGACGTTGCGCTTCGGTAAAATCGAAGCTGCTTGAAAGTCCTTCTTTGAATTTGATTTCTTGCTTTTTCTCGATGCGTTCGGCCAATTTCAAATTTTCTTTAGAACTATTGTATTGTTCGATACTGTATTCATAATCGCTTTTGGCATTTTGATAGGCTAATTTTAGTTTTTGCTCGGTTTCAGTCAAATCGGTTTTGGCTTTTTCTAATGCAATTTTAGCTTGTTGTGTTCTAGCACTTCGCGCAAAGCTGCTAAATATTGGCACATTCAAACTCACACCAAGATTGGAGTAGTTAAAATAACGTTGAGTAGAATTGAAGAAACTGAAGGTGTTTCCGAACGAATTGTATCCAAAATTTACACCTGCTGCCAATGTGGGTAAGGCTTTGCTTTTTTGAAGTTTCAATTCCAAATTGCGTTGGTCTACAAAATTTTGTGAAATCACATAATTAATGTTGCTCGAAGCATTGAATTCGCTGCCTTTTAGTGCTAAATCCAAATTGTTTTGGGTTAGTATATCCAACTTATCCGTTAATGTTAAATCGGCATCAATGTCAATTCCCAAATTTACTTTCAGCATTTTTAAGCTGATGTCTTTCAATCGGGTAACATAATTTAAATTGCTGGTAACCGATGCTAAAGTGATTTTTAATTGCTCTACATTTTCTTCTTCAATCAAACCATTTTTGTAGGTCTGATCGGTATCGAACAGTGTTTTCTCTAAAATAGCTTTGTTTTTTTGTAGAATCTGCGCACTTTCATCGGCTAATAAAACATTGCCATAGGCGTTGATGATCATTTCTCTAACATCAGTATCGGTTTTTACTTTGTAATTTTCATAAAATTTGAGATACGTTTTTGAAGCTTGCAAAGCCACCAAATAAGAACCGTCAAAAATTAATTGACTCAAGGATAAACTCCCGCCACCATTGTGTTTAGTCCCAAAAGTAACTTCGGCAAATTCACCTTTAGGTCCGCCAAAAATTTCGGCTGGCAATAGCGACGTTTGCAATTTAAAATTGTCTTGATACGTTATAGCACCATTAATTTGAGGCAACCCCATGGCTGTGGTTTCCCATTTTTTCTGTTTAGCCATTTCAATATCGCGACCTGCGTTAATAGCCGTTCTGTTGTTGGTCAAAGCATGCGTAATGGCTTGATATAAACTAAACGAATAGCTTTGTTTTTTATCTTGAGCTTGCAACAAGCCGACCAATAAAAATAAGGTTATTACTAATTTTTTTTTCATGAATTGATGATTAGGTATTTAAGTTAGATAATTGTTTTTCGAGTTCTATAATTCCTTTTGGTGTTGCCATAGCTCTGGTGTGGTATTCTAAGGCATAATTTTCGAGTTTAACCGATTCTTTTTCTGAAGCCGTACTTTCTTTTATCGAAAAAATCAATAAATAATAAAATTTAGCATAGACTTTAATATCTAAATCTTTTCGATACAGCCCTTCTTCCATTCCTTTAATGATGTTTTGTTGGAACATGTTGTTGCAATCTTCAAGCTCATTAGCAATCATTTTAGAGTGAATTTCGGGATAATGCTTTTTGAGTTGATAAACAGGCGAATTATCTATTGTTTGAAACATTTCTTTAAACATTCTTCGGATTTCAAAATTCTCTTCAATAGCATTATAATTTTTAGCTACGATTTCATCAATAATAGTGTGTATTTTTTGATGAATGATATCGGTTCCTTCTTCAATAAGGACTTCTTTGTTGTGAAAATATTTGTAAATTGTCTTTTTAGAAATACACATTTCACAGGCAATATCATCCATGGTCACGCTTTTGAAACCAAGTTTCAAGAACATTTCTGTGGCTTTTTTGATGATTTTCTCTTTCATAGTATGCTGAATTTATTTCAGTATTTTTAATTTATTATAATGAAATTCCGCCCGATGCTTCAATACGTTGTCCGTTAATCCAATAGCCATCTTCCGAACATAAGAAAGCTACTATTCCACCGATATCATTGGCTTCACCCACTCGTCCAAGTGCCGTCATGGTTGACAAACGTTCTTTTAATTGCGAATTACTTCGAATAGCTGCATTGTTGAAATCGGTTTCAATTGGCCCTGGTGCAATAACATTTGCGGTAATTCCTCTTGAGCCCACTTCTTTGGCCAGATAGCGCGTAAAAGTTTCGATAGCACCTTTCATCGAAGCATAAATAGAATATCCCGGATTGCAAAAACGGGTTGTACCACTAGAAATGTTGATGATTCTACCGTTATCATTCATAATTGGCAAGGCTTTTTGTGTTAAAAAATACACACTTTTAAAATGAATGTTCATCAATCTGTCAAAATCTTCCTCGGTAGCATCCATGTAAGGAATGGTGGCACCAATTCCTGCATTGTTGATTAAGAAATCAAATGAATTGGTATTCCATTTATCTTTTAAAACGGTCTTAACATCATCAATAAATTCAGTTAAACTTGCAATGTTATTTACGTCTAATTGAAGTGCTGCAGCGTTCAAACCTAAGTTTTCTATAGTCGCCATAACTTCTAGTGCTTCTTCTTTCTTTGTATTATAGGTGATAATCACATCATGCCCTTTTTCTGCCAAACGCAAAGCCATGTTTTTTCCTAAACCGCGACTTCCTCCTGTAACTAAAGCTATTTTATTGTTCATCTTTTCCGTTTAGATTATTATTTTATGTCGCAAAGATAAACAGGAAACTTTATATACTAAAATAGTTTCCATAGTATTTACATAAATTTAACATTTGGAAAAGGTAGAGGGATTTATTTTGAAAAATAATTTACTTTTGTGGAATTATATATGTTTAGGTTTAGAGCATATTACCTCTTAAACTGATAACCTCATAAACTAAAAAATGCACGCAATTTCTCATTATCAAGAACTTATTTCAGATTATTTTTCAGATTTACACCTAACTAAAGAGCCCAAGAATCTATACGAACCCATAGAATATATTCTGCATTTGGGTGGGAAAAGAATGCGACCGATATTGACTTTAATGGCAACCGAAGTTTTTGATGTAGATTGTAAAAAAGCATTGGCAGCAGCTACTGCTATTGAAGTTTTTCATAATTTTTCGTTAGTGCATGACGATATTATGGACGATGCGCCTTTGAGAAGAGGAAACGAAACTGTTCATGAAAAATGGAACATCAATACCGGAATTCTTTCGGGTGATGCGATGCTTATTTTAGCCTACCAACATTTTGAAGAATACGAACCTAAAATCTTTAGAGAGCTGGCCAAATTGTTCAGTAAAACGGCTTTAGAAGTTTGCGAAGGCCAACAATACGACGTTGATTTTGAAACTCGAGAAGATGTTACGATTCACGAATACCTAAAAATGATTCAATACAAAACTGCTGTTTTGGTGGGTGCTGCTATGAAAATGGGTGCTATTGTTGCAGAAACTTCTGATGAAAATGCCAATTTAATCTACGAATTTGGATTAAATCTCGGTATCGCCTTTCAATTACAAGACGATTATTTGGATGCTTTTGGTAATCCGGAAACTTTCGGAAAACAAGTCGGTGGCGACATTATTGAAAACAAAAAAACCTATTTGTATTTGAAAGCTATCGAATTTGCTTCACCCGAAGAAAAAGACCAATTACTGCATTTGTTTTCTATTCAGCCCACAGATAATGCAGACAAAATTGCTTCCGTAAAAGAGATTTTCAATCAAACAGGTGGTTCTGAAGCGACACAAGTGGCCATTGAAGAGTACACTTTTAAGGCATTCGACACTTTAGAACAAATGAATATTTCAAATGATAAAAAAGAAATGTTACGAAAATTTGGAGAAAATTTAATGAATCGGAATGTCTAGTTTCATCGCCCCAATATCAACGGATCATTTACTTTCTGAAGCAGAAAAAGAAAATTTATATCAGAAACTCATTGAGCAATTGAATAAGGATTTCAATTTTGCCAACGAACCGGTCGATTTTCATCCAAGTACTGCTCCCGAAGAATTAAAAGTGCTACTTCATGAAAAAATCTACAGATTGATTCAATATAAATTTGCTGAATATTTGAGTTTACTGTACATTGTAGATGTTCCCGAAGACCAAGTCAAACAATTAGATGGCTCTGATATTATGGAACTATCAGAACAAGTTTCTTTTTTGATTTTAAAACGCGAATGGATGAAGGTTTGGTTTCGGAGTAGGTACTAAAAATAAACTCTAATAAACGGCATCAAAGCATCGCTATACACATTTTTGTCTTTGTTAAAAAGTAGATTGTACCGCATACCTACGGTCATATTATCCACTCGATAACCCGCACCAACAAATAATCCGGTGTTCCAAAAATTATCTTTTAAAGTACCTGTCGTTGGATTCCTGTAGGTGTTATTCACGCGAACTTGTTCCAATTCTAAAGATAGTTGCGCTTCTTCAATGGGGTTGAAAAGCGTAATGATACTAGCACCATAAATTCCGGAACTGTAATAATCTTTTTGAGAAACGATGCTTCCTTGCAATCCTGCTCCCAAAGAAACATATTTATTTACATTATAAATACCACTTGGCGCTACGGTAACATCGGTAAAACCCGTTCCAATACTCAACCCAAAGCCACCACCAAATCGTACATGATTCCAAAAATCATTTTTTTGTTTCTTTTGATCCACTTGTTGCGCATAGACATCTAAACTCAAATTAATAAAAAACAAGGTTGACAGCAACATTGTTAAATTTTTTATAGAATTCGTTTTCATACCAATGTATATATTTATTTAGCGAGATAAATGTAGCAAAAACATTGAAAGATTGTTATAAATATTTTACTTTTGCAGTAATTTTTTAACTACAAGAGTACTTATAAATATAAATATGGATAGGTTTTCCTTTTTAAACGCAGCACATACTCAATTTTTTGCCGATTTATACGAACAATACACTCAAAATCCGGATGCTGTTGAGCCAAGCTGGAGAGCTTTTTTTCAGGGTTTCGATTTTGGAATGGAAACGTATAGCGAAGAAAATCCAGGAGCACAAATTGCCAATTACGCAGCCAATTCAACCGATAACGGACAAGTTTCAGAAAAACTTCAAAAAGAATTTAGTGTTTTAAAACTCATTGACGGTTACCGCACTCGTGGACACTTGTTTACAGAAACCAATCCTGTTCGCGATAGAAGAACCTATGAGCCGAATTTAGATTTAGTGAATTTCGGACTTTCGGACACCGATTTGAATACGGTTTTTGATGCTGCCAAAGTATTAGGACACCAGCCCTCGACGTTAAAAGATATAATTACGCATCTTAAAAACGTGTATTGCCAACACATTGGTATCGAATACTTGTACATGCGTAAACCTGAAGTTATTCAGTGGATTCAAAGCAGAATCAACATCAACGACAACCTTCCCAAATTTGATGCTGAACAAAAGAAACATATTTTAGGAAAACTCAATGAAGCGGTTTCTTTTGAAAATTTCCTTCATACCAAATATGTAGGTCAGAAACGTTTTTCGCTTGAAGGTGGCGAAAGCATCATTCCCGCACTCGATGCAGTGATTGAAGCGGCAGCCGAAAAAGGCGTAGAGCATTTCGTAATGGGAATGGCGCACCGTGGAAGATTGAATATTCTAGCCAATATTTTTGGTAAAAACACCCAAGATATATTTTCAGAATTCGATGGTAAAGATTACGATCAAGAATATTTTGATGGTGACGTAAAATACCATTTGGGTTTAACGTCGGAGAGAACTACCGCATCAGGTAAAAAAATCAATCTGAATTTAGCTCCAAATCCATCGCACTTAGAAACGGTTGGAGCAGTTATTGAAGGAATTGCGCGTGCGAAACAAGACCATCATTTTCCAAACGATTTCTCTAAAGTATTGCCTATTGCCGTTCATGGTGATGCGGCTGTGGCGGGTCAAGGAATTGTATATGAAATTGTTCAAATGGCACAATTAGACGGTTACAGAACGGGTGGAACAATTCACATTGTCATCAACAACCAAGTGGGTTTTACTACCAATTACCAAGATGCTCGTTCGTCAACCTATTGTACTGATGTGGCCAAAGTTACGTTGTCGCCAGTACTTCATGTGAATGCTGATGATGCTGAAGCAGTGGTTCATGCCATGTTGTTTGCTTTAGATTTCCGAATGGAATTTGGTAGAGACGTGTTCATCGATTTATTAGGATACAGAAAATATGGGCACAACGAAGGTGATGAGCCTCGTTTTACACAGCCCGTTTTATATAAAATCATCGCGCGTCATAAAAATCCGAGAGAAATTTATGCCGAGAAATTAATAACGTCCGGAATAGTAGATGCGGCGTATTTGACCAAAATTGAAAATGAGTATAAAGCCAATCTAGATCAAAATTTAGAAGCATCTCGTAAGAAAAGTTTAACGGTTATCAAACCATTCATGCAAGACGAATGGCAAGGTTATGTTCAGGTTTCCGATGATGTGATGCTGCAAAAAGTAGATACTAAATTTGATAAAAAACAATTGGACGAGATTATCGAAGTGGTTTCTACATTACCCTCAGATAAAAAATTCATAAGCAAAATCACAAAAATTGTTACCGACAGAAAAACCATGTACGACAACAATGTCATCGATTGGGGAACTGCCGAAACCTTAGCTTATGGTTCGCTCTTGTATGAAGGATACGATGTGCGTTTATCGGGGCAAGATGTGGAAAGAGGAACCTTCTCGCACCGTCACGCTGTGGTTAAAGTAGAAGACAGCGAAGAAGAAGTAATTTTGTTAGACCATTTAAAAAATAGCAAAGCCAGATTTCAAGTATACAATTCCTTATTGTCAGAATACGGCGTTTTAGGTTTTGATTATGGATATGCCTTAGCATCGCCAAAAACATTAACCATTTGGGAAGCACAATTTGGCGATTTCTCTAACGGTTGTCAAATCATGTTAGACCAATACATTTCGTGTGGCGAAGACAAATGGAACAACCAAAACGGTATCGTTCTTTTATTGCCACACGGATATGAAGGGCAAGGAGCTGAGCACTCGTCTGCAAGAATGGAGCGTTATTTACAATTGTGTGCCCGTCATAACATGTATGTAGCCGATTGTACCAAACCTGCCAATTTCTATCACTTGTTGAGAAGACAAATGAAAACAAACTTCCGTAAACCTTTGGTAGTTTTTTCTCCAAAAAGTTTGTTGCGTCACCCATTGTGTGTATCCACGCAAGAAGAATTGTACAACGGTCAATTTCAAGAAACGATAGACGATCGTTCAGTAAACAAAACAAAAGTAAAAACAGTTGTTTTCGTAACCGGAAAATTCTATTACGATATACTGGCTGAAAGAGGAAATTTAGAAAGAAATGACGTCGCTTTGGTGCGTATTGAGCAATTATTTCCATTACCAGTGGAGCAATTGAAAGCTATTATTGCCAGTTATCCAAATGCCGATGATTATGTTTGGGCGCAAGAAGAACCAAAAAATATGGGTGCTTACAGCTATATGTTGATGAATTTCGATTTAGTAAAGTGGAGATTAGCATCACTTAAAGCCTATGCCGCACCAGCAGCAGGAAGCAGCACTCGTGACAGAAGACGTCACGCAGATGCGATACGAATGGTTTTTGATAAAAATTTATTTAGATAAAAAATGAAAAAAATACTTTTAATACTATTATTTAGCTCTTTTTTTAGTTTTGGTCAAAATATAGAGACACCCAAAGAAGGTAAAGTATTGGTGTATTTTACCCGTTATGATGCAACAGGTTTTTTAATTAATTTTAAATATTTTGATGGTGAAAAGTATTTAGGGAAATTCAATTATGGGAAATACCTAGTATGCGAATGTGAACCAGGAAAGCATATTTTTTGGGCTAAGTCAGAAAATATGGATTTTGTTGAAGCAGATTTAGAAGCAAATAGAGTTTACATAATAGACTCAAGACCTCAAATGGGTGCTTTTAAAGCAGCTGTAAAATTGATAATTTTTAATAAAACTTTAGAGAATTATGATAGATATAAAAAAAGAATTTTCAAATCGATAGAAAAAGGGGAACGTTATCTTGGTTCTGTAGAAGATTTGAAAAAGGAAGAAGTTGAAATAAAAGATCTTATTTCAAGAGGAATGGAAAAGTTTAATAAACTTAAAAGTGAAAATTCAGAACGAATTGAATTTTTAACAGACGGCATGTTTTATGATAAAGACTTTTTTGTTGAAAAAGATTTTACAAAAAAAGAATAAATTTTAAATAGATGTCAAGATTTTTGAAAAGATACAATTGATAATAACACACATATAAAATTATAAAAAGGATGATTTTAGAAATGAAAGTCCCATCACCGGGAGAATCGATAAAAGAAGTTGAAATCGCAACTTGGTTAGTAAAAGATGGCGATTATGTAGAAAAAGACCAAGCGATTGCTGAAGTAGATTCAGACAAAGCTACCTTAGAATTACCAGCTGAAGCAAGCGGAATTATTACGCTTAAAGCAGAAGAAGGTGATGCCGTAGCTGTTGGTGCCGTGGTTTGTTTAATTGATACCAGTGCCGCTAAACCAAGTGCTGCTCCAGTTGCTGAAGTTAAAGCCGAAGCACCAAAAGCCGAAGCACCAAAAGCTGAAGAGAAAAAAGTAGAAGCTCCGAAAGCAGCTCCAGTAGCAGAAAAAACATATGCTACTCAAGCGCCATCTCCAGCAGCAAGAAAAAAGATCGGAAGAGCACACGTCTGAACTCCAGTCACATTCAGAAATCTC
>CAZSZH010000009.1:0-64067 GCA_964610785.1 uncultured Flavobacterium sp. | reverse complement strand
CAGTTGGCTGCGTAATGATTACTGTTGTAGATGCTGTACATCCGTTTGCATCAGTAACTGTATAAGTATACGTTCCTGCTGTTACTGTAAAGTTTCCTGTTCCTGTGTAAGGAGCAGTTCCACCTGTAGCAGCTACTGTTACTGTTGAGTTTCCTCCGTTACAAGCGATTGCTGTAGCTGATGAACTCGCTGACAATGCAGTTGGCTGCGTAATGATTACTGTTGTAGATGCTGTACATCCGTTAGCATCAGTTATTGTATAAGTATACGTTCCAGCTGTTACTGTAAAGTTGCCTGTTCCTGAATATGGAGCAGTTCCACCTGTAGCAGCTACCGTTACTATTGAGCTTCCTCCGTTACAAGCGATTGCTGTAGCAGTTGCAGTTGCTGAAACCAAATAAACATTTAAAGTTGCAGTTCCGGTTAAATTATTTGTTAACGTTAATCCATTTGCATCTGTAATCGAAACTAATGAATAAGTTGTAGTAGAACTAGGTGTAACACTAATTGCTGATCCTGATGTGTAACCTGTAACTGTACTGTTAGAAGTACCATTAGAATAAACTACAGTATAAGGAGCAGTTCCACCAGTAATAGTAGTTTTAATTGAAGACGAAGATCCTGAACAAACAGAAGTAGTTCCATTAGCAGCTAAAGTTGCTGCTGTTGGACCATAAACAACATTACCATAAATAGTAACATCATCAACTCTAAACGTTCCTGTAGCGGCCGCTGCAGTGGTCCCTCCATCAGCTCTTGTAGTTCCATAAGGATATATACGGAACTTAACAGTACCTGATGTTGGAGTTAAGAAATCTGCAAAATCCCAAGTTATTCCTGTCCCTACTGTTGGAGTAACTGGAGCAGCTCCCCAAGAAGTAGAGGTTGCAAAATTATCTGTACTATATCTTACTTCCAATTGATTTGGAGCTGTATTACTTCCTTGTCTAAAGAAATATAATCCTGTAATATTTAATTTTTTACCACCATTTGTAGAAGCAGAAAATTCGATATAAGAATTGTTATTTACAGAAGAGGTATTATTTAATGTACTTGAATTAAATACATTTCCTGTAGAAGTACAAGTTATTGCTGGAACAACAACTGGTGTTAAAACACCTGCTGATCTAGTTAAGGAAGTACCTGTTGCATCGGTTGCCATCACTGGAGTATTTCCTTGTGTAGGACATGCAGAAACACCATCAAAAGTATTCAAATATAAAACTGGACCAGTGATATTTGCCGTCAAACCTGTTGGTTGAACAAAGGTGTAATTAGAAGCATCAGCACCAGCTAAAGTAGCTGTTGAAGTTACTGCAATTCCCGCAGCAATAGCTGATGATGCAAAACTACCTGTACCGTTGAACGTAACAACATCACCAGTAATCACACCACTTAATGTAGCACTAATTACTGCATTTGTATTTCCATCATAAGGTTTGTTTTGAGCAGACACAGCATTCAACGTAAGTGTTTTTGCTGTAATTACTCCATTATTGATAGTTGGTTGCGTTAAGGTATATTTAGTAGCAGAAGTACCATCTAAAACTAAAGTAGTTGTTACTGTTTTTCCAGTACCTACATTTTTAGTATCAAATGTTCCTGCTCCAGTAATAGTAACTGAATCTGTAAACGCTTTATTATTAATAGTTGATACAGATATTGTTGCTGTTGTTAACGCATCATAGGTTTTAGTTGGAGCAGAAACTGCAACCGTTAAAGGTCGTTTTGTTACTGTGTAAACTAAAATAGCATTAGATGTACCTCCAGCATTTGTTGCTGAAATGGTTATATTAAATGTTCCAGGTGCTGCCGTAGTTGAACCAGTGATTAAACCATTAACATCAACTGACAATCCAGCTGGTAAATTAGTTGCACTGTAACCTGTAATCGGGTAAGATGAATTACTTGATGTCGCAGTAATTTGGTACGATATAGCATCACCATAAACAGAGGTTAAAGTTAAATCACTTGTAATTGTTGGAGTCGCAACGTTTGTAATCGTTCCTGTCAAACCTGAAGGTTGTGTCAATGAATAATTACCAGCAGCAGTACCATTTAAAGCATAACCTGCAATTGTTACAGCAATACCAGTTCCAGGAGTAGTTTGAGCAAAAGTTGCAGTAGCTCCTGAAGTATTTAATGAAACATTAGAGATATCACCTGATAATAATCCATTCAGTACTGGTATACCAGTTATCGAAGCAGTATTAGTACCATCTTGTACTTTTGTAGCAATTAATATTCCTGTTATGGTAAGTGCTTTTGGCGTAACCGTATTAGAAACATTTGTAGCTATAGTAGCACTTGTAGCTCCTGTACAAGTAATAGTAATATTTCCATTATAATTTCCAACATTAATGTTAGAAGCTAAACGAACATAAACTATTGGACTTGTTGTAGTACAAGACGTTAAAGTTACAAAACCTGCAAAACCAGATGAAGTACTTGTAGAAACTTCAAATCCTGAAGGTGCAGTAACAGTTACTGTTGAACCATTATTCAATAAACTAGTATTGATAGTAAATGAAGTAGTCCCAGAATTTGAACCATAAACTGCAGTTAAAGAAGCTAATGTTCCTGAAGTAACCAATGCTGGAGTAGGACAAGTATTTTGTACTGTGAATGTCCAATCAGATATCGCTTGTGACGTAGCATTAGTCGTATTCCAGTTTGTAGAAATTTTTCCTATCTCTGAAAGTAACGTTGCTTTACAAGAATTATATGTAGCACAAGTAGTGCTGTATCTTGAAGCAATATCTGTAGGATGAATTGCAGTTATTCCAGATGTTAATGAACTTGGAACTGAACTTGTACTTGTACCTAATTGAGCATAGTAAATAAAATGTGTTGGTGTACTACTTGTGATTGATGGAGCACTATAAATATAAATCTCATCATTCACATTAGCATATCCAAATCCATTGGTTGAACTCCAATCATACGTAGCAGTTGAAATAGGATTAGCAGTACTTGTTGCACTACCCCATGGTAATACTAAAACTGTTCCCGCAGTAACCGTCTGTCCTGTTTTAACAGTAAACGATGCTTCACCTTCATCTAAATCAGTAAAAGATGTTGCAGTTGGGGAAGCCAATTCATTATCATTAACATAGAAAGTAGTTCCCGATGTTAAATCTTTTAATACAAGTAAAGATAAAGTATCCGGGTTTCCATTAGTGTTATATCCTATAACAGCAATATCACCAGCAGAAAATACTTGGAAAATAGTTGCAGTTAAACCAGATGGCTGAGATATAGAATAGTTACCAGAGTTATCTGCTGTAGTCGAAGTACCTGCAGCTAATGTTACAACCACATTATTTACAGCAATACCTGTTCCAACGCTTGCTGAAGCAAATGTTCCATTTGATGCTGTTAATGAAATTGTAGAAGAACCATCTAATAAACCTGTTATACCCGAAATAGTAGTTGTAGCTGCAGTTGTTCCATCATATTCTTTATTATTAGCTATAATGGTATAAGTCAAAGGAGCTTTTGTAATGGTACCTGTTAATGTAGGTAAGGTTGAAGACAATTGATAATTTGCTGCATTAGCACCACCCAAAGTATAAGTAGCGGTAACCGCTTTACCTGTCCCTACATTTTTATCTGCAAATGTTCCAGAAGCAGTTATGGTAGCTACCTCTGAACCTACTAATGAAGCAATATTCGAAACTACTATTGTAGCTGCAGTTGTTGCATCATATTGTTTAGTAGTAACAGTAGCTGTATAACTTAAAGTTCTTTTTGTAATATTGGCTCTTAACCCAGAAACAGTACTAGTATCTACTGAATAATTAGTATTAGATAAACTACTAGAAACTAAAGTAACTGGAATATTATTTCCAATACTAGCATTATCAAAAGTTCCTATGGCAGAGAAAGTTACTGAATCAGTTCCCACTATTCCAGATAATGTTCCAGATATAGTTGCAACAGTTGTACCATCATATTCTTTATCGTTAGCAACAACATTTGTTACTGTCAATGCTTTTGGAGCAATAGTATATGTTAACGTTGCATATCCTGTAGTACCAAAATTATTTGTAACCGATAATTGGACTGTAAATGTACCCACTAAGGTTGGAGTACCGCTTATTACACCAGTTGCAGCATCAATTGATAAACCATTTGGTAAATTAGTTGCACTATAACCATTAGATAGAATAGATACTCCTGTAGTTAAAGGGTCTATAGTAATCTGATAATTTGCTACTGAAACGCCATAAGTACCAGTTGCTGAAGTACTGCTCGTAATTACAGGTGCATCAGGACTAGTAATGTTAGCTCTCAATTCTCCTGTTGGTAATGTTAAAGTATAATTATCAATGTCCCCGTTGATTTGCCAATCAGGAGTCACCACCCAATTACCTATTGATGAGTCAGCAAAAACTCCTGTACTTAATGTAGCTCCAATTGAATAAACATCAGTAGTAAGCGAAACTAAATCATCTGCATTATTTTCATCATTGTGAACTAAACCTTGTAAAGTTCCTGATAATTGAGCATCAGTTGTACCGTCATAAGTTTTATCAAGTGCTGATGGATTCAATATCGTCAATGGTCTTTGAGATATCGTTGCATTATATGAACTTGATAAAGAAGAGGTGTTAATAGAATAATTTGGACTATCATTTCCTGATAAAGAAAAATTAGGAGATAAAGTCGTTTGTATAAAAGAAGTTGTAGCAGAAGCAGTATTAAAGATACCAGCAGCATTTAAAGTAACTGCATCTCCCAAATAAACTCCACTTAAAGAAGCCGTAAAAGTTCCTGCAAATTTACCGTCATATACTTTATTATTCGCGACAACATTTGTTACTGTTAATGCTTTTGCAGTAATAGTTCCTGTAACACCCGTAGGTTGTGAAGAAAGGATATAATTTGCTGATGGAGCTGTAAGACCTGTAATATCAATTTGCTTACCAGTTCCAACATTTTTTGTTAAGAAATTAGCTACTGAAGTTCCAGAAACAGAGAAAGTATCTCCATTTACTAAACCAACATAACTAGCAGAAGTAGTATTTAAAGTTGCAGTTGTTGTACTGTCATAAACTTTACTATTTCCTGTAATACCAGTAACCGTTATTGGTTTTTTGTTTACCGTGATAGAAACTGGAACATTTACTGTAGTCGCATACGAACTTGTTAATGCTATATTAACAAAAGTTGTTGCAGTAGAAGCAGCAGTAGCAGCAATTCTAACGTAAACTGTCGTTGATGCTACAGAACCAGAACTATTAGTCAAAGTAATTGAACTTGAAAACCCTGTTGTAGCACTCGTTGAAACTTCGATTCCAGTTGGAGCAGTTACAGTAATGTCTGAACTCAAGGTGGAACCCGAGACATTAAAACTAGATGCTGTTGAAGCCGTTCCATAGGTAGTTGTCAATGCTGCAACAGTTCCTGAAGCACTAATAGTTGGACTAGCAGCTGCTGGAGCAAAATCGATACCTCTAAATACATAATTCGAACCTGCTGCAATGACGTCTGTTGAAGTAGCAGATGCACCAGTATCTACAATTTTTATAATTTTATTATTGTCTGACGTCGATGTAGTAGTGGCATAAATTACAGGATTTGTGCTTGAATAATCTACTGCAATACCACGAACTTGAGTACCAAAAGTATATTGTCTTGTCCAAGTATTACCCGATTTCGTCCATTTTTGGATTCCACCACCAGTATTTGCATTTACTGCAGCATCATCAGCTACATAAGCAGTATTTCCATCTGGACTAATTGAGAATCCATAAGGACTCCCTCCTCCATTACCAAATTGCAGAATTGCAGTATTGCTTGTATTAGTAGGTAATCCAGAAATTTTATAAATACCTGGTGAACCACTAGAAGTTGAGAAATATAAATCTCCATTAAATATTTTAACAACTCTGGTATTGGAAACCGTTGTACATACATTAACAAAACTTGAACCATTGTAATACCAAATACCTCCTGGTGTTCCTGCAGTATAAAAAGTTGATGCACTAGTTGGCACAACACTTCTAAAATTATTTCCAGAATAAACTAATGGAATTGTTTGCGGAGTCGTTACTACAGGAAAGATAGTTCTACCTGCCACACTATATCCTAAACCAAAAATATTAGTAGCCTTTGTATTGGTAGCAGCAACAGATGCAGTTCCTGAAGCAGAATTATAACCTGGAACAGCTAAATAAGTTCCATTTGTATTCAAATATCCATTAGACGTAGATGAACCAGAGTCTGTTAAAAGGTTAGATCCTGTAAATACCGAAGTAATAGTATTTGCAATAGCGTTAGTGCTTGGATTTATCTCTAATAGAGAAATTGAAGTAGCTGTACCTGACAAACCAGTCGAACCATCTCCTAATCTATTTACCACTAAATTACCTTTTGTAAATCCTGATACTGCAATAGAACCAGAAACATAAGAAATTATATAGTTAGCAGCTGTAAAGGTTCCACCTGTAGCAGCTGAAGGAGTAACTTGGTTCGCATAAACACCAATGGTATTTCCATCACCAGTTGCAGCACCTGCTGAACCATAAGTTAAGGTTACGCTTCCAATAGTTTGACCTGTAACTAAACCTGAACTTGTAAATGCCGTTGAACCTGTTCCACCGGTTAATACTTGTGCAGGGTCTTTCGTTACATTATTAGCGGTAATAGTTAAAGCTTTTGCAGTAATATCAGCTGTTACACCAGTAGGTTGTGATAAAGTATAGTTACCAGCAGATGTACCAGAAATTGTATATCCTGAAACAGTAACTGCCAAACCTGTACCTACATTACTTTGCGAGAAAGTAGCTGTTGGTGTTCCACCTAAAGTAACTGTATCCCCTGAAGCAACTCCAGATAAAGTAGCAGTTCCTAAAGTAGCAGTTGTAGTTCCATCATAGGTTTTATTATTTGCAGTAACATTAATTGTTAATGCAACACCTGTAATGTTACCTTTTAATCCTGTTGGTTGAGATACCGTATAGTTAGCAGAAGGAGCTGTATATCCAGTAACGGTTATATCTTTGTTGTTACCAACCGAAGCAGTATCAAAAGAAGCTGATGGAGTTCCAGTAACAATTAACGTTTCTCCATTTACTAAACCATTATATGAAGGAGTACCACTTAAAGTAGCAGTAGTAGTTGTATCGTAAGTTTTATTATTTCCAGTAACACCTGTAATAGTTAAAGCAACTTTTGTAATGTTACCTGTTAAACTTGGTTGTGTTAACGTATAGTTTGAAGCATCTGCACCACCTAAAGTAAGAGCAGAAGTAACAGCAATACTTGTTCCTGCATTAGCAGAAGCAAAAGTACCATTACCACTTACTGTTACTACATCTGGAGAAATAACTCCTGACAAGTTTGCACCAGTAATTGTTGCATTAGTTAATCCGTTATATGCTCTAGTAGCAACAGAAGCACCAGTAACCGTTAATCCTTTTGCAGTAATATCAGCAGTTGTAGTTGAAGTATAAGAAGCTAGAGTATATTTAGCATTATCTGCTCCATTTAATGAATAGGTAATTGTAACTGTTTTAGCAGTTCCAACATTTTTAGTATCATAAGCACCTGTAGCAGAAACAGTAACTACATCCGAACCAATTGCCCCTGAAATAGAAGCTCCTGAAACAGTAGCAGTAGTTGAACCATCATATACTTTAGTAGCATCAGCAGTAGCTGTAGTTAACGTTAAAGTTTTTGGAGCAACCGTTATTGCTAGAGTTAAAGTACCAGTACCACCAAAATTAGTTGCTGATAATGTTACAGAAGATGTACCAACTACTGTTGGAGTACCTGAAATAATACCTGTATTTGTATCTAAAGTTAAACCAGCTGGTAAAGTTGTAGAAGCATAAGAATCAATAACAGTTGCAGAGGTTGAAATTTGATACGAAACATAAGACCCGTATGTAGCACTTAAAGTAGTAGCACTAGTAATTACAGGTGCAGAAACTGGGTTTATTGTTCCCGTTAAAGAAGGTTGTGTCAACGTATAGTTTCCAGCAGAAGCACCAGAAATAGTATAACCTGTAACAGTAACAGCTATGTTAGTTCCAAAAGTACTTTGAGCGAAGTTAGCACTATAAGTACCTCCTAAAGTTACTGTATCTCCTGAAATAACTCCAACTAAAGAAGAAGTTCCAGTTAGAGTTGCTGTAGTATTCCCGTCTTCATTTTTAGCAACAACACTAACTCCTGTAATAGTTAATGCTTTAGCAGTAATGTCAGCAGTTAAACCAGTTGGTTGAGAAACGGTATAGTTTGCAGGAGCAGTATATCCAGTAACGGAAACAGCAATTCCTGTTCCAACAGTTGCAGAAGCAAAAGTAGCAGTTGGAGTTCCAGAAACTGAGAATGATTCTCCATTTACTAAACCACTATAAGCAGGCGTTCCTGATAAAGTAGCAGTAGTATTTTGATCGTATGTTTTGTTATTAGCAGTAACCCCTGTAATTGTTAAAGCAACAGCTGTAATATTAGCAGAAGCTGAAGGTTGAGCTGATAAAGTATAGTTAGAAGAAGGAGCAGTAAATCCGGAGATAGTAACTGCAATACCTGTCCCAACAGATGCAGAAGCAAAAGTAGCTGTTGGTGTACCTTGTACAGTTAATGCTGAATCAGCAGAAACTAATCCAACGTAAGCAGCTGAACTAGTATTTAAAGTAGCAGCTGTGTTTCCGTCATAGGCTTTGTTGTTAGCAGTTACACCCGAGATAGTTAAAGCAATAGCTGTAATATCTGCACTAGCAGATGGTTGAGCTGATAACGTATAATTTGAATTAGGAGCAGTATATCCAGAGATAGTAACCGCTTTTCCTGTTCCAACATTTGCATCCGCAAAGTTAGCAGAAGCAGTACCTGTAACTGAGAACGACTCACTATTAGCTAAACCTACATAAGCAGGAGTACCTAAAGTAGCAGTTGTGGTACCGTCGTATGCTTTATTATTTGCAGTAACTGAAATTGTTATTGCTTTTGCATTAACTACGTTTCCAGTAGCTGCTGTATTAACATTTACAGTAGTAGCTCCAGTAGAAGTTAATGTAATTGTTTGAGCATTATAAGAACCACTCACAGAAGCAGTAGCAGCTAAACGAATACTTAAAGTTCCATTTACTGAACCACTACTTGGTGTAAAGGTTGCTGTAGTTCCCCAAGTTGTACCATCAGAAGATACTTGGAATCCTGTAGGAGCAGTAGTAGTAATATTAGCTGATAAGTTAGAACCAGTTACTGTAAAGGTTTGTGCTGTTGATGCAGTACCATAGGTTGTAGTAAATGCAGTAGCCGTTGTTGGTGTTACTTGAATACTTGGTGTTACTGGAGCAAATGACAATCCTCTAAAAGCAGTATTTGTAGCTGCTGTAGCTATAGTTGTTGATGTAATTGGATATCCTGAACCTGTATCTATAAGTTTTATAATTGAATTTGGTCCTGAAGCATTAACAGTTGTTGCATAAATTATTGGATTAGATCCACTAAAATCAACAACTAAACCTCTAGATGTTGTAGAACAAACTACAGTACCTGTATCCCAAGTACCTGCAGTTTTTGTAAATTTATATATACCTGAAGTTTCATCAGCTACATAACAAATAGTACCAGCAGCATTAAAAGCAAACTGATTTGGAGTACTTGCAGTTTGAGAAGATGAAAAAAGTAATGTTGAAGTTGTACTTGAACTAGTTGGTAAACCCGTACCTACTTGATAAATACCTCTAGCAGTTCCTGCTGCAACACTAAAATAAAGATTACCATTATAAATAGCAATTGCTCTATTATTTGTGGAAGTCGAACTTACAGTTGTTCCAGCACCACTACTTTCTAATACAACCCCGGTATTAGCTCCAACTCCCCAATAATTTGTACCGTCACTTGTAGCACTTCTATGATTATTAGCACTAAAGCTTGTAGTAGTAGCAGCTAATGAATAAGCTACAGAAGAGTTAATTTTACCAATTGCTCTAGGTACTGAACTAGAAGCTGTACTTGCAACTCCAGTTGTTCCAGAAGCAGTATTATATCCTGGGATAATAATAGAAGTTCCGTCTGAAGAACGAGTAATAAACCCTTCTGATGTTGCAGAACCACTAGTAGTAAGCGATGAAGCACCAGTAGAAGGAATTGTATAGGACAAACCAGCTGTTCCAGAAGTGGTAAACTCATTTAAATACATTTGAGTTGCAGCACTTGATAAAGTCGCAGAACCGTCACCAACTTGAAGAACAACTAGGTTACCTGCTCCAAATGAAGGAGTAGTAACAGTCAAAGTTTGAGTTACAGATGTTGCTGCAGCATAACAAGTGTTTCCTGCTTGAGAAGCAGTAATTGTTGTAGTTCCTGTTCCAACAATAGTAACTGTTGAACCAGATATAGTAGCTACAGAAGAATTTGAACTAGCATAAGATACTGGCAAACTTGATGAAGCAGTTGCTGTTAAACTATATGAAGCACTTAAAGTAGATTTTGTATTTGTAGAAGCTAATCCACTTATAGTTTGTGAATTTGTATTGATAACAAAGTTACCAGCAGATAAACCAGTTACAGTATTGTAATTAGTAGTATCCGTTGGAACAAAACTTCCAGTAACAGTATATGTACCTGGATTGGTAGGAACTGTTGCAGAACCATTATATAATACACTACTTACAGCACCAGGAACTGAGTTACCAGTAATGGTGAAAGTAGCCGATTGTGCAGAACCAGTACAGTTAACTGGAGAATTACTAACTGCAATAGAAGTTACTGTTGGAGTAGCTTTTCCTATTACAAAGTTACCTACACTTACAGCAGATAAAGTATTATAATTTGTAGTATCGTTAGGAACAAAATTAGCTGTTACAGCATAAGTACTAGCATTAGTTTGGGTTGCTGAACCACCTGTAAGGATATTGGTTACAGAACCAGCTACAGAACTTGTAGTAATACCTACTGTTGCTGCTAATCCTGATCCTGTGTAAGTAGCAGGTGAGTTAGTAACGGTCAAAGTAGCTGTTGGTGTAGCTTTAGAAACTGTACTACTAACTGTAGCTACATTTACAGTAGTAGCACCAGTACTTTGTAAAGTTATATTACCACTGTAACTATTAACAGTTGTAGTAGCAGCCAAACGCACATATATAGTTGTACTTGATACTGTCCCGCCAGATTGAGTTAATGTTAAACTGGTTGAGTATCCAGAACCTGCTGTAGTTGATATTTCAAAACCACTTGGTGCAGTAATTGATATGTTATCTGTTAAGTTAATAGCAGATACTGAAAAAGTTGTGTTACTACTAGCAGTACCATAAGTAGTATTAACTGCGGATAAAGTACCAGATGTATTGATAGTAGGTGTAGGAGCAGTAATATTTCCTGTTAAACCTGTTGGTTGAGTAAGACTATAGTTTCCTGAAGCACTCCCTGTTAATGTTGAGGTAGAAGTAACTGCAATTCCAGTTCCTGAAACAGATTGTGCAAATGTACCCGTACCGTTAAATGTTACATTAGATGAATCAGCAGCTATTACACCACTCAGTGTACCTGTAATAATTGCTGCAGTTGTTCCATCATATCCTTTAGTAGTAACCGCAGGAGAGGTAACCGTTACTGCTTTTGGAGTAATAGTTGCTGAAGTTCCTGTTGTTTGTTGTGTAAGGGTATAGTTTCCAGAAGCAGCTCCTCCTAAAGTTACACCACTATAAGTTACGGATGAAGCAGTAGCTACATCTTTAGAATTATAAGTTGCAGCAGCTGTACCTCCTAATGTTAATACATCGCCTGTATAAGGTTTTCCATCACTTGTAGTTCCTGAATTAAATGCTATAGCACTTTGTAAAGTGGCAGTTCCACTCACTACTGCTGTAGTTGTACCATCATACGTTTTACTGGAAGGGACTGACAAACCAGTAATGGTTAAAGCTTTTTTAGAAACAGTACTAGATACCGTTGCAACATTTACATTTGAAGCAGAAGAACTTGTTAAAGCTATGTTACCAGAATATGAACCAACAGCTGTAGTAGCTGCTAAACGAACATATACAGTAGTAGAAGCAATAGTTCCAGAAGAACCAACAACAATTGGAGATGAGTTAGTACCAATACCACTTGCAAAAGTGTTACTTGTTGAAACTTCATAACCAGCAGGAGGTGTTACAGTAATACCTGCAGACATGTTTGCTCCAGAAACTGAAAAACTAGTATTTGCAGAAGCAGAACCATATGTAGTATTAACAGCTGATAAAGTTCCAGTTGTTGAAATAGTTGGGGTAGAAGCTGAAGATGATGAAATTGTAATATCATCTATTCCTAACTCAGGTCTTGATCCAGATGAACCACTTGCTGTATAGTAAACCCATCTCACATAAACTGTGGCTTGTCCTTCACAAGCTGCTGGAAGTGTTTGTGAAAAATTTAAAGAACTACCACTTGCTGTGTAAGAACTTGCAGTAGCTAAAGATGAATATTCTGTTGAACTTGAAACATCAGTCCAAGTACCTCCACTACCAACTTTATATTGTAATCGTATTGAAGTAGCTCTATCTTGCGTACTACTAGCGTATGTTAACGTACCAATTGTTCTACCTGTCCATGCAACGACGATTGTATTTCTATTTGTAGTATTTAAACCAACAACTGCTGCACCAACGTTTCCTCCGCTTGTATTAGTGCTACTCGTATTTACAAAACTAATTCCATTTGTTCCCTGACCAGAACATCTTGATTTCGAAGCATAATTATAAGCAATACTATAATTTCCAGTAAAAGTTGTTGATAAAGTAGGATCAGCAGTAGCATGTTGCCAAATATACATATTTGAAGGGTAAGTTCCAGCTGTAGATGTACTAGCCCATGATGCAAAAGTATATGATGACCCAGAACTCATATCAAAAAGAGCTGGATTTGTCGTCTGCCCCTTCATTTCATTAGCTCCAAAGAACAGCACTAAAGTCAACACTCCGAGGGCATTTACTTTAAAACGGTGGCTTTGACTAAGCTTCATTTGCCCATAGACAGAAGCAGTGTTCTTTTGGATAAATCCAAAAATAGAATACATCAAAGTGGAAAGATAAGCGACCAAAAAGTCGTTGTTACCACTTTTTTCAAACAAGGAAGAGCTAGTGCTCAAACTGTTTTTAGAACTTGTCGAAAATGCTTTTGAAAAGCTTCGGGACAATGTACTAAACAATGTTTGTAAAATTGATTTCATTAATAAAAATTTTTGTTGATTAGAAGCGGTAAAAATAGAAAGGATATTAATCTTAAGATAAGATTAAAAGTTACCATTATGTTAACAAATAATTAAGTGGCAATTAATCGTTTTTTTTTGTTTTTCATCGATGAAAAAAATGTGACTATTTCAAAAAAAAATCTCCCTACAAAAAAATTGTAGGAAGATTAATAAAAAACTAAATGTGGTATTTTACTTTGAAATTTTTCGGAAAAAAGAAAAATTATCGGTAGTTATAATTTTTAAAACTAAAATTTGTTGTTCTGTTGGAGCAGCAAATTGATACTCGGAAGAATCTAAATTTTTAAAATCATTGATGATTCTACCTTGAATGTCATAGACTATAATTTCACTCATTTTGGATATATCTGATTTAATATGAATAAAATCTTCTGATTTAAAAATTATAAAAGAAGAAGATACCTCTGGAAAGTTTGAATTTGAAAGTGATGGGTTCGTATATCGTAAAACAAATCGATCATTAAAAATTCCTTGAGCAGTAGAAAAAACATAAGGAGCAAGTCTTAAATTATAGATAACATGAAGCAACTTGTCTTCTAAATAAATTGACTGTCCTTGTTGAAACAACCCATCTACAGCACCAATAGCTATTGTATAACTACCGGCAGTTTGTGCATTATAACCAATTGACACTTGATCATTATCATCAAAAGGCAATGCTCTACCTTGAATAATTTGACTATCGCTTTCAATCAATGAATATAGGGCATTGGAAGTATCATTTTTTATGGGAGCATCAAAATTTCTGTCTTTTGCATTAGTTGCTCCTTGACAATAAGCAATCAATGTTCTAGATGATTTATTAGTTGAATCTACCAAATCGAGCCAAATTCTATTATTTCCATTTGAAGTCAACATCTGACTTGATTTAAAAAAATTATTGTTAGAATTACTTGGTGTATTTCTAATACTATTTGTAAAAGTCACTGATTGAGAAGTATCTTGTGAACCATCAACCATAGTTACAAAAAATCCTTGACCGGCAGCAATGTATCCATTAAAAGTTCCCGGACCTGTCGAACTACCAGCACTATTATACGTTAAATAATCATTAGAGTAATTATAAGTGTACGAATTATAAAATGGATTGGTTGTTGATGAAGATGGAGTACTACCATGTGTCCATAAATTGATATAACCTAAAATATTGGTATTATTATTTAAGAAATTTATTGCATTTACTGGAGAAGGATATGGATTTCCAATCAAATTCATATTGTCGTCTAAATTTGTGATTGATTTTCCATTAAGTCCCGTGTACGTTGCACCTTGATAATTGCCTCTTGCAATGGGAACGGGAATGGAACCATTGTTTGGCACACCGGTAAATGTGCTAGTCAAAGTACCTGACCAACCATAAGAAGAGGATCCTCTAATGATATACCCTTGACCACGTGTCATATTCCCGGAAGCTACTGCCCAATTTCCTTGACTTGTATTTCCTGAAGCACCATTTGCATTAGCCACAATGGTATCCCAATAATATTTATATCCCATAGAAGGACTACTGTATAAGCCATTTAATGATTGAGAAACAACTGGTGACGACCAATAGACATAATCATAACCGTTCAGCGAGTTGACATCTCTTTTGTATATAATATTGCCCGAATTAACTACGCCAGCTGAATTAACTTGTACTAAACTTGAACCACTATCAAAAGTCAATGTACCTGGTGTTGCTGAAGCATCAACATTTACTTCATTCTGCACCGTTAAAGTATGTCCGTTTAAAATTCTGACACTAACACCAGAAAGCACCTGTACAGAACATGCTTGCAAATCTCCCGTTGAAGTATAACCTGAGGCAAAAATTGCTGCAGTAGTACTATTAGGTGCTGCATTGCTCCAACCACCACCAGTCCAAGTTGTAGCATTTAACAATACTGATGCAATTGACGAGTACGCTATGGCACAAGAACCACTTTGAATTACGGCCCTGTAATAAGTATTAACCGTTATATTGGGGACGGAATAGGAAGTTGATGTATTTGTAATATCATAAACATTAGACGAAAAATCACTCACCGTAGAATATTGCCACTTTATAATAGAACCCGATTGTCCTGATAATGTTAGTGTTGGTAAATTGGATGAAGAACACAGCGTTGTACTCCCAGAAAGTGTTCCACCTACAGAACCCGCACCGAAGGTAATCGTAATGACACTACTAGTGGAAGTACAACTACCATTAGTAGCAACAACTCTATAATAGGTTGTTGTGGATATCGCGCCAATGTCGGTCCCTAATAAAGTAGCACTAGTTGCAGACGGTACAGACATATTCGTAAATCCTGAGGAAGGTGAAGTAGTAGAGGATTGCCACTGAAGAGTTCCTGTACTACTCGTGGTAGACAAATCGGATGGATTACCAGAGCAAATAGATTGATTTGGAGAAACAGTACCTGCTGAAATAGGTGTTACATTTATCGTTTTTGAGACACTATTTACAGAAGCACAAACTCCATTTGTAACCACAGCACGTATATAGGTGGTGGCAGTTAAATTTCCTATTTGTGCTGGAGTTAATATGAGTGTGCCTGCCGAACCAACAACATTACTCCATGGTCCAGTCACAGCATTTACAGTGGAATATTGCCATTGTACACTTGTACTCGTGGGTGCAATGGCGTTACTTCCAGACAATGTTATATTAGCTGTTGGCGGTGTATTTGCACAAATTGAAGTTCCACTATAAGCAACTAAACCTCCAACTCCCGCTGGATTTGCTACAAAAGGACCTGTAGTCGCCGAAGTTACTGAACATCCTGTTGTCCCATTATAAGTAACTATAACATTATACCCCGTGCTTGCTACCTGAGCATTAGCTGGTGTAAACGTATTAGTAGTTGAGGCTGTATTTGATACCGTTTGAACAGAAGATGTACTTCCATTAATTTTTTTCCAAGTGTAATCAAAAAAACCTAATGCCCCAGGATCACTACTCGTAATTGTAGCTGTAAGAGTTGTAAATGCTCCTCCTGGATTGCAAATGGTTTGTCCTGCTAGTGGAGATAAAGTTACCGTAGGCAAAGTTAAAACCGTAATGGTATTTAACGCTGGCGTTGCTGCCAGACAATTAGGCGTTGTCTGACTGCTATAATTAACGGTAACTGATTTTGAGCCTGTTGTTAACCAAATGACTGTAGCGATATTGCTAATACTTCCAGTACCATTATTATATGTAACTGTGTAATCTGTTCCTAAAACGGCTGCTGGAGCTGCACTACTGGTTCCATTATAAAAATTCCAAGTGTAATTAAAGTTACCTGCGCTTGTATTATATATAGCAGGAGCTCCAATACAAAAAGTTCCCGTAGGAGGTGACGTCCAAGTGGGATTTGACGGCAAAGCATAAACTGTTGTTGCAGAAGAGACTGTTGAAGAAGTACAGCCCCCAGATGTGTAATAAACACTAGCAGTATAAGTAGCTGTTCCTGCTGCTAATGTGGGCGTAACCGTGATGGTTTCATTTGCAGAAGCACCACTAAA
The DNA here is from genome assembly GCA_964610785.1 of uncultured Flavobacterium sp. Lineage (GTDB taxonomy): Bacteria > Bacteroidota > Bacteroidia > Flavobacteriales > Flavobacteriaceae > Flavobacterium. The sequence goes on along the minus strand of CAZSZH010000009.1, from coordinate 47,359 downwards.
AGTACTTGACGTAGAATAAGTACCACTCCCAAATGTCCAAACATAACTATCCATTCCGGCATCTGTGGTAAAAGTAATAGGAGTAAAAGCACAACCTGTTCCACCCGTAGCCGGAGTAATTGTAGGGCTAAACGTAGGAACTGTAATCACAGCAGCCCCTGACAAAGGAGTTAACGCAGCCCCTGCTCCATTGCTGCTTTTAACAGATACTAAAGTATAGGTCTTCGTAGAACCCGGAGTCACAGCAATACTTGATCCACTAGTATAAGATGATACAGTAGTATTGGTGGTTCCGTCTGTATATATTACTTGATAAGGAGAAGTTCCTCCCAAAATGGTAACACTAATATTAGTAGAACCAGAACAAATAGTTGCACTGCCAGCAATTGTTGCACCCGTTGCAGTAGGTGTTCCCAATATATTTACATTGTCAAATCGCCAAGTACCTTGATTTGTAGCAACCGTAGTTGGTGAGTCACTTCGTCTGAATTGGCCTGTAGCTCGATAGTTGGATGCAACAAAACGAACACCAAAATTTGGATTATTATTAGCCCCAGTTATGGATGATAAGTTAACTTTTATTCTTCTAAATTTATCTCCCGCATCCGTTTCAAAACATCCATTTGCATTTATAGAACCACCACAGATTGTGGTATTTGTAGTTAGCACCATGTTAAAATTCGTCCATGTAGTACCGCTATCTGTGGTATATTGGAGTCTAACAGTATTTGGAGAAGCATTGGAAAATCGTTGATCCCAGTAAACAAAAATATTACTAAAGTTAGAAGTACTTACATTATATTGAACCCCATTAGTTTCATTAGTACTTCCGGGGTCAAAACTTAAATGTTGCCAAGCATTTCCCGAATTACTAGAACCGCATCCCGTAGTTGAAGATAATCCTTGAGCAGTTGCCGTAGGAGTAGCAATATTTACAACAGTTGAAGAACCACTAGTAAGAGTTGAATTAGGAGTAGGATTAGCTATGGTGCCTTGAACAGCATCATATGTCCATAATGCAATTGATGATTGAGCATATGTCGAACTTACACCTATTATATGATAGGTAAAAAAAATAAAAACTACACTTAATTTTATTGCTGGTAATTTTATTTTCATGTCATTGTTTTTTTGAGTACAAATATAATATTTAATTAGATATAATTTTATACCTAAAAATTCGATACAAAATTACTCGTTTAGTGCAGCATTGCCCTTCAATCAATGTTAAGTTATTGTAAAAAATAAAAAAGAATAAAACGATAGTCTATTTTTAAAAAATTCAAATATATTCGATTAAAAACATAATAATATCGTTAAAATGTTTTTACATATCGTCAAATAAAAAATTTAGACTTAAATATAATAAACACATTAGTCAATTATTAACAATTATGTAACATAACTACCGATTTAAGCAAAATAGTTAATCATAAATTAACACAGTACTTGAAAAGCTTACATAAGTTTGCGGTAATTTAACTCCTAAAATAATACTAAAACTATTTTGAAAAAAAACACAACTAATTATTACGCATCTAGCATGTTAACGCTAAATAAAATTTAAAACTCATGAAAAAAATCTTTACATCTTTATTATTACTAACGCTTTTTATTTCTTGTACTACCGATAGAAATATTCCGAGTATGGATATTGCAATAGATCCGTCTAGTGTGTTAGTACATTATTGGAATTTTAATTCAATTACAGGGACTCAAACATCAGTTAGTCCAGATTTAACATTGATTCCATCTAGTGGAGCAGCAATAACTTATCCGGGATCTGGAGCAGGATATATGGATGCTTTCTCGCCAGGTTATGATTTAAACAGCCAAAACAATGAAGTTGCTGGTTCTGGTTTGAGAGCAAGAAACCCAAGTGATACTAGGAATTTATTATTATCTTTACCTACAACAGGTTATAAAACAATAGTAGTTCAATTTGCTACAGCAACTACATCAAGCGGTGCAACCACACAAACTTATTCATACACTACAGACGGCACGAACTTTATTACAGATGGATTAAATACCACAACAACTAATCCATCAACAGATCCTACAGCAACTTTAGTTTCTCTAGACTTCACTGCTATTAGTAGCATTAATAATAATCCTAATTTTAAAATAAAAATCAACTTTAGTGGTGCCACAGCATCAGGAACAACCGGAAATAATCGATTTGACAATGTTTCCGTCAAAGGAATTCCTTTAAGTCTAACTTCGCCTCCTTCCAATTTGAGTTATAATGTACCGCCTTCTTTCACTATTAATTCAGCTATTATTGATTTGAATCCAAGCGTTTCTGGAAATGTAACCACCTACAGCGTTGCACCTGCCCTACCTACTGGATTAAGTTTAAATCCAACAACAGGTATTATCAGTGGTACTCCTACAACTTTAAGCACAGCCACAAGTTATACTATCACAGCAACTAATAGCTATGGAACTGCAACTACTACGATATCAATTACAGTAAGTACTGCACCATTATACTTACTTCATTATTGGAATTTTAACAATTTAGCTACTGGAACACTAACAACTGTTAATGCAGATAGTTCGTTGATTACTGCAAGTACTGCTAATATTACCTACACAGGAACTGGTGCAGGTTATATGGATCAATATACTTCTCCCACTACATTAAATGCTCAAAATAGTGATATTTCAGGTTTGGGTTTACGATTTAGAAATCCTTCAGATACTAGAAATGTAATCATTAAAGCACCTACCACTGGATATAAAAATGTAGTAATGAAATTTGCAACAGCAAGAAGTTCAGCTACTGGCGCGTCGATACAAAATTATTCTTATAGCATTGATGGTATTAACTTCATTACATCTGGATTAGCAACAACAACATTTAATCCAAATATTGATCCCTCGTATGATGTTATTACATTAGATTTTTCAAGCATAACTGGTGCTAATAACAATCCTAATTTTGTTGTAAAAATTAACTTTGGAGGTCCTGAAGCTACAGGAGCTAGCGGAAATAATAGAATAGATAATTTAACCTTTCAAGCTAATCAATTATGATTTATAAAAAATATATCCTTACAGGAATTACGCTTTTTTCACTTTCTATAAATGCCCAAAAAGCACTGAAAATGAAACCTACAAAACATGTAAATGTTACTATTGCTGAACCATCTGATATTTGTTATAACAGCAAAACAGATACATTCTTTATTGTAAGTGATGCTGGTGGTCTATTTGAAACCGATAAAAATTGTAAAGTAATTAGAAGACAGCCTGAAGATGGCTTAGATTTTGAAGCAGTTTCATCTGATGGTACTTATGTTTATGCCGTTGACGAAACGAATCGTACTATTTATAAGTATGATATTAAGACTTTAAAACTCATCAAAACCTTTTTTATTCCATACAATGGCGCTAAAAACAAAGGTTATGAATCTTTTGATTTTGACAAAACTACCAACAAATTTGTTTTAATTACTGAAAGCCCTGTAATACTATTTGAATTAGACACGGACTTTAAAGTTACAAGTCAAACGGATTTGAGTATGATTGCCAAAGATATTTCTTCGGCTCGATTTTATGATGGTTTTTTATGGTTGTTGAGTGATGAAGATATGATGTTATTAAAACTCAATCCTAATACTTATGAAGTGCTTAAAAAATGGTCTTTGCCAGTAATAAATCCCGAAGGTTTAGCTTTTGATAAAGAAGGTAATATCCTTATTAGTTGTGATGATATGCAACGTGTTTATTATTTTAATAATCCAGAAAAAAAATAAAATGAAAAAAAATATATTTTTACTATTAGTTATATTTTCAATAAATAATAGCTTTGCGCAGTTTGTAATTTCAAGTGGGAAAAATTCAATGGAAATTTCAAGTAACTTTTCTGGATTTTATAATTATCGCTCCCTAAATTCAGGTGAAGTTGACCAGTCCAAAAATCGTTTCAAATTAAGAGATGCTCAAATTGGTATTGAAGGTCGTATTGGAAATGATTTTGAATACACCTTTAAAGCAGATATTGCTGATATGGCAGCAAACAATATTAATACAGTAATTGACCCTGAAAATCCTGGCCTGTTAAATGCAAATGTAACGTATAAAGGGTTTAAATTTTTAGAAGTTGAAATGGGGTATGGAAAACTTTATTATTCTAGAAATTCTATGGTTCCAATAGAGAATAGTGCTTATTGGCAAGCTGCTGAAATTACCAGAGGTTCTGTTTTCTCTGTTCGTGATATTGGAGTAACGCTAAAGAAGAATTTTTGGAAACAAAGAGCTAATGTGTATCTTGGAGCTTATACTGGACTTGGAGAACTTTCACTGGGTGGCGACAATGACCCAAGTGGTAAATTGGAGTATGTTAGTAGGTTTGATGTGGCTTTTCCTTGTCGATATAGATATACTGAAATTGATGAACGACACACGCCAATACCAATGTTTCAATTTGGTGTGGCAGGAAGATATGCTAATAAAAAACTTCCAGCTGGAACTGCTTTTCCAACGAATGCAACTAGTTCTTATGGATTAAAAGTTATTGATGGAGAACGTTATGTTTATGGTTTTGATGTAGCATTTCAATATCAAGGATTTTCAGGTCAATTCGAGATACATCAAATGAAATCAAAGCCCCAAAATCCTAATGATCTTTTATTTCAAAATTATACACTAAACCAAACTAATGGTTACATTTTGTCAGGTGGATATATCGCCCAAATAAATTATTATGTTAAAAAATGGAGAACAATTTTATCTGCACGATATGAAGAATTAGATTTAAATGATTTAGTTCCTGGAAGTGCTAGACGATTTTCGCCTGCAGTTGGTTACAAATTAAAAGGCTCCAATGCAATGGTTAAATTCCAATATTTCAATATTTTAAGAGATGAAAGTATTGACCCTCAAAAATGGAAAGAACAATTTAGGTTAGGTTTCCAATTTCAATTAAAATAATAACTAAATAAATATCCTATGATTAAAAATCTATTTTTAAATTTATCAGTGTTATTAGTATGTTGTGCTACTTTTGGACAAATAAGTACGCTTCCTGCTAGTGAAAGCTTCACAACAACATTTACACAAGGAACTCCTGCTACCTTTATTCCAAATTGGATAGGTAGTAATGTTGCAGCATCTAGTAAAATTTTTCAAGATCTTACTGACTTCAACTCTGCTCCTGCCGCGTTGAGTGTTATTCCAACAAGCTCTTTTAATGGCGATGTTCAAGTAAGTTTAAATCTTGCTTCTTATCAATCGGTTGCAGTAAGTTTTGTTGCTAAATCTATGGCTAACGGTACCGGAACTAGAGATGCCGTTTTAACAATGACAACATCTATTGATGGTGGTACTACGTGGATAGGTAGCACTCCGATTGGTTCTTTTCCTAACACCAATCAGACTGCTTTTTCTTTATACACATATTACTTACCTGTGGCAGCCAACAATCAAAGTAATGTTTTAGTACGCTTTTATGTTACAAGAGGTTCTACAGGGGCCTCAACAGCTGCCAAATTAGTATTAGATGATGTATCGATATTTCAATCAACAACACCTCAAATTACTTTGAGTCAAACAGCTTTAAACTTTACACAAGTTAATACTGTTCCATCACAAAGTCAATTTGTAAACATATCAGGAAGTAATCTTACTGGAAATGTAACGCTTACTGCTCCTACAAATTTTGAAATATCCCTTAATGCGAATTCAGGTTTTACCTCAACTTTAAACATAACACCTACCTCGGGAAGTTTAGCTGCAACACCTATTTATGTTCGTTTAAATAGTCCTTCTGTAGGAAGTTTTACTGGAAATTTAGTGGTAAGCGCTTCTGGCGTGACCAACCAGAACGTAACTTTAACAGGGAATTGTGTAATTCCTACAGTTACTAATCCTGCACCTTTAGCAATAACCGATGCTTCAAATAATTCTGTATTAACACAATGGGATAATACAAATGCAGCGGGTACTTATCCTCCGAATATGGCATTATGGAGTCACACCACTGGAGATCCTGATTTGAATACTCTTTTTATTGATGATTGGAGTTGTTTGTATAATTTGACTTCTAGATCTCGTTTTACTGGTGAAGGAGTTAATGGTATTTCGATGATAAACACTAGTAATTCTCAATATACTGGGGTTTGCGATGGGACTAATCCTACTCAAACAACTGGTGCAACAGTAGTAAGCGGAAGAGCTGGCGCGATTGTATTAGCGCTTAACACAACAGGTGTTAGCACTAATTCTCAAATTACTGTTAACTGGACTGGAAGAACTATATTACAAAATCTTGAAGCATTTGGTTTAAGAATGCAATATAGAATTGGAACCGCATCGGGTAACCCAAATGCAGGTTGGTTAGAATTCTCTACAACACAAGAATATTTAAGCGGAGTAGATAATACTTCTGCTAATTTCTCATCTCTTTTACCAACTTCCTGTAATGGACAAGCCGTGGTTCAAGTTAGATGGGTATACTATTTTATTAGTGGAACCGGAGCAAGAGCTCAAGTAGCTTTGGATGATGTTTCAGTTTCAGTTGGTGCTTTAACAAACGAAAGTTTTTCTTTAGAAGATAATGATTTTACTTTATATCCAAATCCAACAAATAAACAAATAGTTCATTTAAGTTCTATACAAAATATTGAAGTGTACGATATAAGTGGTAAAATCATAGTAACTGAAAAGAACTCTTCAACTATTAATACTAATTCTTTCAGTTCAGGAATCTATTTTGTAAAAACAGATTCAGGTATTACTAAAAAGCTGATTGTAGAATAAAAAAAGTCTTTCTAAAATAAAATCCATTCAAATCGAATGGATTTTATTTTTATATTGCGTTTATAAAAAAAAAGATTATTTACTTGCTAAAAACTCTTTATACCATAAACCTGATTTCTTAATGGTTCGATTTTTTGTTTCATAATCAACATAAATTAAACCGAACCGTTGTTGGTATCCTTCTGCCCACTCAAAATTATCAGTGAGAGACCAAATAAAATAGCCCCCAATTTTAGAATTACATGATTTGGATTTAAAAACCTGCTCTAAATAGGAATTAATGTAATGAATGCGTTGTTTGTCATAGACTTCCCCTTCATTAATCTCATCAGGAAAAGAAGCTCCGTTTTCAGTAATTACTATTTTCTTAACGTCTTGATAACTAGAATACTTAACAATCATTTCATAAATAGATTCTGGATAAACCTCCCAATCCATTGACGTGTAAAATACTTTTCGCTTATTTGCAGGGATAATCTTTGCATTGATATAAGGTTTAAAAAACGTATGAGCCACCACTTCTCTGGTATAATTTTGAATACCTATAAAGTCAAAAGTAACTTTCATTAATTCATAATCTTCAGGTAAAACATATCGATTTACTTTTTTTAAAAATGGTAACTCATTCATTGGATAACCAAGTCCCAAAGTAGGTTCTAGAAATAGTCGATTTAATAAAGCATCCACTCGAAATGCTGCTTTCCTATCTTTATCAGAATTGGTATGTGGCGTTATGTAGGAACACGAAAATGTCGTTCCTACCTGAGCTATAGGAGCTATTGCTTTAATCGTATTATAGCCAACTGCTTGACACAAAACCGCATGATGCATAGCAGGAATGAAATTTTTAAATCCTTTTTTTCCTGGTGCGTGAATCCCAAGAAAATAACCTCCTCCGGTAAAAACCATAGGCTCGTTTAACACTATCCAATAGCTTACTTTATTTTTAAAAGCATTTATGCAAACGGCAACATACTCTTCAAACCATTTTAATATCTCACGATTAGTCCAGCCGCCTTTTTTTTCTAATTCAAGTGGTAAATCCCAATGATACAGTGTTATAAAAGGTTGTATATCTTTTGAAAGACAATAATCAATCACATCGTGATAAAAATCTAATCCGGCTTGATTAACATTACCAATACCATTAGGTAAAATCCGTGACCAAGAAAGTGAAAACCTAAAGTTAGGAATCCCCATTTCTTTGATTAAATCAATGTCTGTTCTATAATGATTGTAAAAATCAGTTGCTTCAAAATGAGTATCGTTATTTAAAATTTTCTTCTTTTTGGTAACGAATTCATCCCAAATAGACTTTCCTTTTCCGTCATGACAGTAAGCTCCTTCGGTCTGTAAAGCTGATGATGAAACTCCCCATATAAAATCATCCCCAAAATCATCTTTAAAAAACTTTTTTATGTTGCTCATTATTGGAAAATTGGATAATTACTGGGTTCATAATTAGCTTTTATTTTCTTATGACCAGTATGATTATCAACAATTATGGAGACTATTTCTTGGGCATTATCTGGATAATCAACTTCAACGATGGTATCGTCGATAAGCCATTTTTTTATTTTAGGAATATTATCTAAGTTTAATTTCTTGACTACCGGAACTCCCATTTCTTTAAGCATAGCAGCATTACAAGCCTGTTCAAATTGCTTTTTCATAGGGATTACCATCACTTTCTTTTTTAAAAACAAAGCTTCACTAACGGTTCCAAAACCCGCATTACAAAGAACTCCTTTTGAAGAAGCCATGCTTTTTAAGAATAGTTCACTTTCAATGGGATACATTTTTACATTCTTTATTTGTCTTCCTCTCTTAAAATGCTTTGAAAATACCTGCCAATTTACAGTATATAAAAGTTTTAAGTATTTTACAATTTGTTCATCATCATACGATGGTAAGTAAACTGTGTAGTGTCCTTCATCAGAAGGCACCAATTCTCGAACTTGTTTTCTGATTATCGGAGTGAAAACGGAACCATCCAAACGTTTGAAATGAAATCCATAATTAAACGTCGTCGGAGCATAATTTTGTAGTACTAACTTACCTATTAAATCATTCTTCTTTGGTTTTGGTGCTAAAGGATGCAATGTAGCTACTTGATTGCTCAATCCGATACATTCTTTCTTAGACTTTATGGATGCCCAGCACGAAATGGGTTCAAAATCGCTGATGATTAAATCATATGGTTTTAAGTCAATATTTTTAATTTCTTTGAGCAGTTTCAAAGAATTGAGTTTCATGAAAGTTTTCCAGAAATCAACACCCCCTTTTTTACCAAAAATAAATGACATGCCTTTGAATCTATATTTCACTTTAAAAGGCAATTCAATATCAGATTGAATTCCGCTTACTAGAATATCAACCTCACCTTCTTGTTGTAAATAAGGTATTATTTCAATGGCTCGGGTGATATGACCATTACCAGTTCCTTGAACAGCATATAAAATTTTCATTATTTAAAATTTATAGGGGTAACAATATCTTTGGTTTTTAAAAATGTCCCTAACATTTGTTCAAAAATTTGTTCATGTTCCATTAAAACTAAAGCATCATCGGTATCTTTTTCGGATTCTTTAAATTCTTCAGCATTATATTTAAACAATTTCCATTCTTTATTATTGTATTCCAATGCTGTAAGATTTTCAATCCAATCACCCGAATTTAGATATTCTACTTGCCCGTTTTCTGTAATAATTGTTTTCATTTCAGGATGATGAATATGACCACAAAGCACATAATCATAACCATTAGAAATAGCAATATCAGCAGCAGTTTTTTCAAAATCATTAATGAATTTAACGGCTTTCTTTACACTATTTTTAATGGTTTTTGATAGCGAAATTTTACCTCTTCCCATTCTTAGAGACAACCAATTGCAAAAAGCATTGATCAGTATTAATAAGTCATAACCATGAGAACCTAATCGAGTCAGCCATTTAGAATGTTTCATGGTTACATCGAATACATCGCCGTGAAAAATCCAAGTTTTTTTGCCATCTAAATCTAATACCAGCTTATTCTCAATACTTAATTTCCCCATTTTGAAACCTGCAAATTTTCGCAACATTTCATCATGATTACCTGTGATATAATAAACTTTAACTCCTTTAGTAAACCAATTGATAATTTTATGTACTACTTGCATGTGAGATTTAGGCCAATATCTTTTACTAAATTGCCACATATCAATTATATCGCCATTTAAAACAACTACTTTAGGTTTGATACTATTCAAATAGTTCATAAGCTCTTTGCTTTGACAACCATACGTTCCAAGATGGATATCGGAAAGCACTAATAAATCAATTTTTCTTTTTTTAATTTTTGGCATGACTATAGATTTTATTTGTTTTTAATGCTATTCAAAACGATATTCAAATTTGAACTTTGGCAATTAAAATTAAAGTTGATTGCTCTAAGAGTGAAGAAATTACTCAATGAAGGAATTAAAATAGAAAATAGTATAATTTGCAACGAAACTATTTTGAATTAATAAATAACAAATTTAAAACAGTAATATTAGTTTTTGATTACCAAACCGTTATCTTAAAGTTAAGCTTTGTTTGCGCATCGTAACAAACTTTAAATTAATTATAAAAGATAGTTTCAATGTTAATTTTTCAATCATTTTAAAAACTTAACATTGCCGTATTGTTTTAAAGATTACTTTTGTTAACATAAAATTTACATTAATTTAACATTATTATAATATGGAGAGTAATTCAAACCAGCCTTCAAATACTTCACAAATAGAACCTGAAGTAAAAGAAATCAATAATACTATTGTAGAAAATTCAATTTTGGAAGAACCAAAAATCACTCCAAAACCTAGAACAAAAGTATCAAAACCTAAAGTTGTATCCGTTGAAAATACTGAAGAACCTTCTACAGATATTTTGGAAGAAGACACTACTATTGTTGAAGAAATCGAAATCGAGGTCGTAACTAATTCCGAAAAAAATAAAAAAACTAAACATAAACTTAAAGTGAAAAAAGATAAAGAGAAGAAAAAAGCTAAAAAAGATCTTGAAAAAAAGAACAAGAAAAAGAAAGATAAAAAAGCAAAACAAAAAAAGATTAAAAAAGCTAAGTCCAAAAAACTTGAAAAAGCTAAAGCTAAAAGAAAAAAGAAAGCTAAAAGCAAGAAAAAATAATACTCAATTAACGAGTACCTAAAAAGTTTAAAAGTATACTATTTGATTTTCAAAAATATTTTTTTTAAGAATTAATCTATATTTTTAATTACATTTGCACCGATTTAAAATCGAAAACGCATATTTAGGTTTATATATTAAGCGGTTTATGGGCAAACAAATAACTCATGAACCATAGTAACAGGTCTACATCTAGTTACTATTACAATAGAAGCCATTCTGAAAAGATTGGCTTTATTTTTTTATCACAAAATTAGTTTATGAAAAGAGTTATTGAGTACAGAAAATTATTGGGAGTTGACAAAAATGTGACTCTAAAGGAATTGAAAACTATTTATCGAAATAGTATGAAGGATAATCATCCTGATAAATTTGCTGATGATGAAGCAGGAAAACTTGCTGCGGAAGAAACCAGCAAAAATATTATTAGTGCTTACCATTTTTTAGTGAGTATTTCAAATGAAACACTTGAAAAAAATCTTCCTGAATATCAAGAAACCATCAATAACTTTAATATTCTTGATTTTCGTTTAGAGAAACAGACGTTACTGATTACTCATTTGAATGGAATTTCCTATGAATATCTTGGTGTTCCGAGAAATATTTATGTAAAAATGGTTAATGCTGAATCACCTAATCGTTTCGCAAAACGCCATATATATGGTAATTACATCTACAGAAAATCAGGTGAGGGAACTGAGGAATAATAAGTTCTTCTAACTACTTCTAGTTTTTTCTTTACAAAGTAAAATCTATTAAAATAAAAAAAGCGACTATAAATTCTTAAGGAAATATAGTCGCTTTTCTTTTCAATCTTCAGTTATATGTTGTCGCCTTCATTCTCCTTGTCCAAATATTCTTGAACAATATTAATAGCGTTAGTCACAACATCACTCAATGCAGTAATGTAACTTCCGTCTTCAGCGTGATCAATGGCATGTTTGATAGCTTCGGTTTCCAGTGGTATAATTTCATACGATACATTTCTGTTGGCTTCACCAATTCCAGATACAATGATATCGATGATTTCTTGTTCGGTTCTTCCGCGTAAGTACTTCTCTTGTCGGATGATGATGTGGTCAAACATTCTACCTGCAATCAATCCGCATTCTTTGATATCTTCATCACGTCGATCGCCTACTCCTGCAATAATTCCAATTTTCTTGGTAGCATCAATACTACTTAAATATTCTTCTACTCCTCTGTATCCCGCTGGATTGTGAGCAAAGTCAATCAATACTTTGAATTTTTTAAACTCAAAAATATTCATTCTACCCGGCGTTTGTGCCGTACTAGGAATAAACGTTTGCAATGATAGGCTAATATCCTCGGTTTTAAACCCTTGTAAATAAGCAGCTAAAGTCGCTGCAAGCACATTAGCAATCATAAATTTAGCTTTTCCTCCCAAAGTCAAAGGCACATGTGTCGCTTTCTCAACACGGATTTTCCATTCACCTTTTTTGATAGTAATAAAACCATTTTCATACACCGCAACGATTTTTCCTTCTTTGGCAAATTGTTTTACTTTTGGATTATTCTCGTCCATTGCGAAGTAAGCAATATTGCAACTTAACTCATTGGCGATTTTCAAACATTGATCATCTTCTGCATTTAAAATTGCCCATCCATCCTTTTTGATACTGCGAACGACGGTAGCTTTTACACGCGCTAAATCATCAAGTGTGTGAATGTCTGACAATCCTAGATGATCTTCTTGAATGTTTGTTATTATTCCAATATCACAACGGCTGAAACCCAGGCCAGCACGAAGGATTCCGCCACGAGCAGTTTCTAAAACAGCAAATTCGACCGTAGGATCTTTCAGAATGTATTCGGCGGAAATCGGCCCAGTAGTATCTCCTTTTTCCATCAAATGATTTTGAACATAAATCCCATCTGATGTGGTAAACCCAACTCTATAGCCATTATTCTTAACAATATGCGCCATTAATCGTGTGGTAGTAGTTTTTCCATTGGTACCGGTAACCGCTATGATGGGAATACGACTTGGTTTTCCTGGAGGATAAAGCATGTCAATAACCGGAGCTGCAACGTTTCTCGGCAATCCTTCTGAAGGGGCGAGGTGCATACGAAATCCGGGAGCAGCATTTACCTCAAGGATACAACCTCCGGTTTCTTTCAGAGGTTGTGTTAAGTTCTCTGCCATTATATCTACCCCGCAAATGTCAAGACCAATCACCCGAGAAATACGTTCACAAAGGAAAATATTTTCTGGGTGCATCATTTCGGTTATATCTACCGAAGTTCCACCCGTACTTAAATTAGCGGTTGATTTTAAATAGACCACCTCATCTTTTCTAGGAACAGTTTCTAATGTATAGCCTAATTTTTCTAATAAATCGGTGGTATCTCTATCAACATCAATTTGTGTAAGAACATTTTCGTGTCCATAACCGCGCCTTGGATCTTTGTTCGTTTCTTCAATCAATTGTTGAATATTTTGCTTTCCATCTCCTTTGACGTGAGCGGGTTCTCTTTTGGCAGCGGCAACAAGTTTGTTATCAATAATTAAGACTCTAAAATCATAACCGGTAATAAATTTTTCTACAATGACACGATGGCTGTATTTTTTGGCGTATGCTAGTCCTTCAACTGCCTCTTCCCAAGTTTTTACATTGATAGAAGCTCCTTTTCCGTGATTTCCGTCTAATGGTTTTAACACAATTGGATATCCAATTTTCCTAACTACTTCTTCTAAATCTTCCTCATCTACACAGATTCCGCCACTTGCCACAGGTATGGAAGCTGCATCCAACATTTTCTTAGTTTGTTCTTTATTGCAAGCAATATCTACCGCGATACTACTTGTTTTGCAAGTAATGGTTGCTTGAAAACGCATTTGATTGACACCATATCCTAATTGTACTAGAGAATTTGTACCGAGACGAATCCATGGAATATCTCTAGCTACCGCCTCCTCTACAATACTTCCTGTAGAAGGACCCAATCGCACACGTTCGCGAATTTCACGCATTTTTTGAATGTCGACTTCTACATCATAATCTGTTCCGTCAATCAAGGCTTGAGCAATGTTTACGGCAGCTTCGGCAGCATATAGTCCGACATTTTCTTCTGTGTAACTGAAAACTACATTATAAACTCCAGGTGTTTTGGTTTCACGAGTTCTCCCAAAACCAGTTTCCATTCCAGCAAGCGTTTGAATTTCCAGTGCGATGTGTTCAATAACATGTCCCATCCAAGTGCCTCGTTCTACACGAGAAAAGAATCCACCGCGGCAACCTTCGGAACAACGATGCTCAATCATGGTGGGAAACATGGCTTCAATACGTTCTCTAAAACCTTCAATTTTATTGGTTGGACGCTCTTCTAGTTCTTCTAAATCCAAACGCATTTGGATTAATTTTTTTCTTTGTACACTCCAAATATTTGGTCCTCGTAACGCTTGAATTTTATCAATTTTCATAATATGATGCTGTTTTGTTTTGGATTGAATTTAATGTATTTGTTAAAAATAAAAAATATTTGTTATACGCAAACAATTTTTATGAGAAAAAGTTTGTTTTTTATTTTCTATCGGTATCAAAATACATTTCGACGATACAAAATGAATCTTGCCACAATTAATGTGATTTTGAAACCAAAGTGCCTTTGAATTGTGATTTGATAACCAATTCGATACCTAGCTAGCCCCGATAGTAGTGAAAATCCTTTCCTCTTTTTGTTTGATTGAGCGCAAGCGAAATTACAAATGAGGAAAGATTATAACGAATAGCGGGAATATGGTTAACAAATAGTCAATAAGTTTCGCTTCAAAAAGGAAAAATCGTTTGGTCAATAATCTGAAATAGTTATTTTTGCTTTATGAAAATACACGGAAAATTAATAATAATAGGAGGCGCTGTTGATAAAGGCAGTTTTTCTGAAACAGATTTAGATAAGAATGCAGCAAAGAATTTGAATTTCTTTGAAGAAGGAATATTAAAAAGAGTCATTGAGGAATCTAAACATAAGGAGCAATCTAGAATTGAAATTATTACAACCGCATCGAAAATTCCAAAAGAAATTGGTCCGGAGTATGTAAAAGCATTGAGTTATTTAGGTGCAAATAATGTAGATGTGCTAAATATGGAAAAACGAGAAGAAGCCATGCTTCCCGAAGTTTTGGAGCGTTTGAAAGCTGCCGATGTGGTTATGTTTACGGGTGGTGATCAATTGCGATTGACTTCTATTCTTGGTGGAACAGCATTTCATGATATTTTAGTAGATAAATATTTAAACGAAAATTTCATTTATGCCGGAACTTCTGCAGGTGCTGCTGCTGCTTCTAACAATATGATTTATCAAGGGAGTAGTAGCGAAGCGTTGTTGAAAGGCGAAGTAAAAATCACTTCGGGATTGGGATTGATTGATGGTGTTATTATTGATACGCATTTTGTACAACGAGGTAGAATTGGGCGGTTGTTTCAAGCGGTCGTTGGAAATCCAAAAGTATTGGGTATTGGTCTTGGAGAAGACACAGGATTGTTGATTACCAATGGAAAACAAATGGAAGCGATTGGTTCTGGGCTTGTAATTCTTGTGGACGGACGCGAAATTAAAGATACTAATTTAACTCAAATAGAAATGGGACAACCTATTTCTATTAATCATTTAGTAACACATGTATTGAGTAAATACGATACCTTTGATTTGGACACGTTTAAAATGACCATAAAATCATCGCAATATGTTTAGAAGGTTTTTACTGACAACTTACAAAACTTAAAATAGTACTTTTTAGTATTGATAAAAACAACCCCGAGAGGTTGTTTTTTTATGCACATTTTTAAGTGCTTCAATTAATCACAATTGCTTTTAAAGGAGGACTCTTATTTCTTGTTTACTATTGATTTGTATTTTAAATTTAAAAAATAACTTTCGAAATAGTTAAAAGATAAATGTGCTGTAATAATTGTTGCAATAAAAACTAAAAGATTGAATATAATTATAGATTGCAAATTCGAAATTTTTAAAAATAAATTAGATTTTAAAAATATAAATCCAACAAACTGCATCATTATGGCGTGATACATATAAATTCCATATGAAATTTTACCTAAATAGATTAACAATTTATTTTCTAGTACTTTTATTGGTTTTTCAACCAAACTTGATAGAGTTAGACCAAATAAAATCATGCTGAGTAGATGGTAATAAAAATCACTCAAATTAGCTCTAAAGATTGATGTTGTGAAGTAAATTATAAAGACAAAATAAAATAAATATTTAAAAGTTTCCAGTTTAGTATTTTTATGTAAAGATACAATTGAACATAATCCACTAAATGAAAAATAAAAAAATAGCATATTATAATTCCTCATAAATTTAATTACTTCTGAAAAATATACAATAAAGTATAAAATGGTAAATAATATTAAAAACCGAATGATTTTTTTAAAAGGAATAATAAAAAATATTGGCGCAAATAATAAGTAAAATTGCTCTTCAATTCCTATTGACCATAATACTTCAATAATACCTCCTGGACTGTAAGAAGCATATATATTAGGAAAAAAAGTATATGATAAGAAAATACCATAAACTAAATCATAGTTATTTTCATAATCAAATCCAAAATAAGGCAAAATAAATCTATAATATACTAATCCAAAGGTTAATACTAAATAGTACAATGGAAATATTCTTACGACTCTTCTTAAGAAAAATCTTTTTAGATTAATTGAAGAGCTAACAGATTTCTCGATAAATAATTGTCGAATAATTAAGAAACCACTCAAAGAAAAAAACATATAAACGGCTTCTTCACCTTTATTAAATAAAGCTAAATCATTACAATAAGGAAAACCTCTATTTTGACAAAATTGAGAAACATGAAATATAACCACTAAAAATGCTAATAAAAACCTTAGTCCCGTCAAATTAGGTAGTAATTCATTATTCTTAATTCTATCTTTGAATTCGACTGTTTTTATCAAAATTTTCTGTAAATTATATTTTTTCAAATCAGATTTGTCTTCCCAAATCTAGGTATTTGAATCTAAACAATATCAAACTTTATTTGTTTCATCAAATATAGGAATATAATTCAAGAAGTAAGAAAACACACAATGAGTTTAACTGTTGTCGATGTGACACGACTATCCAAAAAAAAGGTATAAACTCTTGAACAAATCATTAGATTTAGTACTTTAGCACTCGTTTTGTTCGTAATCATAACATTTGCTTAACTAATTATCCAATTATCTAATAATCTAATAATCTAAAATGTCATTAATTGTAACTTTATATGTTCCCGAAGGAATTGTGCTCGCAGGCGATAGCCGACTGACGCTCAACTGGATTACCAAATCAGCCACTGGCGAACAAACGCATTCCATTTCGGCTTCTGATTCCAATAACAAGATATTTGTCATTAAAGATAAATTTGGATTAGGAACTTTTGGAACGGCTTCTATCAATGGGATTCCCATTGCGGGTTTTATCAACCAATTTACAGAGCAGTTTGTAAAAGAGGATACTACTATTGATGAAATGCCTCAATTGTTATTAGACTTTTTTGGAAGTCAATTTAATTATCCTGCTATAAACTTCTACTTAATTGGGTATAAAGTGGAGCATGGTATTTCGACTCCTTATGCTTACTTCACGAATATAGCAGAGAAAACATATAATAGAATAAATACTGCCGGTGAAAAAGTAATCAATGGCGCTAATTGGGGTGGTGAAATAGAAGTGTTATTGCGACTTATTCAAAGTGTGAAAGTGAATCAATGCGGAAATTGGGTTGAATTGCCAAATTCTTCGATTCCATGGGATTATATGACGTTACAAGATGCAATAGACTTTTCGTTATATGCCGTTAGAACTACTATTGAAACCATTCGTTTTCAACAAAAAGAAAAAACGGTAGGCGGACCCATTGATATTTTGGTTCTCAAACCAAATGAAAAACCTATTTGGATTAACAAAAAGGAATTAAAAGGCGAATAAACATAC
This sequence comes from uncultured Flavobacterium sp., assembly GCA_964610785.1. Taxonomy (GTDB): domain Bacteria; phylum Bacteroidota; class Bacteroidia; order Flavobacteriales; family Flavobacteriaceae; genus Flavobacterium. The sequence continues at coordinate 29,444 of CAZSZH010000009.1, read as the reverse complement.
CAAAAGTCAACCACGAATTACAGAAATTTACACAAATTTGTATATCTTATTATTTCAACGAATCCGCAGAAGACAGATAAATTTTTGTAATTTTTTTCTATAATTTAGAATTAGTGTTAATTCGTGTAAGTCGTGGCAAAAAATAACCGATAAGTTGTTCTGGTTAATTCATTACCAGTTGCAATTTATTCTTTCAAATTCTTATCTTTATCCCTACAAACAAATTTCAATCATGAACAAAAAAATAGTAGTTTTCTTCAGTCTATTGGTTGCTACACTAGTTCAAGCACAGGTAAAAACATTTACTTTAGACGAAGCTGTAATGCAGCAAAATAAAGCTTTTAGAGCCAATAAAATGGAAGGCTTTCAATGGATTCCAAACACACATAATTATGTGTATTATGCCGCTTTGGGTACTAAAATAATGATGGCTTCTACCACAGATTCGAATCCAAAAGAAGTCGCAACATTATCTGAAATTAATGCCGCTTTAGGAACTAAATTAAAAAATTTTACAGGATTAGAATGGATTGACGCTGCAACGATTTTGATTTCAGAAAATGGGAAGTATTACCAGTATTCTTTGACTACAAAATCAGGCAAGAACGTTCAGGAAACATCAGAAACTGCCGAGAATCAAACATTTGATGCCTCTAAACAAAATTTGGCATTTACCGAAAAAAACAATCTATATTTCATCAACAAGAACAAAGAAAAGGTTGCAGTAACCAACGAATCGAATGAGGGAATTGTTTCTGGACAATCGATTGCTCGAAATGAATTTGGCATTAAAAACGGAATTTTTTGGTCTCCGAAATCAACTTTTTTGGCATTTTATCAAAAAGATCAAAGCCAAGTAGCCGATTATCCTTTGTTGGATATTACGGAAACTCCCGGAAAATTAATCAACCTGAAGTATCCGATGATTGGACAAAAATCGGAGAAACCTAGAGTTGGGATTTATAATCTTGCTACTAAAAAAACAGTTTTTATCACTCCAAAAAGCGGTGTTGCAGATGATTATTTAACTAATCTTTCATGGTCTACCGACGAGAAATATGTTTTGATAGCAGAATTAAATCGGGCGCAAAATGACATGAATTTGAATGTATATGATGCTAATACAGGCGCTTTTGTAAGAACTATTTTTAATGAAAAAAATAAGGCTTGGGTAGAACCTGAACATGAAGCTTTTTTTCCAAGTGCTAATTCATACAACTTTGTTTGGTTGAGTGAAAAAGATGGCTTTAAAAACTTATATTATTATTCTATTGAAGGTAAATTAATCAAACAATTGACTGTAAATCAATTTGCTGCCAAAGAAATTATTGGAGCCAATCCATCAGGCACAGAAATTTATTTTAAAGCAACAGGAGCCAATCCTACCAATATGTTGGTTTATAAAGTAGATTTAAAAGGCAAACAAACCTTGCTCACAAAAGACGAAGGGGTACATACTTTTGCGGTTTCAACAGATGGCAATTGGTATTTTGATGAATATTCTAATCATGCTACTCCGTCAAAATCATTATTGATAGATAAAGATTTGAAAAACAACACTTTACTGGTGAGCAAAAATAAATTTGACGGCTATCAACTAGGTACCGCCGATATCAAAACAATTAAAGCAGCTGATGGTCTAACCGATTTATATACTCGTTTAATTAAACCTAGTAATTTTGATCCTACAAAGAAATATCCTGTTTTAGTCTATGTCTATGGAGGCCCTCATGCACAGATGATTACCAATTCATTTCTGGACGGTGCTAATCTTTGGATGTATTGGATGGCGGAACAAGGGTATCTAGTTTTTACGGTAGACAATAGAGGCTCTGGCAATAGAGGATTTGCGTTTGAAAGTGTTATTCACAGAAACCTAGGCGTCAATGAAATGGAAGATCAAATGAAAGGGGTTGATTATTTAAAATCGTTGCCTTATGTAGATGGTAATCGTCTGGCGGTTCATGGTTGGAGTTATGGCGGATTTATGACCACTTCGTTAATGTTAAGAAAACCCGATACTTTTAAAGTGGCTGTTGCTGGCGGACCGGTTACAGATTGGAAATATTATGAAGTGATGTATGGAGAACGTTACATGGACACTCCAGCAGAAAATCAAAAAGGTTTTGATGAAGCAAGCACCTTAAACTATGTTACTAATTTGAAGGGTAAACTACTTCTAATTCATGGAACAAATGATGATACGGTAGTAATGCAACAAAATTTTGCGTTACTAAAAAAGTTTGTAGAAGCGGAAAAACAAGTTGATTTCTTTGTTTATCCCATGCACAAACACAATGTTTTAGGAAAAGACAGAGTGCATTTAATGACGAAAGTATTAAATTATGTGATAGAGAATAATAAGTGATGAATTAATATACAAATCCCAAATTCTAAAGTTTACTAATTGGATTTTGGGATTTTCAATTCAATTAAAAAATATTTAAACAAATAAATTACTTAAAATTATTTTAGAATTTAATTTAAAACATTTTATTAAAATCGCCTCTCAAGAAGTGATTTTTTTAATATTTGAAAAAGATTACGGAACAACAACGGTGATTAATGGCAGTAACTATAGCAAGTTATTTTCCTTTATATAGACTTATTCCCCAAAATACATTTTCAGCTTGTTTTACAACTTCAGTTTTAATTAATTTGTAATTGTTATTCAATTCTAGAATTAAATCTTCTTTGACAAGATAAAATGAAAAAATAAAATAACCTTCATTGTTTAAGTAATTTGAATATTTTTTAACAATTTCCATTTGATTGTCTAAATAATACAAAACTTCATTAAAAATTATTACATCAAATTTTTCTTCTGTTTTGAATTGATGAATGTCAGCAACTAAAAATTTTGCGTTTTTATAATTTTCTTTTTTCGCTTTTGAAATTGCATTTGATGATAAATCAATTCCAAGACAAAATTCATATTCTGTATTTTTTAAATAATTACTTAGGGAACCATATCCGCAACCTAAGTCTAATATTTTTAAATTTTGAATTTCACAACTTTTTATTAAATCAACAATTGCGTTGTAGCGCAATTGCTCTTTTCCCATAAAGTTCCATTTTCCGATACTGTATTTATAATTCCAACTAATTTTTTTCTTAAACCATTTTAATTTATTTGAAAAATTTGATTTCATACCCGAGTTTTTGAACGTTTTACCGCAATATTGCCATTAATTTTTATATGCAAAACATTCATCAATCTACCCAAATTAGGTTGTATATGCGAATATTTGTCACGCTTTTAATTGTCAAATTTATTAAAAAAAATAACAAACTAATTCAGTTTATTGGCAAACTAATGTAAAACACCTAAACTTTGTTATAAAGCTCTTCGGCTCGAATTTCATAAATTATAACCAAAGATTCACAGTAAGTTGATCATGATAATCAGTGAACAATACTCCATAAAATTTTAACTTCATAAAGCTTATTGATAACAAAACATTCTATTCTTATAAAAAATCTATCTTTGCACCTTTAAAAGATAAGTGGATGTGAGCTTTTGTGTTCCATCTTCTAATTTCCAACTCAATAAACATGATTACAGTAAACGATATTGCCGTTGAATTTGGTGGCACCACTCTTTTTAGTGAAGTAACCTTTGCTATTAATGAAACCGATAAAATTGCTCTTATGGGTAAAAATGGAGCAGGAAAATCTACTTTATTAAAAATTGTTGCAGGAGCCAACAAACCCACTCGTGGTTCTATTTCGACACCCAGTGATGCGGTTGTTGCCTATTTGCCGCAACATTTATTAACCGAAGACAATTGCACCGTTCTGGAAGAAACATCCAAAGCTTTTGCAACTGTTTTAAACATGAAAAAAGAAATTGATGACATCAATGAACAATTGACCATTCGAACCGACTATGAAAGCGATGAATACATGAAATTGATTGAAAAAGTTTCGGAACTCTCTGAAAAATATTACTCGATTGAAGAAGTAAACTATGAAGCGGAGGTTGAAAAAATCTTAAAAGGTCTTGGTTTTGAACGAGAAGATTTCAATCGTCCAACTAAAGAATTTTCGGGAGGATGGCGTATGCGAATTGAATTGGCCAAAATTTTATTGACCAAACCCGATTTAATACTTCTCGATGAGCCAACCAATCACCTAGATATGGATAGCATTGAATGGTTGGAAGATTTTTTAATCAATTCGGCCAAAGCTGTAATGGTGATTTCGCATGATAGAGCTTTTGTTGATAACATTACCAATCGAACAATTGAGGTAACGATGGGAAGAATTTATGACTACAAAGCTAAATATTCTCATTATTTAGAATTGCGAAAAGACCGAAGAGTGCATCAACAAAAAGCCTATGATGAACAACAAAAATTCATTGCCGACAATCAAGCTTTTATTGACCGATTTCGAGGCACATTTTCTAAAACCGATGCCGTACAATCGCGTGTTAGAATGTTGGAAAAAATTGTTCCAATCGAGGTGGACGAAATTGATAATTCGGCTTTAAAATTAAAATTTCCACCATCGGTTCGCTCAGGGCAATATCCTGTTATTGTGAAAGATTTAGAAAAGTCTTATAGTGATCATTTGATTTTTAAAGATGCCAATATTGTAATTGAACGTGGCGACAAAGTAGCTTTTGTTGGAAAAAATGGTGAAGGAAAATCGACGATGATTAAAGCCATTATGAAAGAAATAGACATTAATAGTGGTTCGGTAGAAGTTGGTCATAATGCTCAAATTGGTTATTTTGCTCAAAATCAAGCAGCAATGCTCGATGAAAACGCCACCATATTTGAAACCATTGATCATATTGCCGTGGGTGATGTTCGAACCCAAATCAAAAATATTCTGGGTGCTTTTATGTTTCAAGGCGATGACGTTCAAAAGAAAGTGAAAGTGCTTTCGGGCGGAGAGAAAACACGTTTAGCCATGATCAAGTTATTATTGGAACCTGTAAACTTATTGATTCTGGATGAGCCTTCCAATCATTTGGATATGAAAACCAAAGACATTATTAAAGATGCTTTGCGCGATTTTGACGGAACACTAATTCTTGTTTCTCACGATAGAGATTTCCTAGACGGATTGGCAACCAAAGTTTTTGAATTTGGAAATAAACGCGTAAAAGAGCATTTTGAGGACATCAAAGGCTTCTTGGCCCATAAGAAAATGGAAAGTTTGAAAGAAATTGAGAAATAAAAGTTAATTTTTTATTTACTATTCAAAAAAGAGGTACATTTATTCTTCATTAAAATTCATACTATGAAAAATATTTTTGCTTCGGTTGCGGTTTTGCTAGTTATTTTTTCTGGCTTTTCTCAAAATAATGGTGAAACAATGGCATTGGGGTTACCAGGAGATAATTTAAACTTATATGCTGTATTGGATATCTTTCAAAAGTCTCCTACATTAGAAGAATTTGAACGTGCCTTAAATGACAAGTCTAAAAACATCAATAATTTAGATCTAAACAATGATAGAAAAATTGACTACTTAAGAATATTGAGTCATGAAGTGAGCAATACGCATACTATTGTTATTCAAGACCCAATAAGTCCGACAGAAAATCAAGATGTGGCAGTAATTGAAGTAGTTAAAGAACCATCCGGCAAAGTATTTATTCAAATTATAGGAGACGAAGCTTTGTATGGTAAAAATTATATCATTGAACCATCAGAATTAGCTACAGTAGGAACACCAAATCCCGGATATCAATCTGGTTCAGTATATGTTAATGAACATCACCCTAAATATCATCCTACAAATGATTGGTTAATTGTTAACTTTCTTTTTGCACCAACTTATGTTGTATATCGTTCGCCATACAATTGGGGATATTATCCTGTGTATTGGAATCCATGGGCACCTGTTTTCTATGAGAGTTATTGGAGATATCACCGTCATTATTATGCCGATGTTTATTACCAAAGAACTATTGAAGTGAGAAGTACGGTCTATTACTCTAACTATGTTTCTCGAAGAAATTATTCTACTATTGTTGTTGAAAATAATAGACGCAATGTTTATCGAGAAACCTACAATGGTCATCAATATAGAAATTTTGGCGATGAAAATCATCATGAAAATGGCACTCCAAGAAACATAAACAATACTCGTGATATTGCTCCAAAGGGAATTGAAAATAGTAATCAAACAAATACCATTTCTCCTCGAGGAACAAGAAATAATCCTAGTAACCCAAGATTGAATGGTATTCCAAATGAAACTAACACCAATGCAAATCCTAGAGCCGTTTCTCCTCGACAAAATCAACACAATGTGTCTATTTCGCCACAAGCTGTTATGACTCCAACACAGAATCAAGAAAATAACCCTTCCCCAAGACCAATAGAAACACCACGACCGCATCAAGAAAATACTAATTCTAATCCGCGACAAATAAATACCCCAAGAGCCAATGGCAATGATAATGTTCCTCGAAATAATACTACAGCACCAAGAGCTATCAATAATGGCACTCCGAGAAATGCAACTCCGAGAAATACAACACCTAAAATAAACGCCGCTAAAATAGAAGGCAGACGTTAAGACATAATTTTATTTAAACTACCATTAACTCTGACAAATTCAACAAAATGTCAGGGTTTATTTCTCTTATAATTACTCCTCTTTTAAGTCAAAAATCATGAGGTTTTTTATTTGTTTTTTAAAATTTGGTATATTTACTCTCAATAAATAGGCAACCATGGACTCCATAGATTCTAATGATTTTAAAGTTATATATCCCATCAAATTATCAAAATTTTCTACTCGATTAAACATCAACGCTACCGATGATGAAAAGAAAGAGAAGCTATTAAAAGTGCAACAAAAGTTGAGCAAAAAGCAAGATGCAATGTATGCACACAATAAATATGCTTTTTTAATTTGTCTTCAAGGGATGGATACTAGTGGTAAGGACAGTTTGATAAGAGAAGTATTCAAAGAATTTAATCCGCGAGGTGTTGTTGTCGAAAGCTTCAAAACCCCTACGCCACATGAGCTTGAACATGATTTCTTGTGGCGTCACTACGTTGCATTGCCCGAGAAAGGTAAGTTTGCAGTATTCAATAGAACACATTATGAAAATGTTTTGGTAACAAGGGTACATCCTGAATATCTCTTAAACGTTAATCTTCCGGGTATTGAAAAACTGGAGGATATTACTGAAGATTTTTGGGATAATCGTTTTGAAAGCATCAACCATTTTGAAAAACATCTTGCTCATAACGGAACTATAGTACTAAAGTTTTTTCTGCATTTAAGCAAAGAAGAACAAAGGAAACGACTACTGAATCGATTGGAAAATCCCGACGACAATTGGAAGTTTTCAGTTGGCGATTTGCAAGAACGGGAACGTTGGCATGATTATATGAAGTACTATGAAGAAGCTATCAATAAAACGTCTAAAAAACATGCTCCTTGGTATATCATTCCCGCAGATGATAAAGAAATGTCTCGCTATATTGTAGCAAAAATCATTTGGGAGACCATGCAACAACTTACGGATATTAAAGAACCTGAATTAGATTCAAAAATAAAAGCAAATATTGATATTTATAAAAAGCAACTGCAATAAAAATATGTTATAAAATCTTAATGATTTCATCATCTCTTATTGCTTTCAAATTTATACTTTTGTTTAAATTCTATTTCGATGAAAAAGATTATTATAGTACTACTTGTTTTGATTTCTATGAATTCACAAGCACAAGACCGTCCAAAATTGGTTGTCGGAATTGTAGTCGATCAAATGAAAATGGATTATTTGTATCGTTTTTCAAATGATTTTTCTGCCAATGGTTTTAAGCGATTGATGAATGATGGCTATGTATATCAAAACATGCAATACAATTATATGCCAACGTATACAGGGCCTGGACATGCTTCGATATATACAGGAACTACTCCCTCTACTCATGGAATCGTTGGTAATGAATGGTTCAGTAGAAAATTGGGAAAAGAAATGTATTGTACCGATGATGATGCAGTAAAAACTATTGGTGACGGTACAAAAAATGAAGGTGAAATGTCTCCTAAAAATCTTTTATCGACCACTATTACAGACGAATTACGTTTGTCAACCAACTTCAAAGGCAAAGTTATTGGCATAAGTTTAAAAGATCGAGGCGCCATTCTCCCGGCTGGACATTTTGCTAATTGGGCATTTTGGTATAGCAAAACAGGGGCTTTCATTTCTAGTTCTTTTTACGGCGAAAAATTACCTGAGTGGGTAACCGAATTTAATTCAGAAAAACATTACATGACCTACATCAATAAAGGCTGGGATTTACTAAAACCGATAGCAACCTATAATGAAAGTCTGGCAGATGACAATCCTTACGAAGGGAAGTTGAATGGAGCTAATCCTGTTTTTCCATACAATCTAAAAGAGATGTATGATAAAAATGATGCTGGAATTATAAGAACAACCCCTTTTGGAAATGATTTGTTAGAAGAATTTGCAAAAAAAGCCATCGAAAAAGAAGAACTAGGAAAAGATGACACTACCGATTTTCTAACTGTAAGTTTTTCTTCAACTGATTATGTTGGGCATAATTTAGGACCTCGATCTATTGAATTACAAGACACATATTTACGTTTAGATTTGACCATAGCCGATCTCTTGAACTACTTAGACAAAACGGTTGGCAAAGGAAATTATTTAGTTTTTCTAACTGCTGACCATGCAGGCGCAGAAAATGCAAAGTTCTTGAACGATAAAAAATATAACGTTACTAATATAGAACCAAAAGAAATAGCAAAAGCTTTGAAGAAATTCTCTAAAGATACTTATGGCGAAAACATATTATTGAATTATTCGAACTTCAACGTATTCTTTGACAAAGAGGTTATTAAAACAAAAGGGTTAAAATTGAAAAAAGTGAAACAAGAATGTAAGGAATTCTTGATGACTCAAGACCAAGTAAAAAGAGTGTATTCTGAAGAAGAAATTCTCGCTAATACAGGAACAGACTTCTATTTGAATTGTATTGCGAAAGGATACGATCCAAACCAAGATGGTGATTTAGTGATACTGGACAAACCTGGTTACATTGAATATGGTGCCACAGGAACTTCACATGGCACACCTTACAATTATGACACTCATGTCCCTCTAATTTTCTATGGATGGAATATCAAAAAAGGAGAAACTCATGATAGAAAAGAAATTACACAAATAGCCCCTACCCTTGCACAAAAACTAAAAATTACTTTTCCAAGTGGAACAGAAGCAAATGTCTTAATAGAAGTTTTAGATCGGTAAGAAAAATCAGCTAGTAAGATATTATTTTTAACCATAAAAAACCTAAACAACAATCAGTTACTAAATTAAAAATTAGTAGTTCTTCGGTTCAATTTCACTTTAATATTTCTAATAGTTAAATCATATCTTTTTTTGTATTTTTGTGCTTCTTATAAATGGTATGAAAGAAGAACAAGTAATATTAGTCAACGAAAAAGATGAACCTATTGGTTTAATGAACAAACTTGAAGCACATGAAAAAGCTGTTTTACATCGTGCCTTTTCAGTTTTTGTTCTAAATGATAAAAACGAAGTAATGTTGCAACAACGTGCTCATCATAAATACCACTCGCCATTGTTATGGACAAATACTTGTTGCAGTCATCAGAGAGCGGGAGAAACCAATATAGAAGCCGGAAAACGACGCTTATGGGAAGAAATGGGTTTTACAACCGAAATCAAAGAATTGTTTCATTTCATATACAAAGCTCCATTTGACAATGGCTTAACCGAACATGAACTCGATCATGTTATGATTGGCTATTCTAACGAAGAACCAAAGATTAATCTTGAAGAAGTTGAAAGTTGGAAATGGATGACAATTGAAGCTATAAAAGAAGATATGATTCAAAATCCAGCTTCTTATACGATATGGTTTAAAATAATTTTTGACGAATTTTATCATTATCTTGAAGAACACAAGATTTAAATTATTCTTAAACCCGATAAGTAATCTGATGCCAAAAATCGCTAATAAATAATAAAAATATCAATATGAAAGTAACCGTTTCCAGAAAAGCACATTTTAACGCAGCACATCGATTATATAGAAAAGACTGGACAATGGAACAAAACAACGCTGTTTTTGGCAAATGCAATAATCCGAATTTTCACGGACACAATTATGAATTAATTGCATCTGTCACTGGAGAAATTGACCCTGAAACTGGCTTTGTAATTGATGTTAAAATACTTTCCGATTTGATTAAAGATCATGTTGAAAATGCCTTTGATCATAAAAACCTCAACTTAGATGTTTCGGATTTTGCAGAATTGAATCCCACTGCCGAAAATATAGCTGTTGTTATTTGGAATAAACTCCGAAAGCACATCGATTCTAATATGGAGCTTGAGGTGATATTATATGAAACACCTCGTAATTTTGTAACGTACAAAGGCAACTAATATGGCACTAAAAGTAGGCGATACACTTCCCGATTTTAAAGCAAAAGACACTAATGGAAAACTTTTTAATAGTCAGGATTATATCGGTAAACATTCGCTTGTAATTTATTTTTATCCCAAAGATGATACCCCAGGATGTACTACTCAAGCATGTGGTTTCCGAGATAATTATCAAGAATTTAAAGATTTGGGAGCTGAAGTTGTCGGAATCAGTGCTGATTCTGTTCAATCCCATCTTAAATTTAAAAGTAAATTCAATTTACCATTTATTTTACTGTCTGATAACGATAAAAAACTTCGAAAACTTTTTGGTGTTGAAAATGATTTTTTATTTATACCCGGGCGTCAAACGTTTGTAATTAATAAAAAAGGTGTAATCGTAATGATTTTCAACAGTATGTCATCAATGATTCATATTAAAAAAGCGCTTCAAATCCTTAAAAAAGAGTTATAATTTGTTCCAAAGACGCTCCTTTACTTACTTTTGTGACTATGAAATTATATCCATTACAATTCAACCCTATCTTAAAAGATAGAATTTGGGGAGGAACAAAATTAAAATCCTATTTGAATAAGCCCATAACTTCTGTAATTACAGGCGAAAGTTGGGAAATATCTACTGTTGCAAATGACGTGAGTGTAATTTCGAATGGAAATTATATCGGAAAATCCCTTAATGAATTAATAAACGAATTTCCGGAAGAAATTCTAGGAAAAAACGTTTACAAGCAATTTGGGAAACAATTTCCATTATTATTCAAATACCTTGATGCTCGCGAAGATTTATCGATTCAAGTTCATCCGAACGATGAATTGGCACAAAAAAGACACCATTCTTTTGGAAAAACCGAAATGTGGTATGTAATGCAAGCCGATTTTAATGCAAAATTAATTGTAGGATTTAAAGAAAAATCGTCTCCAGATGAATACAAAAAAAGTAATGAAGATGGCACTTTTATCGAACTACTTGATATCAAAAAAGTTGAAAAAGGCGATGTTTTCTTTTTAGCTACTGGAACAGTTCACGCCATTGGAGCTGGAACTGTAATTGCTGAAATTCAACAAACATCCGACATCACGTATAGAATTTATGATTTCGACCGAAAAGATGCTAGTGGCCATACCAGAGAACTTCATATAGATTTAGCTTTAGATGCTATTAATTATGATACTGTTGAAGCTCAAAAAGAATATTCAAAAATTGAAAACCGTTCGAATATTATGGTGGATTGCCCTTACTTCACCACGAATTTTATTCCTCTTAATGGAGCATTGAATTGTACTAAAAGCAAAGAATCATTTACAGTCTATATGTGTGTAGAGGGAAGTTTTAAATTGATTTTTAATACTGAAAATTACAATTATAATACTGGAGACACAATATTAATTCCAGCAGCAATGTCAGAATTTAAAATCGAGGGAAAGGCATCACTATTAGAAATCTATATTTCTTAACTCATATTACAAAGATTATGTGTACTTTTGCACCAAATTATAAAAAATAAAAAAATGCCAAGTGTTAAAAATTTAAAAAAAGACATTAACTTCGTTTTAGGAGATATTATTGAAGCAGTTTATATTCATGAAATGACGAGCGAAGGAAAACCAACGGATGCAAGCAATGCAGTTATTGATGAAGCTATTACATCTTTTGATGCTTTAATCACTAAAGTAAATGCAAAAAATGTTGAAAATAAAAAAGCACATTTTAAGCAAATCAATGCAGAATTAGAACAAACTGCAAATCAATTGATTGAAAAAATCAATGCTCTTTAATTAAAAATTATCTGAAAAAAGTATAAAAATATTTTGGAGATTTAAAAATCACTATTATATTTGCACCACTAAAGAGTTGCCAGCGTAGCTCAGTTGGCTAGAGCAGCTGATTTGTAATCAGCAGGTCGTGGGTTCGAGTCCCTCCGCCGGCTCTTCGTAAAACCATCACAATAACGTGATGGTTTTTTTATTGATAATAATTGAAATAATAAATCCGTCTCATTTACATGAGACGGATTTGAAGTTTATCATAAAAGATTACTTTCTTTTGATTGCTCTTTCTGCAGCTTCAACAATAGCTTGATGGTTTAGTTTGTATTTCTCCATCAATTGTTCTGGCGTTCCGCTCTCGCCAAATGAATCTTGAACAGCTACAAACTCTTGAGGTTTTGGATTGTTTAAAGCTAGAGTCCTAGCTACACTTTCTCCCAAACCACCAAGAATATTATGTTCTTCTGCAGTTACCAAACAACCTGTTTTTGCTACTGATTTTAAAATAGCTTCCTCGTCTAATGGTTTAATGGTGTGGATATTAATAACTTCGGCTGAAATTCCTTTTGCTTCCAAATCTTCTGCTGCAATTAAGGCTTCCCAAACTAAATGTCCAGTTGCAATAATGGTTACATCCGTTCCTTCGTTCAGCATAATAGCTTTACCAATTACAAAAGGTTCGTCAGCAGGCATAAAATTTGGCACAACCGGGCGACCAAAACGCAAATAAGCAGGTCCGTGATGATCGGCTAAAGCTAGAGTAGCCGCTTTAGTTTGATTGTAGTCACAAGTATTGATTACCGTCATACCGGGCAACATCTTCATTAAACCAATATCTTCCAAAATTTGATGTGTTGCTCCGTCTTCACCTAATGTTAAACCAGCATGTGACGCACAAATTTTCACATTTTTATCTGAATAAGCTACCGATTGACGAATTTGATCGTAAACTCTTCCGGTTGAAAAATTAGCAAATGTTCCGGTAAAAGGAATTTTCCCTCCAATAGTTAATCCTGCCGCAATTCCGATCATGTTGGCTTCGGCAATTCCGATTTGGAAAAAACGCTCTGGATGATTTTTTTTGAAATCGTCAAATTTTAAAGAACCGATTAAATCGGCACAAAGCGCTACTACGTTTTCGTTTTTTTGTCCCAATTCGGTCATTCCAGCACCAAATCCTGAACGGGTATCTTTACTTCCTGTGTTTGTATATTTTTTCATTGTGTTGTATTTCTATAAATTATTATTCTTCTATTTGCAGAAGTGTTATTTTTTGGAAAAATTTCATCGGAAGTAAAATTAAAATTATAATCGATTTTTTTAATGATAAAAAATTCAGTTTCAGATTGTTTTTTTTCCGTCTGCAATCAAAATAATTTTCTCTAAATTTTGATTTTTAATTTCGTTAAGATTATACTTGTTCAGTAAATAATCTTTCAAATTATCTTTGTCCTTTATGATACTTTTTTTATCAGTAAAACAGTAATAATATTCGTTGATAATTTTCTTTTTGTTTTTCTTTTTGTTTTTCTTTTTGTTTTTGTATTTAGTAATATGAACTAAAGTTTCATTTTTAATAGTATCTTTTTCAAAATCAAAATCTTCGAGATAGTTTTTATATTTTCCACCATTATCATAAGTAACATTATTATATAATCTAATGTTGTTTAGCTTTTTTAAATCAGTTTCCTCTTTGTATGTAAAGTCAACATTAAAATTTATAAGAATAGACTTTGTGTAGTCATATAAACTAGCATAAACAGAATCTTTATTTTGATGCAAACTCATTATATAGCTCGAATCTTTAGTATTTCTAAAATAAATATCTCTTGAGTTTAGATTTATATCGTATTGTTTACTATTTGTTTCTGAAACTTCATCAAAATAATAACTCAATTTCTTTTCTTGAGAAAAGGCGTTGCTACTTGTTAGAAATAAAATAAGAAGCCCAAAATATTTCATTTAATAATCTCCTAAAGTTTCTGGATTTTGTCTTAAGGCATTTGCTAATTGTTCGTCGCTTGGAGCTTTTCCGTGCCATGCGTGAGTATGCATCATAAAATCAACTCCGTTACCCATTTCGGTATGAAGAATTACACAAACTGGTTTTCCTTTACCTGTTCTTGATTTGGCTTCGTTCATGCCGCCTATAATAGCTTCAATATTGTTTCCTTCTGTTATCTCTAAAACATCCCAATCAAAAGCTTCAAATTTAGCTTTCAAGTTACCCATGTTCAAAACATCTTTGGTAGAACCATCAATTTGTTGTCCGTTGTAATCTACAGTTGCAATTAAGTTGTCTACTTTTTTTGCAGACGCATACATAATGGCTTCCCAGTTTTGACCTTCTTGCAATTCTCCATCACCAGTAAGAGCAAAAACCAAATGGTTATCATTGTTTAATTTTTTGGCTTGAGCAGCACCAATAGCTACTGATAATCCTTGTCCTAAAGAACCTGATGCTATTCGAACTCCAGGTAAACCTTCATGTGTAGTTGGATGTCCTTGTAAACGAGTATTAAGCTTTCTAAAAGTAGCTAATTCCGAAACTGGAAAATATCCACTTCGTGCTAAAACACTGTAAAAAACAGGAGAAATATGGCCGTTAGAGAGGAAAAATACATCTTCTCCAGTTCCATTCATATCGAAACCATCTTTTCGGCTCATGATGTCTTGGTAGAGTGCTGCTAAAAATTCAGCACAACCCAATGAACCTCCGGGATGACCCGAATTTACTGCATGAACCATACGAAGGATGTCTCTTCGTACTTGTGTTGTAAAATCTTGTAGTTGTTTAATGTCAGACATTTTATGTAGTTAAAAATTATAATGAAGCAAAGATAAGTTTTTTAGATAATAGATGATAGACAAATAGATAGTAGACTTTTGAAAAGTTATTAAGGAATATATAAAAAAAAAGCCCTAAAATCAATTAGAGCTTTTAAATATTATTTGATAAATCGCTACCCAACTAACTTTGCTATACCGAATGCTGCCGCAGCAGCAACCAGCCCAATTGCGGTAACTTTTAAAGCACCTTTTATTGGAGGTTGTCCCGTAACTTTAGCTTTGAAAAATCCAAAAACAAATAAACAAAGACTTGTAATAATTGCTGAAACAATCAATCCTTCTTTTGGTGTATTTGTGAAAAAGTAAGCTGATAGCGGTAAAAAACCGCCTACAACATAAGCTAGTCCAATAGTTAGAGCGCTATTTCTGGCTCTATTTGGATTGGGTTTTTCCAAACCTAATTCGAATTTCATCATAAAATCAACCCATTTATCTTTGTCTTTAGCAAGTTGATTTGCAATTAATGTTTGTCCTGCTTCGTCAATTCCATAATCGGCAAAGATTTCTTTTACTTCATCAATTTCTTTTTGATGGTAATTATCTACTTCAAAATGTTCTCTTTTGAGTTCACTTTCGTAGTGTTCTTGTTCGGTTTTTCCTGCCAAATAACCACCTAATCCCATAGCGATACAACCCGCAACAATTTCGGCAATTCCAGCTGTAATGACAATAGCATTGCTATCAACAGCACCACTTAATCCCGCGGCTAAAGCAAACGGAACGGTCAATCCATCACTCATTCCGATAACCATATCGGTTATAAATTCGGAACTTTTTAGATGCTGTTCTTGGTAGTTTTCTTCATTACTCATCGGCTTTATTTTTTAATTTCATTAATAGGGTATAAGCTCCTTTGGTTACAACAATATTCTTCCTTAATGATTCATTATTCAAAATTTCTACTACTCCATTTTCAGAATTACCTGTTTTTACCTCAGTCATTTGAAACTGATTTTTGTTCACTACTACAAATATATATTCTTTTCCTTCAAAATTTACCACAGCCTCTTTGGGTAGTGTTAACGCATCATTACTTTTTACGTTAATATCAGCATTCATATACATTCCGGGTAAAAGCGTTTTGTCGTAATTCTCAAAATGACAATGTACTTCCGCTGTATGCTCTTCAATCGACAAATCTTTACTGATTAGAATAATTTCGCAAGAGTGTTTAATATTGGGATGATTGTTGGTGTAAGCTACTAATTTTTGACCAATAGCTAATTTAGTAATATCTTTTTCAAATATTTTTAAATTCAAATGAATATCAGTTGGATTGATCAATTCAAATAAAACATCGGCTGGATTCACATATTTCCCAATGTTGACATTCACTTTTGATACAAATCCGTTTATTGGTGCATAAATATTGACACTTTTAGAAATGTTTTTTTCCGAAAGCGAATTCGGATTTACATTAATCAATCGCAGTTTTTCGGCTAAAGCACTCAACGTAATTCGCAATGTTTTGTAATCGGAATCAGCTTGTTGGTATACTTTGTCGCTACTAGCTTGACTTTGATTCAGCTCTTTTTGACGTTGGTATTCTTTTTCGGCAAAATACAATTTCGATTTTGTAGTCAAATAATCTTGTTGCAATTGCACGTATTGCTGGTCTTCCATTGTTGCAATCACTTCGCCTTTTGAAATATGCAAACCTGGAAGCAATTTGGTTGTTTTCAAGTATCCACCGAGCGGCATACTAACCGAGACCATATTTTGTGGTGGCACATCAATTTTTCCAGTAACTTTTAAGGTTGATGATATGGTTTTCTGCTCTAATTTTCCGGTTTCGATGGTAGCATTTTTTAGTTGTGCCTCCGAAATAGAAACTAAATTTACATTGGTTGTGGCTTCTGTAGCTTGCTCTTCTTTCTTGGAGTTGCATCCCACAAGAAATAACATTAAACTTGATATGATGACTATATTTTTCATTTTTATAATTTTGAAGTAAGGTAATTGAGTTCAATTATGGTTTCATTATGTTGGATTACGGTATCAATATAATTGTTTTTAATACCAATGCTTTGATTGATAAGCATTACCCAATCTAGATAATTAATATCGCCATTGTAGAATTGTTTGTTGGCCGTTTCTGTGATGATTTTAGCGTTTAGAAGTGCTGTTTTTTCAAAATAGTCTAATTTTTCAAGGTTACTTTGATAATTAGAAAATGCATTTCGATAGCGTTTTCCTAAAAGCATTTTTTCCTTTTGAAAATCATTTTCAGCAATAGTTCCACCAATTTTTGAAGCAGCGATTTTTGCTTTTTGCGAACCACCGAATAATGGAATTCCGAGTCCGAATTGCGCCGATTGAAATCGAGTTGATTTATCATAAACGACATCATTGGCTCCATTTCCTATTATGGAAGTGTTGTTGTAACCCAACGTAAGGCTGGGAAGGAGTTTCGATTTTTCTAATTTTGTTGATGCCAAACTCACGTTCTTTTGTTGTTCTAAAATTTTTAAATTGGGATGTTGAGCCACCAAAGTGCTATCAATAGTTTTGTCTAAAGCTAACTTGAAATTATCGGCTTTTGGGGTGTAATTAGTTTCAGAATTCAAAAGCAATTGAAACTGACTTTTGACCACTTCTTTTTCTTGCTGTAACTGCAGTAATTGCAATTTGATGTTGCCGCGTTGGGTTTCAGCAGTGGTTTTTTCTAGAACATTGCTTTCCCCTTTCTTGAATCGCAAATCTGATTTTTTTAGAAATTCTGAAAAAATAGTATCACTTTTTTGAAGCAGTTTTTCTTTTTCATTCAAATAAAGTAAGGAATAAAAAGTTTGGGTAACCGCTTTTTTAAGTTCGGCTTCTTTCATTGCTACGTTTAAGGTTGCGGTTTTCCACTCTTCGGTAAAGAGTTTTTTTTGTCTTGAATACACCGTTGGGAAGTTGAATGATTGCGAAATTCCAACACGATTGTCATTATAAAAACTATTGATTTGACCATAATCTGCGAGGATATTTGTTGCAGGTAGATTGGTTGCCGATTGGATAATTTTTTGTTGATAATCGGCTTTGAGTCGTTCGTTTTTAACGGTAGCATTATTTTTTAAAGCAGTTTCAATGGCTGTTTGAAGCGTCACTGGCGTTTGTGCTTTCGCATTAGAAAAAGATAGCGAAACCAGAATGATTAAAATCGGGGTGCTTTTTTTGAATGGATTCCAATGGATTCCTTTCTCAAACAGAACATACAAAATAGGAAGCACAAATAACGTTAAGAAAGTAGCAATCATCAATCCGCCAATAACGACTGTCGCTAACGGACGTTGTACTTCGGCACCTGCGCCATTACTCAC
This sequence comes from uncultured Flavobacterium sp., assembly GCA_964610785.1. Classification (GTDB taxonomy): domain Bacteria; phylum Bacteroidota; class Bacteroidia; order Flavobacteriales; family Flavobacteriaceae; genus Flavobacterium. The sequence continues at coordinate 11,099 of CAZSZH010000009.1, read as the reverse complement.
GGCCATTGGTAAAAATCCTAATGATGCTACAAATGCAGTCATCAATACAGGACGCAATCGTACTTTAGTTCCCATCATAACAATTCGATGTAAATCGGTCATTCCTTCCTTTTTTAATTGGTTAAATTCAGATATTAAGACAATTCCGTTCAATACGGCCACTCCAAATAGCGCAATAAATCCAACTCCAGCACTGATACTAAAAGGCATTCCGCGTAACGCTAAAAAGAAGATTCCTCCTATTGCCGAAAGCGGAATAGCGGAGTAAATGAGTAATCCGTGTTTTACCGAATTGAAGGCAAAAAACAACAATAAAAAGATCAAGAATAACGATACCGGAACCGCAATCATTAAACGTTGTTTGGCTTTGTTTAAGTTTTCAAAAGCACCGCCATACGTGGTGTAATAGCCCGCAGGATATTTGATTTGTTTGTCTACTTTTTGTTGCAATTCGGTTACAATGCTTTGTACATCGCGGCCTCTGACATTGAATCCGACTACAATTCTGCGTTTTGCATCTTCCCGTTGAATTTGATTCGGACCGTTTTTGATGGCCACATTGGCCAATTGCGAGAGCGGAATTTGAGTTCCTTGTGGTGTTGGAATTAATAAATTCTGAACATCTTCAATATCTTTTCGTTGGTTATTGTTAAGACGAACCACTAAATCGAAACGTTTTTCGCCTTCAAAAACCAATCCGGTACTTTGACCTGCAAAAGCAGTATTAATTACTTTATTCACATCGTCGATGGTAAGATGGTATTGCGCAATTACGTTTCTATTGTATTCAATAACCACTTGAGGCATTCCAGTAACTGGTTCGATGTAAAGGTTTTGAGTTCCTGGAACCGTAGTTACAATTTTGCCTAATTTTTGAGCATACAAAGCCAACGTATCGAGATTTTCACCAAATATTTTGCACACTACATCTTGTCGGGCCCCTGTCATTAATTCGTTAAAACGCATTTGAACAGGATATTGAAATCCGGCCGTAATTCCTGGAACATCTTCCAACGCTTTTCCCATTTTGGCAGCCATTTCATCGAATGTTTTGGCAGAAGTCCATTCTTTTTTATCTTTCATAACTACCATCATATCGCTAGCATCCATCGACATTGGATCGGTTGGAACTTCACCACTTCCAATTTTAGTGACTATTTTTTCTACTTCTGGAAATTGTGTTTTTAAAATATGCGCCGCTTTTTGCGTGCTTTCGATAGTGGTATTCAAATTACTTCCAGTTAGTACTCTGGTATCTACCGCAAAATCGCCTTCTTCCAGCGCCGGAATGAATTCGCCACCCAAAAAAGTTAGCGTAATTAATGCTAATACAAATAAAGAAATTACCGAAAGAATCACTTTTTTGGGATGATTTAAGATCTTTTGAAGTAAGTGTTGGTACTTCATTTCGATTTTAATCATGATTCTATCCGAGAGGTTGGGTTGATGCTTCACTTTTTTGCTTAAAAATAGAGCGCTCATCATCGGAATATAGGTTAGCGATAAAATGAATGCACCTAATAAGGCAAAAGCAACGGTTTGTGCCATGGGTTTAAACATTTTACCTTCAATTCCTTGTAACGTAAATATCGGAAGATAAACGATTAAAATAATAATCTGACCAAAAACAGCACTGTTCATCATTTTACTGGCTGAACTTTGCACTTCTTTGTCCATGTTTTTTTGAGAAAGTTCCTCAATACCTTTGAGCTTTTTACTATGGCTTAATTGATGCATTACGGCTTCAACAATAATCACCGCTCCATCTACAATCAATCCAAAATCTAAAGCGCCTAAACTCATTAAGTTTCCGCTTACTCCGAAAAGATTCATCATGATTATGGCAAACAGCATTGCTAAAGGAATTACCGAGGCAACCAACAGACCTGCTCTGAAATTTCCAAGAAAAACCACCAACACAAAAATTACGATAAGCGCACCTTCTAATAAGTTTTTTTCTACCGTTCCGATGGCGTTATTTACCATTTTGGTCCGATCCAGAAACGGTTCAATAACCACACCTTCGGGTAACGTTTTTTGAATTTGAGCTACGCGTTCTTTTACATTTTTAATCACATCGCTACTATTAGCTCCTTTCAACATCATCACAACTGCTCCCGAAACCTCACCTTCGTCATTATATGTCATAGCGCCGTAGCGAGTAGCAAATCCAATTTTTACATCGGCAACATCTCTTATAAAAAGAGGCGTTCCGCTTGAAGTTGATTTAATGGCAATATTTTCAATGTCTTCAACAGTTCCAATCAAACCTTCACTTCTTATGAATAATGAAGTAGCCCCTTTTTCGATGTAGGAACCTCCCGTATTTTGATTGTTTTTTTCAACGGCGGTAAAAACATCGCTTATTGTTAATCCATACGATTGGAGCTTGTTGGGATTGACAGCAATTTCGTATTGTTTCAATTTTCCACCGAAGCTGCTCACTTCGGCAACGCCTTTTACGCCCAATAATTGTCTTCTCACGATCCAGTCTTGAATGGTTCGCAGTTCCGTATCATTGTATCTTTTTTCGTATCCCTTTTGAGGACGAACAACATATTGGTAAATTTCTCCGAGTCCGGTTGAAACAGGACCTAATTCGGGTGATCCAATGCCTTGCGGGATTTGAGTTTGTACTTTTTGAAGTCGTTCCGATACTTGTTGTCTAGCCCAATAAATATCCGTATCGTCATCAAAAACAATGGTGACCAATGACAATCCAAAACGAGAAAAACTTCTAATTTCTTTTAGTCCAGATATGTTATTGTTGGCTTGTTCAATAGGAAATGTTACCAATCGCTCAATATCGGTCGCGCCAAAGGAGGGAGCAATGGTAATAACTTGAACTTGATTGTTGGTAATATCAGGAACCGCATCGATGGGCAATTTGGTTGTTTCGTAATACCATACAAAAGCAATGCAATAGTAAATAGTCCAACAATGAGTTTATTCTTTATAGAAAACTCAATTATTTTATTTAACATATTAATTTTATTAATTATTTTTTGAATTTAGGATATACATAAAGGTACAAATACACAAGCACTTGAAACCATTATAAAACAAAAATAATTAACAGCATTTTGGCGGTTGCCAAATGGATTTTAAAAAGCTAGAATTAGCAAAAGAAGGATAATATTTGTGAATCACTTTTTTCTCTGTGGTGATGAGAATCGTATTGAAACAAAAATTTTGTTCCGGTAAAAGCGTTATGTGATTGGAACTATTACAATTGTCTATGGTTTTAAAAGGTAATTTGGAGTCTTTTTCATAATCGGCATCTTTTTTATTTCCGTTAGCATAATGAAGGCAAAGAAACTTCCAAAGTGTCATGGTTTTGTCTTTTTGTTGGTGTTCTGAAAAATGCTCCACCAATGCAGGCAATTTCAATAACTGATGCAATTCAGTAGTCGAAATTAAATACAGAGATAAAAATGTTAAAGCAATAATTCTTTTCATTTCAAAAAAGTATTTTGAGCTGCGCTGTTTACAAAAATAAACAATATAAAATAGTTATCACGTATTGGAACTATAATTAATCGATTATTAAGATGAATTTTTTCGATATTTAGCAGCTTATTCTGTTAAATTAAAGTATAAATACCGACGCCTAAAATCTAAATAATTTATATTTGTGGATTGAAAATGCCCATATGAAATTCGATTTATTGCAAAAAGACCCAAATTCTAAAGCTAGAGCTGGGAAAATCACTACCGATCACGGAGTTATTGAAACTCCCATTTTTATGCCTGTTGGAACTGTTGCTTCAGTGAAGGGAGTACATCAACGCGAATTAAAAGAAGAAATTAATCCCGATATAATTCTCGGAAACACCTATCATTTATATCTTCGTCCGCAAACTGAAATTCTTGAAAAAGCTGGCGGATTGCACAAGTTTATGAATTGGGATAGAAATATCCTTACCGATTCTGGAGGATACCAAGTGTATTCCCTTTCTGCTAATCGAAAAATTAAAGAGGAAGGCGTCAAATTTAAGTCGCATATTGATGGTTCATACCATTTCTTTACTCCAGAAAATGTAATGGAAATTCAACGAACTATTGGTGCCGATATCATCATGGCATTTGATGAATGTACTCCCTACCCTTGTGATTATCGATATGCGCAACGTTCTATGAAAATGACTCATCGGTGGTTAGACCGATGTATTACTCATTTAGAGAAAGTGCCTACAAAATATGGCTATGATCAAGCCTTTTTTCCCATAGTTCAAGGAAGTACTTATAAAGATTTGAGAATGCAAAGTGCTGAATATATCGCCAATTCTAATCAAGTAGGAAATGCTATTGGTGGATTGTCCGTGGGAGAACCTGCCGAAGAAATGTATGCGATGACCGAAGTGGTATGTGATATCCTTCCCGAAGACAAACCTCGTTATTTAATGGGAGTCGGAACGCCTATCAACATCTTAGAAAATATTGCACTTGGAGTGGACATGTTTGATTGTGTGATGCCCACCCGAAATGCGCGAAATGGAATGTTATTTACCGCTAACGGAACCATAAATATTAAAAATAAAAAATGGGAAGATGATTTTTCTCCTTTAGACGAAATGGGAATTACTTTTGTTGATACCGAATATACTAAAGCGTATCTTCGTCATCTATTTGCTGCGAATGAATATCTAGGAAAGCAAATCGCTACCATCCATAATCTTGGATTTTATATGTGGTTGGTTCGCGAAGCAAGAAAACATATAGTAGCGGGTGATTTTAAAGTGTGGAAGGAAATAATGGTTAAGCAGATGAGCCAAAGACTATAACTTTTCAAAAATGAATCATTTGGTCATTTATTTTACGAATTCAAATAGCTAAATCATCAGATAAATTAAGATGTTAACAATAATAGACAAATACATATTAAAACGTTATTTAAGCACTTTTGCTGTGATGCTTTTGATGTTTATTCCCATAGGAATAACCATTGATGTATCTGAAAAAGTGAATAAGATGATTGAAAATCATGTTCCTTTTAAAGCAATTGCACAGTACTATATTGATTTTACTATTTATTTTGCCAATTTATTGTTTCCCATATTTTTGTTTTTATCTATTATCTGGTTTACATCCAAACTGGCGAACAACACCGAAATTATTGCGATTTTAAGTTCAGGTATATCGTTTTCTCGATTTTTACGCCCATATATCATTGGTGCAACTATTGTTTCCATTTTTGCTCTGGTAATGGGTTTTTTCTTGGTTCCGAAAGCGAGTGATGGTTTCAAAAATTTTAGATATATGTATCTCATCGGTAATGGTCAAAATGAAATGCGAGAGAATTCTGATGTCTATCGTCAAATTACCAAAGATGAATATATTTATGTGAGTAATTATGATTCAAATACCAAAATGGCATTCAATTTTTCTTTGGAGCAATTTGAAAATGACCACTTAAAATACAAAATCTCCGCTAGCCGTATTAAGTGGAATGGCAAACCAAATTCATACAGTTTATTTGATTATAAGAAAAGAAAGGTTGGAGCACTAAACGACGTTATCGACTCTTCACCAAAAAAAGACACCATTTTTAAATTTGATTTAGAAGATTTAACTCCTGTAGTATACATTGCAGAGACATTAACTTATGGCGATTTGATTAAGTTTATAGCCAAAGAAAAAGAACGAGGTTCTACCAACATTAATGTTTACTTGGTGGTGCTTTATAAAAAGTATAGTATCCCTGTTTCAGCTTTTATTTTAACAATCATCGCAGTTGCCGTTTCATCAATGAAACGACGAGGAGGTATGGGAATAAATTTAGCAATTGGTATTTTACTAGCCTTTGCTTTCGTATTTTTAGACAAAGTTTTTGGAGTTTTGGCAGAAAAATCAACTGCACCTCCTATTATTGCAGTTTGGATTCCAAATATTGTTTTCGGAATTTTGGCTCTAGTACTTCTTAGGAATGCTAAACGATAATTCTAAGAGTTTTCTTCGACTTCATTTGATTGTATTCATCTGGGGTTTTACTGCGGTGTTGGGCAGATTAATTTCTCTCGATGCTTTGCCGTTGGTCTGGTTTAGAATGTTATTTGCGGTATTCTTTATTCTAGGTTATATTCGTGTAAAGAAAATTCCAATTAAACTTCCAAAACGGACTATCTTTAAGTTTTTGGTTGCAGGATTAATTATTGCACTCCATTGGTTAACATTCTTTAGAGCAATTAAAGTATCTAATGTTTCGATTACACTAGCTTGTATTTCAACTGGAGCTTTTTTTACATCATTAATAGAACCCATTTTTTTTGGAAAAAAGATAATTTGGTATGAAATATTCTTCGGTTTAATTGTTGTTTTCGGATTGTCAATACTTTTTCATGTGGAAGGAAGATATGTCGAAGGAATCATTTTAGCTTTAATCTCGGCGTTTTTATCAGCATTATTTGCCGTTATTAACAGTAAATTTGTCAAGGACTATAAACCTACTATAATTTCGTTTTATGAACTATCGGGAGGGGTACTTTTTTTTTCCATCATTCTACTTTTTTCAAATAGTGTTACTCTGGCCTTTTTCAAATTAACCTCAAATGATTTTATGTATTTAATGATTTTGAGTTCTATTTGTACCGCCTACGCATTCATTGAATCGACAGCCGTAATGAAATTTTTAAGTCCATATACCGTAATGCTTACTATAAATCTTGAGCCTATTTATGGAATTATTTTGGCCGTTTTAATCTTTAAAGAAAAAGAACAAATGAGTCCTGGTTTTTATATTGGAGCCGCAATTATTTTACTGACAGTTATTTTAAACGGTATCATAAAAAGCAGACAAAAAGTAACTTAGTCGTTTGTTTAAAACTTAAACCATAAAATTACTTTTAAAGAACATTTAAAATTTTATCTTTGCGGTTCGAATTTTAATTAATCGTACAAATCCTATGGAATATTTAGATTTTGAACTTCCTATAAAAGAATTGGAAGACCAATTAGACAAATGTCAAATAATTGGTCAAGAATCCGACGTAGATGTTACCAATACTTGCAAACAAATCGAAAAAAAATTAGAAGAAACAAAGCGAAAAATATATAAGAATCTAACAGCATGGCAACGTGTTCAATTATCACGTCATCCAAATCGACCATATACTTTAGAACATATCACGAATTTAACTAAAGGTACTTTTTTAGAACTATTTGGAGACCGAAATTTCAAAGATGATAAAGCGATGATTGGCGGTTTAGGTAAAATTGATGGACAATCATATATGCTAATTGGTCAACAAAAAGGTATTAATACCAAAATGCGTCAATATAGAAATTTTGGGATGGCAAATCCTGAAGGCTATAGAAAAGCATTACGCTTAATGAAAATGGCCGAAAAATTCGGAATTCCCGTAGTTACTTTTATTGATACACCTGGGGCTTATCCTGGTTTAGAAGCAGAAGAACGCGGTCAAGGAGAAGCTATTGCCCGAAATATTTTTGAAATGTGCCGATTGAAAGTGCCTATTATTTGTGTTATTGTTGGTGAAGGTGCCTCCGGTGGAGCTCTAGGAATAGGCGTTGGTGACCGAGTTTTAATGATGGAAAATACTTGGTACTCTGTTATATCTCCCGAATCTTGCTCTTCAATTTTATGGAAAAGTTGGGAATATAAAGAACAAGCTGCCGAAGCCTTAAAACTAACTTCCGCAGATATGAAAAAACAAAAACTAGTAGATGATATAATTCCAGAACCACTTGGTGGAGCTCATTATGACAAAGAAACCACATTTAAAACTGTTCAACAATATATCACCAAAGCCTATAATGAATTAAAAGATTTATCAACAACTGACCTAATAGCGCAAAGGATGGATAAATACAGCAAAATGGGCGAGTATAAAGAGTAAAATCATTTAAATTATCCTAAAATCCGAAGCCCTTTAGTTTCGGATTTTTTTTTGGTTATTAACAAAAAAAGTTTAGTTATAAACATAGTTCAGTAATAACTAAACTTCATAAAAATTATAGAATTGGTTACTTTCGCTACATGGAAAATCTTAAAAATATCAACCCTATTAAAGTAGATAAAACTACAATAATTAACTTGGAGAAAGGGAAGTTACCGCCCCAAGCACTAGACCTTGAAGAGGCTGTACTTGGTGCAATGATGATTGACAAAAAAGGAGTAGATGAGGTTATTGATATTTTACAATCTGAAGCTTTTTACAAAGATGCACACAAACACATTTTTGAGGCAATTTTTCAGTTATTCACAGATTCACAACCAATTGACTTATTAACCGTTTCCTCCCAATTAAGAAAGAATGCCAAGTTAGATTTGGCAGGGGGCGATTTTTATTTAATTCAGCTTACGCAAAAGGTATCTTCCTCTGCTCATATTGAATTTCACTCTCGTATTATCTTGCAAAAATACATCCAGCGAAGTTTAATTAGAATATCATCAGAAATCATTGAAGAATCCTATGATGAAACAACCGACGTATTTGATTTATTAGATAAAGCCGAATCTAAACTCTATGAAGTTACGCAAGGAAATATCAAACGAAGCTCTGAAACCGCTCAAAGTCTTGTAATTCAAGCCAAAAAAAGAATCGAAGAAATAGCCAATAAAGAGGGTTTAAGCGGAATTGCAACAGGTTTTGAAAAGTTAGATAAAGTAACTTCCGGCTGGCAACCATCAGATTTAGTGATTATCGCAGCAAGACCAGGGATGGGTAAAACTGCATTTGTATTGTCAATGGCTCGTAACATTGCTATTGATTTTGGTCATCCTGTAGCCTTATTTTCGCTAGAGATGTCTTCAGTACAGTTAATTACTCGTTTAATATCTTCTGAAACGGGTTTATCATCAGAAAAACTCCGAACTGGAAAATTAGAAAAACACGAATGGGAACAACTTTCTGTAAAAGTAAAAGATTTAGAAAAAGCCCCTTTATTTATTGATGATTCGCCATCATTATCTATTTTTGATTTACGTGCCAAAGCCAGACGTTTAGCATCGCAACACGGAATTAAATTAATTATTGTCGATTACCTTCAATTAATGACCGCCGGAGGTAACGGAAAAGGAGGAGGCAATCGTGAGCAAGAAATTTCAACAATTTCTAGAAATTTAAAAGCTTTAGCAAAAGAATTGGAAGTTCCAGTAATCGCGCTATCTCAATTATCGCGTGCCGTTGAAACTCGTGGTTCAAGTAAGAGACCATTACTTTCTGATCTTCGCGAATCGGGTGCCATTGAACAAGATGCCGATATTGTATCATTTATTTACCGTCCAGAATATTACAAAATTGAAGAATGGGATGATGAAGATGCTTCTCCAACTGCCGGGCAGGCAGAATTTATTATTGCAAAACATAGAAATGGTTCCTTAGAAAACATTCGATTAAAATTCGTCGGAAACCTTGGTAAATTTGATAATTTAGAGGAATATGGCAGCGGCTTTGACGACTTACCATCGAAAATGAATCTTGATGATAATCCATTTTTTACTAAAAATCTTCCTTCGGCTAATGAAGCCTTCGGGAGCAGTTCCAATTCAAGCGACGAAGATAGTGATGTACCGTTTTAATATAGAATCCCGAGAAATTGGGATTTTTTTTATGTTTTTCTTCACAATAAAACTAGTATCTTTGGTTTAAAATTTAAAAAGAATGCAATTCAAAAAAAGTTTATTTATTTTTTTACTCCTACTTTCATTTTCGGTTAAGGCTAATTTTATCCTTTTACCAATGGATGAATCTACCCAAAAGAACCATTTAAAAGCCTATGGAATTACCTATTGGTGTTTAGATAAAAAATACAAAGCCAGTTGGTTATTGAACTATCGAGGCGGTTCTTTTTTGTTGCCAGATGCACCAGAAATTAGAAAAGAATGTCAAATTAGAGGCGTGAGTTTTGAGATTTTATCAGATGCTGAAGAAGAAGCAATACTAGCCGAAATTTCTAGCCCATCCCAAAACATGGAAACGGTAATTTTGGAAAAAGCACCAAAAATTGCCGTTTATACTCCGCCAGGAAAACAACCATGGGATGATGCGGTAACGATGGTTTTGACATATGCCGAAATTCCTTTTACTCCTATTTATGATGAAGCTGTTTTGAGTGATCAATTGATTTTGTATGATTGGTTGCATTTACATCACGAAGATTTTACTGGACAATATGGGAAGTTTTATGGAGCTTATAGAAATGCACCCTGGTATATCGACCAAAAGAGAGATGCCGAAGCATTGGCTACCAAATTAGGATATGCAAAAGTTTCAGAAGAAAAATTAGCCGTGGCAAAAAAAATAAAAGCTTTTGTAATTGGTGGCGGATTTATGTTTGCCATGTGTTCGGCAACCGACAGTTTTGATATTGCACTTTCTGCCGAAGGGGCGGATATTTGCGAGCCAATGTTTGATGGAGACGCTAGTGATCCTAACTATCAATCGAAAATAGATTATTCTAAAACTTTCGCATTTAAAGATTTTATATTGGATAGAAAACCAGAGCATTATGAGTTTTCTGATATTGACATGACAGAAAAACGAACCAATATTCCTTTTGAAAAAGATTATTTTACTTTGATGGAATTTTCAGCCAAATGGGACGTCATACCAAGTATGTTGTGTCAGAACCATACTCAGCTAGTAAAAGGGTTTATGGGACAAACCACAGCTTTTGATAGAAATCTTATTAAATCAAATGTTTTGGTTTTGGGAGAAAATGAACTAAATGAAGAAGCAAGATACATTCATGGTCAAATAGGAAAAGGATTCTTTACTTTCTATGGGGGTCATGACCCAGAAGATTATAGACATCAAGTAGGAGACCCACCAACGGTTTTAGATTTACATCCTAACTCCCCTGGCTTCCGTTTGATTTTGAACAATGTGTTGTTTCCAGCAGCCAAAAAGAAAAAGCAAAAAACATAAAAAATTAATGTTATTTACTTAATTTCTCTTCAATAAGTTGTAACCTTTTTTCTAGGGAATCTATTTTGGCTTTTTGATCTTCAATTATTTTTTGTTGTTCTTGCATTGCTTTTACCATTGGCACTACAAACTCTGCATAGCGCAAACCATAAAAGTCATTTTCATTTTTAGGTTTATCTACTCCAATAAAATCTTAGTTACTATCTTTAG
>CAZSZH010000008.1:19411-65571 GCA_964610785.1 uncultured Flavobacterium sp. | reverse complement strand
CAGTAGCAGAAAAAACATATGCTACTCAAGCGCCATCTCCAGCAGCAAGAAAAATATTAGACGAGAAAAACATCCAACCCACAGATATTGTTGGTACCGGAAAAGGGGGCAGAATTACCAAGGATGATGCCGTAAATGCGGTACCTTCTATGGGAACTCCTACAGGTGGAACTCGTGGTTCTGAGAGAACAAAATTATCCATGTTGCGTCGTAAGGTAGCTGAGAGATTGGTTGCGGCTAAAAACGAAACAGCCATGTTAACGACTTTCAATGAAGTTAACATGACGCCAATCAACATTATTCGCAATGAATATAAAAATGCCTTCAAAGCGAAACACGGCGGTTTAGGTTTAGGCTATATGTCGTTTTTCACCAAAGCTGTAACAAGAGCCTTGGCTTTGTTTCCAGATGTGAACTCAATGATTGATGGTGATTTTAAAACATCCTATGATTTTTGTGATATTTCTATCGCAGTTTCGGGTCCAAAAGGATTAATGGTTCCTGTAGTTCGTAATGCTGAATTATTAACGTTCCGTGGTGTTGAGGCGGAAATCAAAAGATTGGCTATTAAATCTCGTGATGGACAAATCACGGTTGATGATATGACTGGAGGAACATTCACTATTACCAATGGTGGGGTTTTTGGAAGTATGTTGTCTACTCCAATTATCAATCCACCGCAATCAGGAATTTTAGGAATGCACAATATTATTGAGCGTCCGATTGCCGTGAATGGTAAAGTTGAAGTTCATCCAATGATGTATGTAGCACTTTCGTATGACCATAGAATTATTGATGGTCGTGAGTCAGTAGGATTTTTAGTAGCGGTTAAAGAAGCTTTAGAAAACCCATTGGAATTATTGATGAATGGCGATGCTAAGAAAGCATTAGAATTATAGATTTCATTTTTAAGAAATATTTAAAATCCCGTTTAGGAAACTGAACGGGATTTTTTGTTTATTTGTGTGACTAACCAAAACTTCTTATGGCATCAAACAAAAAATCGGCAGCAATTGGGTTTATCTTTATAACCATGTTGATTGATATTACCGGTTGGGGAATCATCATTCCGGTTATTCCAAAATTAATTAAAGAATTAATTCATGGCGATATTAGCGAAGCGGCTAAATATGGCGGATGGTTGACTTTTGCGTATGCCATCACCCAATTTCTATTCGCTCCCTTAATTGGAAATTTGAGTGATAAGTTTGGAAGACGACCTATTATATTAATCTCCCTTTTTGCTTTTTCAATGGATTATGTGCTACTTGCTTTTGCACCTACCATCACATGGCTCTTTGTCGGAAGAATCATCGCTGGCTTGACAGGAGCTAGTATTACCACGGCATCGGCTTATATTGCTGATGTGAGTACGCCTGAAAATAGAGCGAAGAATTTCGGGATGATTGGTGCTGCATTTGGACTTGGATTCATTATCGGACCCGTCATTGGAGGGTTATTAGGACAATTTGGTTCTAGAGTTCCGTTTTATGCCGCGGCTTGTTTGTGTTTGTTGAATTTCTTGTATGGATACTTTATTTTGCCCGAATCATTACCCATTGAGAACAGAAGAAATTTCAATTTGAAAAGAGCCAATCCTATTGGAGCTTTTATGAATATTAGAAAACGTCCATCGCTTTATGGATTGTTGTTTTCACTTTTTTTAGTATATGTAGCATCTCATTCAATTCAAGGGAATTGGAGTTATTTTACCATGTATAAATTCCATTGGGATGAGAAAATGGTGGGGATTTCTCTTGGAGTCATCGGACTTTTAGTGGGATTGGTTCAAGGAGTTTTGATTCGATGGATTAACCCGATTTTGGGAAATGAAAAAAGTATTTATGTGGGATTAGGATTGTATACATTGGGGCTGTCTTTATTTGCGATGGCTACTGAAAGTTGGATGGTATTTCTGTTTTTGATTCCGTATTGCTTGGGTGGAATTGCTGGTCCTGCGATGCAAGCGGTTATTTCGAGTAAGGTAGATGCCACAGAGCAAGGCGAAATTCAAGGGACATTATCGAGTTTGATGAGCGCTTCTACCATTATTGGTCCGCCATTAATGTCGAGTGTTTTTTATTACTTTACACACAATGATGCGCCATTTAAGTTTGCCGGAGCGCCTTTTGTATTGGGTGCTTCTTTAATGCTTATTAGCACAATTATCGCCTTTATTTCGTTTAGAAAGAATAGGTAAAAAAAGTGCAAAACGAATGAGGCTTTGGGACTTTTTGTCTACTTGTTTTGTCTTTTTTATAAAAGTTCCATTTGTTCTTTCATCTGATTGAGAAGTTCATCTGAAATACCAACAAAAACTTCTATAAACAACTTTCTATAACACGAAAAACTTGTTATACACTCATATACTGTTTGCATGTTGAACTTCAACTAAAAAAATAACCTTGCTTACCAATACGTAAACAAGTTTCACTTTTCTATTGATGTTAAAGATTTAGTTTTTGAGAAGGGTTGTACGACGGCTATCTCTGTTATACTTTGTGAATTCTAATATTTTTCGGAACTCTAACTCTTCGTATAAATCCAGAGATTTTCTTGTCTGGTGCGAGTTGACTATATCTTGATTTAATGTAAGGTCTATTTCCATCATTATTATCAAATTCTTCACTTAAATAGTTCTTCTCATCAGAATATAATTCTCTAACAGTTCCATCATTTTCGACATAAACATATTCAAACTCTTTTGTTTTTGGACGCAAAGGAAAGATATTCAAAAAGTAAAATCTCAAAATCAAGATTATGATTATAAAAAGCAATATAAAAACTGTTATTTTCATAGCGTAATTTTTTTAAAGTGAACAGAGTCCGACTAAAGTTCTCGGGCATTACGTCTTTTGCGAACTAAGATGTGAATTACTTTCTGTTAAAGATACTACTTCTTGCGAAACGTAAATATGAAGGTACTAAAAAATTTAAACTTGAGCGATAGCCAATAGGCGAAGTAAGAGGCTGGCATATCGTCCCCGCATAAATATCGATGTTTATTTTTTGTCAAATTGCTTTCGATGCCTTTTGTTTAGAATGTATCTTGCCATACAATAAAATAAAATATTTAGTCCATATAGTATGTAGCAAAAGAGGATTATTGAATTACAAATTTGATTTTTTTGGAAAATAAAACAGATAATAAAAATTGGAATCATTATCAATGTCGACACCACAGTATAAAAAGGTAACTTATCTAAAAGAGAGCTATTTTTAAAATTAATGTTTCTTTGAATTTTATCTTTAATGTAAGTTGTAATATGTCCGACAATATGCTTAATGAATTCATTTCTGTCAATGATGTATTTACCATTGCTGTCTTTCTCTTTTGGATAGAATGTGAAATCACATCTTTTAAGTTCAAAAAATTTTTCCTGATCTGTTGTCTTCCAATGAGGAATATTAGCACTTGTCTCACTAAATACTTTGCTTGAAATGAACCGAAACCAGAACATTGAAATTTCTTCAGTTGTCATTTGTTCAATTAACAATTGAAGTTCAGCTTCATTGGAAAATTCACCACCTATCTTTATTGATCGATTGATGAATTTTTCTATTTGCCTTTCCTTGTTCATTGTCCTACGAATTAATTATTAAATATTTTTTATCAGAGTTTATTTCCAATCTTTAATCTGTCTGGATTGTCTTTTGGGCTTGCCACTAGAGTTTCCTTGCTAGAGCACATGGCGGCTTAGAAAGCTTTTTTTTCATAACCGACCAAACGAAGTTATGAAAAGTAAACGAACAATTTAACGAAAAACCAGCCATAAGTTTTAGCAAGTGTTATAGCCAGTTTTAATATTTTAATTTTCTGAATTCCAAAAAATTCTTCAACTCCGACTCTTTCAATTTATCTGCTTTCAAATATTTTTCGATAATTTTTTTATACTGTTGAAATTGAAAGGAAGATAATCTTGGATTTGCAAATATTTCAAAATCTAGATTTTCTATTTCAGGAAGTTTAAATCTGAGTCCTGTTTCATTTTCGTTTTTGTCTGTAAATCCAACAATTCTGTATTCCGATTCGTGTTTAAACGAAAGGTGTTTTCGGAATGCTGAAAAACGCAATAAAGATTTTTTTTCATTAGGTAACATTTTTTCAAAATCTTGATAAAATACTTTTCCAGCAACTAAAAGGTCAATTTTGTTGGTTGGTTCAATTTGTAAATCTATAGATTCCTCAATAATTTTTTGAAAATATACTCTGTCAAACCTAACTACAAATCCTGATTTTCCATATGTGTCCCACATTCCAAAAGATTCAACGTCACTCAGAATCCAACAGCTCACGAATCTTTTTCTTTGTTTTTCTATTAAATAATTTTGAATTTCTTTTAATCGTATTTTACTCTTTTCAATTAGTTCTTCCCAGAATGATTCTGGCATTTCAGGGTTTGCATCATCAGGTTTTGATAAAGTTAAAAATTTCAACTGATTTATATCGTAAGGTTCTATGTTCTCTAAGTTGTCTTCAAACGTATCCAATCTTGCAAGATAAATGCTGTTTGTATCCAAGAAATCAATAAGTTTTTCAATTGTTAAATATCTATAAACATATTTTTCAGTTATTTCTTTTGTATGATGTGTTTCCCAGTTCATTGTTTACGATTTTCGTGCTGAAAAATTGGCTATAACTCGCCTAAACCCGCTACTTTATTACCACTATCTACCTGCTTTTGGTAAGATTGTCTCTACTAAACAGCGTATTTATTTCAAATATAATAAAATATTTCAAAGTTCATTCACTTGACTTTTAATTATTAAGATCACTTTCTCTTACAAAATCCAACGCTGTAAACCTTTATACAACAGGCGAGTGTATACTCGACGTTGCAATAATTATTACAGTAAAAATATATAAATAAAAATCCCGCTCGATTGCGGGGGATTTTTTAGGTTTTTAACTTGGCGTTCCATCAGGTAATTGCGGTGTGTTTCCGTCCTCACGTCTAGTAAATTAGTTTGATTAAAACAATCTACCGTTCTGCTTGGAAATCGAATTTCTATTTAGAAGAGTACTCTTTTGGGATTGGAAACTGAATTTATAAAAAAAGCCGCTTCATAACTTAGAAGCGGCTAGTCTTAAATAAACTGAAGCACTTACTCTTTTACAATCTTCACTGTTTTTTCTTGTCCTTCGCTTTTTACTTTTACAAAATAAACACCATTTGATAGCTCACTTAAATCAATTTCTACTTGTAAATCGTTTACAGTTTTTACCATCATTTTTTGTCCTAAGATAGAAGTTATTTCAACTTCGTCAATTGTATTGTTATTTGAAATAGTCAAACTATTTTTAACTGGGTTAGGGTAAAAACTAAGATGGCTAAAATTGAAACTATCGTTGGATAAATTGTTTACAACCGTTGTAGTTGCTGTATTGGTTGCAATAGGTGCGTTGTAATCAAAATAGATGTTAGCCGTATTTTGAATTACATTTCCAACGGCAATAGGTGCAATGGGTTTTACTTTAAAAGAAATGTAGCCATGACTTAAAGCTTCGTTGGCTGTACCCGGTAAATTGATTCCTTCAAATAGAAATTCGTTGTGTGCATTTTTGTTTTTTACTCGACAAGGATGACTTGTTCCTACCAATTCGAAAGTGCTCCAATCTAATTTCGCATCTAAATCGTTTACTACTTTTATATTGATGGCATTTGAAGTTCCTACATTTTGAAAATGGATGGTATAGTGTAAATACCCTTGTTGTGCTTGCGCTAAAGTAACCGTGGCACCTTCATGAACAATAATGTCATTTGGGTCTTGAGAGTTGACTACAGTTTGAGTTAAACTACTAGCATTGTTTGAAGGCGTAGCATCGGCAACTACTGGCGTTATGGCTCCTGAAAAACTGACCAAATCGCCAGAATTGTTGGTTGGTGGTGTTGCCACTTGAAACTTCACGTTACTAATTACGCGACTTTCAAAAGGAGCTAAAGTAGAGAAATTATAAGTTAATGAATTACTCGCTGTTAGGTTTGGAGAAGGACTACTACTTAAAAAAGACATTTTAGCATTGTTGAATTGAAAGCTAACCTGACCGGATAAAGTGGTGCTTCCATGGTTTTTATACCAAATATCATAAAAGGCTGGCAATCCCGGAACTACTTGAAATCTTGGAACTAACACTACTTCCAAATCATTTACATTTGAATTTATGGATACACAAAAGTCGGGAGCTACTGTTGTACCCGGTGTTGTAAAATTGAATTGTTGTGTGGCTGGAGTAACTGTAAAATAAGGGGGTAAATTGGTTATAGAAACCGTATTGGTTCCTGCGTCGCCAATAAGATAATATTCGCTAGAACCGTTGTAATTCGTATAATTGGAATAGGTATTGGAACCGTTTATGTTTTTTACTTGGATGTAATTAAGGTAAGCGTCTCCTGCATCGCAACCATTACTGTTGGCATCAAATTTTACTTTTCCGACAATTCTGTTTTTAAACACGACAACATAGGCATAATTGACATAACAATCGGTTGCGCTTGCAATATTGCAGATTTTGTACGGAACGGTGTACGTACCTTCGTTAACAGAGGCATCAATGGTGATGGTTCCGTCAGGATTTAACGCAAAACCATTTGGATTGTTTAAGGCTGTTATTGTAATGCTTGAAAGGTTGGTTATTGGAGCCCCATTTATCGTGTCATTATTCAATACACTCGCTGTTGTTGAGTTGGGATAATTGGTTCCAAAGTTATCATAATTGGCTACTACTGTTGAAACACCTGTTACCCAAATCGTAACATTGGCAGAACCGCAACCACCTGTTGTAAGACATGCAAGGTAATTAATATTATACAATCCAGGCGAGGTGCCCACCGCAACGGAAAAAGTTCCGTCAGGATTTAAAGTTATTCCAGATGGAAGATTGTACGCTGATACCGTGGAGTTCCCTAGATATAGATTTCCTTGACATTCAGAATAGTCATTGTTAAGTACACTTAGGGTAGTGCCTCCAACAGTATTGTCAATAGGGTATGGTGTAAAATCATCATTATTTGCAAATACATATTCAGGGTTGATGTTAACTGTGACATATCCTGTGCTACAGTTGTTTGGATTTGCAATTTCACATAGGGTATAGGTTAGTGTGTAGTTTCCAAGGCCTGTTATTCCATATTGTATAAGTACGTTTCCACTTGAATCGATTAATATTCCAGGATAGATTGAGTTATACGTTAGCGTAACGGTTGCCGGATGATATACGTTTCCGGGTTGAGTATAATAAGGCGTAAGCACGGCTGGTACACCATTTAAAGTATCGACATAATTCAAATCGGGTCCAGAACCCAAAACATTACCTATGTAACCACAGGGTGATGTTTGAATGTAGTCTGGATTGGCAAGAAGCTGAGTATTTATAGTAACCGTTGCGGTATCGCAGGTATTTGGATTTCCTATACTGCATATTTGATATACTAAAGTGTAGGTTCCTTGAGGCGTTCCACCGGCAACGACAATGTTGGTTCCAGAAATAGAAATTCCGGCATTTGAAGAAGAAATCATGGTTAGGGTTACATTCGAAGAAAGCGCTTGATTTCCGTTTAAGGTATCGTTTAATAAAATATCCCCTGCAATGACTTGATTAGCTCCGTAAACAACACTAAAAGTATCGTTAACGGCATCAATTTGTGCAAATGAAGTAATGCTCGAAAGCAAACCAAAACATAATAAAAGTAATGAATTTGTGTAAAATTTTCTCATAATCAAGTATTTGTGTGTAACAAATATAATAAATTACGGAATTAAACTACACTTTAAATTGTTTTTTTAAATTCAAATAACAAAGTGGGGAAGAAATAAATTATTCTATTTTTTTAAATATTGGTATTGGAATCTTTGAAATTGCTTCGCCAACAGTTACTTTCGGGTCCAACAGTATTCAACATGGTCATTGATCATTCCCGTTGCTTGCATGTGGGCATAAACCACTGTAGTTCCCACAAATTTGAAACCTCGTTTTTTTAAATCTTTACTTATGGCGTCCGAAAGTGGCGTGGAAGCAGGAACATCATACAAGGTCTTTGGTTTATTGTCAATCGGAATTCCGTTGGTAAACTTCCAAATATATTTTGAAAAGCTTCTAAATTCTTCTTGTATTTTCATAAAAGCAATCGCATTAGTAATGGTTGCTTTTATTTTAAGGCGATTTCGAATAATACCTTTGTTTTGCATAAGTTTTTCAATATCAAACTCATCATAAAGTGCTATAATATTGTAATCAAAGTTGGCAAAAGCTTCCCTGAAATGCGCTCTTTTTTTCAAAATTAAATGCCAACTCAACCCCGCTTGAAAGGTTTCTAATATTAAAAATTCAAACAATTGGTCATCTTCATAAACTGGTTTGCCCCATTCGTTATCGTGGTAATTTCTATATAAATCATCTTTTTCGCACCAAGCACAGCGGTTTCTAACTTCCATAATTAATTGAAATCTTTAATGATGTGCAAAATATCATTTTTGAATTTTGGAATAGTTTCTTGAATAGTTTCCCAAACAAAACTTAAGTCGACTGAAAAATATTCGTGAACAATAAAATTACGCATAGATTTTGCACCACGCCAATTAATATGAGAAAAGTGCTGCTTAATTTCTTCATCAATGTTGGAAACTGCTTCGCCAATTACGATGAAATTTTTTAGAATTGCATCTTGGATGATCCAACTGTTTAGAAAATCTTCTTTTGAAGTTGTAGTAGTTATTTCTTCTAACTTTTCAATAGATTCTAAAATATGTAAAAGAAACATTTTCGAATTATTCCTGTTCATAAATATATTTTACATCTTTCAAAACACGTTCTTTTATAAATTTGTTAAGTCCGTTTTCAGAAATTAAATCTACTTTTTTGTGAAGTTTTTCCTCTAGTTCAAATTGTAAATCAGATAATGTAAATAATCCAATAGGATTTTTTAATAAAAATATAATATCAATATCACTCGAAGTTGTTTCTTCATTTCGAGCAAAAGAACCAAACAAACCTATTCGCATTGGGTGGAAAGGTTTTAGTGTTTCGATAATAATATTTTGTTGACTTTTGGTAATCATAATGTAAAAATAGTTATTTTTTTTAAACTATTTCCCATGAATATATTTTTCAATAAGCGAATGTCCTAAATAAATTAATGGCGTCAAAACAATTGCAATAATCATTTTTACAAAATAGCCTGTAATTGCCGAAGCAAGAAAAACTTCGGTAGTCATTTTTCCGGTCATCCAAAAAGCAATTCCTAAAACTATAAAACTGTCAAATAATTGAGAAATCACGGTAGAACCGGTACTTCGCAACCAAATCATTTTCCCTCCGGTTTTATTTTTTACAAAATGAAAAATAGAAACATCGATCAATTGGGATACCATAAAAGCGGTAATACTTCCCACTATTATCCACATACTTTGACCAAAGACTCCGTTAAATTGGTCGTCCGTAACTAACTTATCACCTTGCATTGCAGGAATTCGCATTGCAATAAACAAAATCACAAAAGTATACGCAATAAGACTAGCTGTGATTAGCGATAATTTTCGAACCCCTTTTTCTCCAAAATACTCGTTGATTAAATCGGTACTAACAAAGACTATCGGCCAAGGTAATATTCCAACACTCATTGGAACACCAAATACATTGATTAATTTTCCTCCTATTAATTCTGCAACTACCGCATTAGTTATAAATATTCCCGCAAGAATTACATAAACGATGTCCTTTTTATTCTGAAACATGTGCCCTTTATTTTACTTGTTTTTCAAAGGTATTGATTTTTTTTATTTCTATTAAATAGGCGATATTCAACAAAAGTTAAATCTTTATGAAGAACGCTTAACCAACAACTAAAAACTAAAGACCCAAAACTTTTAACTATTTTTGCTATCAAACGAACAATACTATGAAAAACATCATTATCTCTATTCTGATAGGTTCAACATTATTCACAATGAATGCACAAAACATCAAAGACAATCCGCTTTTAAAAGATTGGACAGGAAACTATGGCGGTGTTCCTGCTTTTAATGAATATAAAGTTTCCGATTTCAAACCTGCAATGGAATTTGCCATGCAATAAAAATTGAATGAAGTAAATGCGATTGCCAATAATCCAAAGCCGGCAACATTCCAAAACACCATAGCAGCATTAGAAAAAGTAGGTAGAAAACTTTCTAGAATTTATGCAGTTTATGGAATTTATAGTTCTAATATGAGCAGCCCAGAGTTTGAACCTGTGGAGGCTGAAATGGAACCAAAATTAGCTGCCGTTGCCGATAAAATAACACAGAATACTAAACTATTTCAACGTATTGAAGCGGTTTATAAGTCAAAAGATAAATCTAAATTGACTAGAGAACAGCAACGTCTTATAAAGGTAGTATATGATAATTATGTTTATGCTGGTGCAAAATTAGACTCAAAAACTAAAGCGAAAGTGAGTGAACTCAACCAGCAATTGGCGGGATTGTATACTAAATTTAGTCAAAATTTACTCTCTGAGGAGAACAATCAATATGTTGAACTAAAAAACGAAAGTGATTTGGCGGGTTTAACAACCGAAATGAGGAATGCTTGTGCCGCTAATGCGAAAGAGCATAAACTTTCTAGTTTAGGTTCTGTTGCCAACACGCGTTCTTCGGTTGAGCCCTTTCTTACCTATTCAAGCAATAGAGAATTAAGAGAAAAAGTCTGGCGCATGTTTGTGAATCGGGGAGATAATGGTAATGCCCAAGATAATAATGCTACGATTACTCAAATTCTAAAACTTCGTGCGGATAGAGCCAAACTTATGGGATTTGCTTCTCATGCGCATTGGAAATTATCGAATACGATGGCCAAAAATCCTGCTAATGCTATGAAACTAATGATGGATATTTGGAAGCCTGCGGTGGCAGAGGTTAAAATTGAGGTTGCCGACATGCAAAAAATTGTAGATACCGAAGGAGGAAATTTCAAAATACAACCATGGGATTACCGCTATTATGCCGAAAAAGTTAGAAAAGAAAAATATGATTTAGACCAAAATGAAGTTAAACAATACCTTCAATTGGATAAACTTCGCGAAGGTATGTTTTGGGTAGCAGGAGAATTATTTGACCTTAAATTTGTACTCGTAAAGGATGTTCCTGTATATCAAGAAGACGTTACCGTTTATCAAGTGGTAAACAAAACTACGGGAAAGAACGTTGGTTTGTGGTATTTTGATCCTTATGCCAGAAAAGGAAAACGTTCCGGAGCCTGGATGAACGAATACAGAACCCAAGAACGATTTGACGGAGAAGTTCCAACAATTGTTTCTAATAATGCCAATTTTATAAAAGGAGCTCCAGGCGAAGCTGTTTTAATTTCTTGGGACGATGCTAGCACATTGTTTCACGAATTTGGTCACGCTCTTCATGGATTGTGTTCAAATGTAAATTATCCAACTCTAGCAGGAACTAATGTTGCTAGAGATTATGTAGAGTTTCCATCACAATTATTAGAAAATTGGCTTTCAACACCAGAGGTTTTAAAAACGTATGCATTGAACAACAAAACCAATCAACCAATGCCCGAAACTTTATTGGCCAAAATTAAAAAAGCGTCACATTTCAATGAAGGATTCTCAACCGTTGAATTAATATCTAGTGCTTTAATCGATATGAAATTGCACATGGAAGGCAATTCGACCATTGATCCAGATTCTTTTGAAAGAACCACGTTGGCGGCATTGAATATGCCTTCAGAAATCGTAATGCGTCACCGTACTCCACAATTTGGACATATTTTTTCGAGTGATGAATATTCGGCAGGATACTACAGTTATTTATGGGCAGATGTTATCTGTGCCGATGCTTTTGAAGCATTTACCGAAGGAAAAGGACCTTATGATAAAGAAGTGGCTAAACGACTATTGAAATTTGTTTTTAGTTCCGGAAACACAACTGACCAAGGTGATGCCTATCGTTCGTTTAGGGGTAGAGATGCCAAAGTAGATGCGCTTATGAGAGCCAAAGGATTTCCTATGGTGAAGTAAATAAAATTTTAAAAATCAAAAATCCCGTTAAAAAGAACGGGATTTTTGATTTATTATACTATTCTTCTTCTAGTGTTTCGATATAATCACTTTTTTGAAGTATAGCTAACTTAATAATGCTTCAGAATATTTTAATATAACCATGATAATCAGTTACATTATAATTTAAACTAATATTATTCTCATAAGTTCCTACATAATTTAAAAGCAGTTTTATAATATAAACACCTCATCGATATAATTCATTACGCTTTTTGTTTAAAACTCAAATCGCAACTGCACCACCACTGTTTTCTTTACTTCGGTGTTTAAATTATTTAACGAAATGCCCAACAATCGTACTGATTCTTTCATACGTTCTTGATACAACAATTCTTTGGCAGTTTCCAAGAGCAATCCTTTGTCGGAGATAAAATAAGGCAATGTTTTACTTCGAGTTTGAGTAGTGAAATCACTATACTTTATTTTTAAAGTTACTGTCTTTCCCGAAATAGTATAGCGTTTTAACCGTTTTTCGAGTTCGCTGGCAATTTGCTCTAATCGTTCTACCATAAATATCTCGGAGGTCAGATTTTCATTAAAAGTATGCTCGGCTGCCACCGATTTGGAAATTCTATTGGGTTTTACCTCACTGTTATGAATGCCGCGCACAATGTTGTAATAAAACGCACCACTTTTTCCAAAATGTTGTTCAAGATATTCTTTGGTTTTAGATTTTAAATCTTTACCTGTAAATATGCCGTGTTGGTACATTTTTTCTTTAGTTACCTTCCCTATTCCGTAGAATTTTTTAATATCTAGATTTTCTAAAAATGCTTCTACCTCATCGGGAGTTACCGTTTTTTGTCCGTTGGGTTTGTTGTAATCACTGGCAATTTTGGCAACAAATTTATTGACCGATATTCCTGCCGATGCTGTGAGCCCAACCTCATCAAAGATTCGTTTTCTAATTTCTTGTGCAATTAAACTAGCACTTGGATTTCCTTTTTTATTCTGAGTTACATCCAAATACGCTTCATCAAGCGAAAGCGGTTCAACCAAATCGGTATAATCAAGGAATATTTTTCTGATCTTGTTCGAGATTTCTTTGTATCGATCAAATCTAGGACGCACAAAAATCAATTCGGGGCAATTGCGTTTGGCTTGAACGCCGCTCATAGCACTTCGAACCCCAAATTTGCGGGCTTCATAACTAGCCGCCGAAACTACGCCTCGCAACTCGCTTCCCCCTACTGCCAATGGCTTTCCTTTAAGCTCAGGATAATCCATTTGCTCCACCGAAGCGTAGAACGCATCCATATCGACATGAATAATTTTTCGTTGTTTGATTTCGTCTGACACAATACAAATTTAGTTTTTTTATTGCACAAGGAAATAGTATTTTTGAAGCAAATAGATAGTAGTATGATCGAAATTGAACGAAAATATTTGGTGACTTCTTTTGCGTTTAAAGAAGAAGCTTTTACACATAACGAAATTGCGCAAGGGTATCTTAATTCGGATCCAGAACGAACAGTTCGCATCAGAATTAAAGGAGAGAAAGGATATCTTACTATCAAAGGAATTAGTAATGAGGGTGGTACCTCAAGAATGGAATGGGAACAAGAAATTCCTATGGAAGAAGCAAAATCACTATTGCAGTTGTGTGAAAAAGGAGCAATCGAAAAAACCCGTTATGAAGTACAATCGGGTAAGCATATTATTGAAATTGATGTGTTTCACGGTGATAATGATGGTTTAATCATGGCAGAAATTGAACTGGAAAAAGAGCATGAAACCATTGAAAAACCTATTTGGCTTGGCATGGAGGTTACGGGAGATGAACGTTATTATAACGCCTATTTAAGTCAACATCCTTTTAAAAAATGGTAATTTATTTTTGTAAAATTTCCAATGCCACATTAATATAACCCATACCGCTACTAGAAGCAATGCTATAAAATGCTTTTCGAGATAAATCAATTTCTCTTCCCCTTACAAAGGGACCACGATCAATAACTTCAACAATTACTGATTTTCCATTAGCCAAATTGGTCACACGGATTTTAGTGCCAAATGGTAATGATTTGTGCGCAGCCGTTAATTTATTTTTATCATAAACTCGGCCACTTGCGGTGCGTCTTCCATGAAATCTATCCGCGTAATAAGAAGCGTGAGCTGTTTTTTTGAACGGTTTGAATTTTCCTTGATGAACTACCGTATCGGTAACCTGAATCTCTTTTTCAATGATAGTATTCTTTTTAACTATAGTATCTATTCTGGTTCTGTTTTGCTTTTTCCCTGAAATAATTGATTGAGCACTAAATGTGGTGACAACAAGCAAGCCTATCGTAAGAAAAAGTAATATTGGTATTCGTTTCATCTTTAAAAATTGAATTTATTGATTGCTAATGCGCTTTCCATGAGTAGCACATTACTTAAAAAAAGCCCTTTTATAAGGACTTTTGTAGTTTAGATTAAAACCATAAATGCCATGGAATTCTAGCCAAAATAAAAACCAATCCCAAACCATAAAACAGCGTTATTGATTTGAATTTAGCTTCATTTGTTGCTGCTTTTTTATGTTTAGACCATCCGATAGTAATTAGCACAATAGCAATGATATTTATCAGAGGGTGCTCTAAAGAGGTTAATCTTAGGGAAGCATCACTCATTTGTCCTAAACTTGCTTTTCCTAATGGTGAAACAAAATATAAAATCAAACCACCTACTAATTGTATATGAGTTACTATTAATCCAAAAAGGGCAATTTTTCTATCTCTAGGGGTAAATTCTTTTTTGGATGTCATTCCTAATAACGAATTAACAACAGCTACAACAAGTAATAAAAGAGCCAGATAAGCCCAGCCTGAATGGAATTTTTGTATAAAATCGTACATATATTTTTAAGTTATGTTTTAACAAAAGTAAAGAAAAAAGAATAAAAAAACCTCATTCGATAGGAATGAGGTTTGATATTATTTATTTTTTAAGAAATGTGAAAGTAAAAACTCGGTAGAACTATCATGATTTTTGACTTGCTTTGAATGTATTTCTTCCAAAATAGAATTGGCCAATTGTTTTCCCAATTCAACACCCCATTGATCATAGCTAAAGATATTCCAAACAATACCTTGAACAAAGATTTTATGCTCGTACAATGCTATTAATGAACCTAATGACTCCGGAGTTAGCCTCTGAATTAATAGCGTATTAGTTGGTTTATTTCCGGCAAAAACTTTAAATGGCTTTAAAAAATTTGATTGGTCTGGAGTAACACTTTGTTTGTCAAATTCTGATTGCACTTGCTCGGCTGTTTTTCCGTTTAATAACGCTTCTGTCTGCGCAAAAAAGTTAGACATTAATTTATTGTGATGATCTTGATTGCCATATAATGAATCAACAAATCCTATAAAATCAGTTGGGATTAATTTAGTTCCTTGATGAATTAATTGAAAAAAAGCATGTTGCGAATTAGTCCCTGGTTCGCCCCAAATGATTGTTCCCGTTTCATAATTGACTTGTTTACCATCACGACCAATACTTTTTCCATTACTTTCCATTATGCCTTGTTGCAAGTAAGGCGCCAATTTTTGTAAATATTGAGTATATGGAATTAACGCTTCGCTTTCGGCGCCGAAAAAGTTGTTGTACCAAACGCTTAGTAAGGCTAAAATAACAGGAATATTTTTATCAAAGGTTTCGTTTTTAAAATGTTCATCCATTTGATTAGCTCCCCTTAATAACTTATCAAAGTTTTCAAATCCAACCGCTAAACTAATAGACAATCCAACCGCACTCCACAGCGAAAAACGTCCGCCAACCCAATCCCACATGGGAAAGATATTATTGGCATCGATGCCAAATTCTGTTACTTTTTGAATGTTCGTAGAAACAGCCACAAAATGTTTTGCCACATCTTCTTGTTTTGCCGATTGTAAAAACCAAGTCCTAATGGTCTCAGAATTTGTGAGCGTTTCTTGGGTTGTAAATGTTTTAGAAACAATCACAAACAGTGTGGTTTCTGGGTTTAATCGTTTAATAACTTCATTCACATGATCTCCATCTACATTGGAAACAAAATGAAGATTTAGATGATTTTTATAATATTGTAATGCTTCAACTACCATTACTGGTCCTAAATCGGAGCCTCCAATGCCAATATTGACTACGTCTGTAAATGATTTTCCGGTATATCCCTTTCTTTCCCCTGTAATGACTTGATTAGTGAATTTTTCTATACTTCTTTTTACCTCATAAATTTCAGGCACTACATTAATGCCATCAACCAAAACAGTAGCGCTTTCTGGGGCACGCAACGCTGTGTGTAAAACAGCGCGATTTTCGGTTTGATTAATAATATCTCCCTTAAAATACTTGGTTATAGCGTCTTTTAAATGTACCTCATCGGCAAGTTTTAAAAGTAAGTCTATCGTTTCTTGCGTAATGTTGTTTTTAGAGTAATCTACTAAAAAATCATTCCATTGAGTATGAAATTTTGCTGCTCTGGTGTCATCTTTTTGGAACATTTCTTTAATAGAATTGTTTTCCATAGTTGAGTAATGTTGCTCAAGAGCTTTCCAAGCATTAGTAGCCGTAGGATTTGTATTTTGTAAAGCCATTTTTCTTATTTGAAGAACAAAATTAGATAAAAGAAAAGATAAACCTATTAAAGTACTAATATTTTTATCCTCTTAAAAGTTATGCAAACGATGTAGTTGAGGAAATATTTCAAAAAAAATATTATTTATTAAAACTCAATTCTGCAACACTATCTAATTGGCGTTTTAACGGTCGTATTTGCTCTTTGAATCTCGGTAAATTGCGGCTTTCCATTACTTGAGAATTTGGTAATTTCAATTTTAAAGCATCTACTTGAACGCCATTTTGCCAAAAACGATAACATACATGTGGTCCCGTTGCCAAACCCGTGCTTCCTACTTTACCAATGATTTCGCCTTGTTTCACTCGCTGTCCTCGACGTACCAATATTTTTGACATGTGAAGATATTGCGTTGCATACGTTTTATCATGTTTTACTTTAACAAAATTTCCGTTTCCAGCGGTATATCCTGCTTGTTCGACAACTCCTGCTGCCGTTGTCATAATAGGAGTTCCTGTTGGCGCAGCATAGTCTGTCCCTTTATGCGCTTTCCACATTAATTGCACTGGATGAAATCTGTTTTTAGAAAAATGTGACGTAATGTTTACAAACTTTAATGGTGCTTTTAAAAAGAAATTTTTAAGTGCTTTTCCGTTTTCATCATAATAATCTGTTTTCCCGTTTCTTTCTTGAACGAAAGGAAAAGCATAGATTTTTTCTCCCTTATATTCAAAAAAAGCAGCTTTTAAACTATCAACTCCATCATAAACAGTATCGTTTATGTATCGTTCTGTAAAGCTCAGAGCAAATTTGTCTCCTTTTTTAGATTTAAAAAAGTCAATAGACCAGGCAAAAACTTTGGTTAATCTACCCGACAAAGTTGGATCAATTTTTAAACTTCTCAACGTTTGCGTTAGTGGTCCTGTGAGTTCTCCGGCCACAACTCTATTTTTAAATGTGAGAGGTCTCTTTTTTTTATACCCAATAATTGAGTCCGTTAAGTCGACTACATAATATTCTAGTCGGGTTGGTTGGTATATTAAATATTGAAGTTTGTGATATTTATCTTTAGATCGAAGGCAAACATAAGGTCGTTTAAATCGGACCGAAGTTGGGAAAGAGTCTTTTACAATTTTGATAATATCGGCAGGTTTTCTTCCGTTAAGATTTTGCTTTTTTAGAATTTTTTCGAAGGTATCTTGACTTTGAATCGTATCGTAATGTACATTAAATTCATCATAGTGAAACCCGAAATCAATAATGGGACGTTGAGATTCTACATCTTCAATAACAAACTCTTCTTGTGATTTTTTACAAGAATATAACGACACAACGACCAATAATAGGACAACAATTTTTCTCAATATGAGTATTTTATTCTTTTAACAATCTTCTCCCCAGTTTTTCAATTCTTCTTCGCTCCAAAGTTCGGGAAAAAAGATACGTCTTTGGTATTTTGGGTGCATGTATTTTTTCCAGTCACTACCTCCAGTAGCTTCACCTGTTCCGTGTCCACTATCAATATACTTTTTGGCAGCATTCAAATGTCCCATCACCCAAGTAATATTAACTGTTCTATCATAATGGCGCATGGCAGCTACTAAGTTGGCGTCTTTTTGATCGTTTTCTGGCAATTGTTTAAATTTTCTCCATATATTTATGGTATTGTATTCTTCCATATAACGAAGAAATTCTTCTTTATATTTTCTTTCAAATTCAAGAATCAAAAGAGATTTTTTTCCAGTTTTATAATCTTTCCCTGCAGCTTGCCAATATAAATGTTCAAATGCATGAGAATAGGGTGTATTTCTATCTATTGAAGCTCTAAAACGGTAATCAATTAAATTAATTAAATCGGTAGAAGAAAACTCAATCAATCTGTATTGTGCGCTTTGGAATCCACTAGCTGGCGTTAAAGTATTTCTAAATTTCATGTATTGTTCAACTTCCATTCCATTTCCCATAATATCGAATGAAGTCGTAAGCATATCAAAGTAACGGCTTATGCGCATTAATCGATCGGCAAAAAAATTAGTTTCTAGTTTTTCACAATGACATACTTGATTAATCTCCCAAAGAATCATTTTAAACAATAATTCATTAACCTGATGGTACATTATAAATACCATTTCATCTGGCAAGGTAGTTCGCTGAATTTGAAGATTTAACAGAGCATCGGTTTGAATATAATCCCAATAAGTAATTGGTTTTGACCATAACAATCCTTCAAGATGTGTCTCTGTTTTCTGATTTATTGCCTCAAATTTATGCTCTAATTCTTCTATTATGGTGCTTGTAACTGTATTCATTATTGTGCTTTAATTGTAAATGGATTTGATAATCCTTTAAAAGATTCTAAATCTGCTTTGATAGAACCAACTGCTAAGCTGGCTTTAATTCTAACCGGAATTTTATTATCATCATCCGAAATCCAAACCGTTAAACTCTCTTGTTCTTTAAAAACTCTGCCCGACTGCACCAATGGTCTAAAAATGATACAAGGAACGATACCAAATTTAGTGTCTACATCCTCTTTTCCTATGTATTTTAACTTGAATTTAGTGGTTTCATCATCAAAGAACATATCAATCGCAATAGACTCACCTACTTTCATTTTATTAACACTAGGATGGTTTCTAAGATAATAAAAAGTAGAAACAATATCTTGAATATATTCGGGCGTAGCAAATGATTTCGTGGTATTGTTTTTATAATCTTTTACTAAAATTGTATTTTTATCTTGGTTAAAAAAACCTTCTTGATCTTTAGTATATCCTCCTTCATCTATTTTTCTAACATATTGATAAGGCTTTCCTGTAACCTTGTCGAAATAAGACTCATAATTATCTTCTACTTTAAAAAACCACTTCGACATTCCGGTGGTATAACCATGTCCGATGGCATGAAAAACTTTTTTATTATTTTTAGTGGCTTCCTTAACTTCTAAAGTTGCATAACCCGCAGTAACTAGACCATAATGAATTCTGAATTTAAACCATTCTCCAACATCAAATGCTGATTGTCTTTGACCATCGAAACTCACAGTTAGAAAAAATAAAGCAAGTATAATTATTTTTTTCATGTCTTAATAAATAACAAAGTTATAGTTGCAATGCAATTTTCGTTCCAAATGTATTAAAATATTACTATTTACGGACTTATACAAAATACTAAAATGCATCTGTCCTTTTGTGAAAACACATTTCTAATCTTAACCGTTTAAAATAGGAACGAAAAAATAACCATTATATTTTGTCTTTAATGACAATGTATCTATAAAGCAAAAAAATTAATTTACTCTTATTACCTTAACGCTTGTTCAATATCGGCTAATAAATCTTCAATGTCTTCAACGCCTGTGCTTAACCTCACCAAATCATCGGTTATGCCTACTTCTAATCTTTTATCTTCCGGAATGGATGCGTGGGTCATTAACGCAGGATGATTGGCTAAACTCTCAACACCTCCTAAAGATTCAGCTAAAGTGAACACTTGTAGTTTTTCTAAAAAAGAAATGGCATCTTCTTTTTTGCCTGACTTGAAAGTGAATGAAACCATTCCACCAAAACCACTCATTTGTTTTCTAGCAATATCATGATGGGGATGATCGGGCAATCCCGGATAGTATACTGTTGCAACTTCTGGATGATTGCTTAAAAATTCAGCTACTTTCATTCCGTTTTCACAATGTCTTTGCACACGTAAATGTAAGGTTTTAATACCTCTTAAAACCAAATAACTGTCCATTGGCCCTAATGTTCCTCCCGTAGCAAATTGTTTGAAATGCAATTCGTCACCTAATGCTTTATCTTTTATAATTAAAGCACCAGCAATAACATCGGAATGTCCGCCGAGATATTTGGTGGCTGAATGCATCACTATATCGGCTCCTAAATCTAATGGTTTTTGTAAATATGGAGTGGCAAAAGTGTTGTCAACAGCAAATAAAATATGATGCTTTTTAGTGATTTTAGCTATTTCTTGAATATCGGCTAATTTCATTAGCGGATTGGTAGGCGTCTCTACCCAAACCAATTTGGTGTTATCATTGATTAAAGACTGGAATTTCTCCAAATCATTCATGTCTACAAAGTGAAACTTAATACCGCTGTCTTTGTATAAACGTGTAAACAATCGGTACGTTCCGCCATATAAATCGTCCATGGCAATGATTTCGTCTCCCGCTTTGAACATTCGCAATAAACAATCGGTTGCTGCTAAACCAGATGCAAAGGCCAAACCTCTCGCTCCATTTTCAATTGATACCAAAGCGTCTTCTAAGGCTTGACGTGTTGGATTGGCCGCGCGACTGTATTCATAATCCCCTACCGGTTGTCCTGGACTCTTTTGAGCATAAGTAGACGTTTGAAAAACGGGCGTCATTACGGCACCGGTAACTTGTTCATGGTGTTGACCACCGTGTATAACTTTAGTATTAAATTTCATTTATTCTGATTATATTTTTTTGGTAATAAATGGAATCACCTCTTTTTTATTTGATGTTTGTTTCACAAACTAATTAAATTGGTGATTTCATTGGTTCGTTTGTTTTTGCAAAGGTATTTTAATTTATATAAATTTTCTAATTTGCATCATAATTCCTGTATGAAGTGCCTCATGATAATTGTTAAAAGCAATGGCATCAGCTGCAGATTTTATGGTAAAACCAGACATTGAAGTGAATTCATTATAGCTTTGAAACAAATTTTCTGAATAATCTTTTCTTGTTTTTTCTACAGTAGAAAACAGTAACAATTTAAGTTCATCGACTTCTGCTTGTGTTACATTATGTTCGGGTTTCGTTCCTTTTTTGAATTTATCAACCATTTCATTTGAAATCATCATCGGCAAATTAGCTAATTTATAAACCAACATTTGTTGCACCATGATAATGTGACCAATATTCCAAATCAGATTATTACTGAAGCCCTCTGGAATGGTGTTAAGCTGTTCTAACGAGAAATTTTCGAGAAATTTATACAACACATTTCTACTAGTTTTATTAATTTCAAATGATACTTCCATAGTTTTAAATTTTTTATAAAAATACAGATTATATGTTTCAAATGAATTTTCTTTGCAAAAAGAAATACTAATGACAAACAAAATATATTATCTAGCTTCCTGCGATACTTGCAGAAAAATCATAAAATCTTTACCAAAAAACGCCAATTTGGTTTATCATGATATAAAGCAAGACCCAGTAACCTCCCAAGAACTCGACGATATGTACGCGCTTTCTGGAAGTTATGAAGCACTGTTTAGCAAAAAAGCACAACTTTATAAATCAATGGATTTAAAAAACAAATCGTTGAATGAAGACGATTACAGAAAATATATTTTAGAGCATTATACTTTTTTAAGTCGCCCCGTTTTTATCATCGACGGTAAAATTTATATAGGAAACTCGCAACAAAACATAGTACAAGTAATGAAAGTGTTGGAAAATGTCTAAAAGAACATGGGCACTACTTGCCGCAACTATAGTTTCGATAATTTATGGTGTAACCTTCACTATTGCAAAAGACGTAATGCCAAAATTTGTGCTTCCATTCGGTTTTATTACAATGCGAGTTGGTGGTTCAGTGGTACTATTTTGGTTGATTTCATTTTTTAGTACTAAAGAAAAGATAGCCAAAGAGGATTTCCCTAGAATTATTGCAGCAGCGCTATTTGGTGTCGCTCTAAACATGCTAACTTTTTTCAAAGGATTGAGCTATACTTCGCCAATTATGGGAGCTGTTTTGATGGTAACAACCCCAATGATTGTGCTGGTTCTTTCGGCTTTTATTATGAAAGAACGTATGAAAAAACGCAAAGTATTTGGATTACTTTTAGGATTGGCTGGAACCATCACTTTAATTCTCTACGGAAAATCGGTGGTAAATGCTCCTAATGCCACGTTAGGAAATTTATTGGTTTTCATAAACGCGGTTTCTTACGGGTTTTACCTAGTTTTAGTCAAGAAATTAATGGATAAATACAATGCATTTACGTTTGTAAAATGGATTTATACCTTCGGATTTTTGATGGTTTTGCCTTTTGGTTGGAACGAATTTCATGCTATAAATTGGGTAACAATTCCAACAGACATTTTCTGGAAAATTGGATTTGTAGTGGTTTTTTCAACCTTCTTAACCTATTTGTTAAATTTGGTTTCTATGCGCGAATTAAAACCCACAACGGTTGCTGTTTTCATTTATTTACAACCACTTTTTGCAACTATTTTCGCTGTTAGTCTTGGCAAAGACGAATTGAGTTTGGTAAAATTACTTTCTGCTGTTTTAATTTTCACAGGAGTTTATTTGGTAACACAAAAAAAGAGTACTTAGTTCTTAGTCCTTAGATTTTTAGACCTAAATAAAAGAATCGCTTATCTATGTACTAAGGACTAAAGACTAAAAAACATTTTCATATATTTGAAGTCAATAAAACACTAGAATGATACAATCAATGACGGGTTATGGAAAAGCAACTTTGCAATTACCAACCAAAAAAATTACTGTAGAAATAAAATCACTAAACAGTAAAGGTTTAGATTTGAATACACGAATGCCATCGGTTTATCGCGAAATGGAACTGGGTTTACGTAACCAAATTTCACAGCGATTAGAACGCGGAAAAATTGATTTCTCCCTATATATAGAAGTTACCGGAGAAGAAACCTCGTCTAAAATCAATGTGCCAATTATCAAAGGATATATTAATCAGATGAAAGCCGTTTTGCCTAATGCTGATGAAACCGAATTGATGAAAATGGCAGTAAGGATGCCCGATGCACTTAAAACCGAACGCGATGAAATTGATGAAGACGAATGGAAGGATATTCAAAAAGTCATTGACGAAGGTTTAGAAAATATTGCAGCTTTTAGAAAAGACGAAGGAGTTTCTCTCGAAAAAGAGTTCTTACACCGCATTGCCAACATCATGACCTTAATGAACAATGCCGTTGCTTATGATGCCGAACGTGTAGAAACCGTAAAAACCAGATTAAAAACAGCATTAGATGAACTTCAAGTAAATGTCGATCAAAATCGTTTCGAGCAAGAATTAATTTTCTATCTTGAAAAATACGACATTACAGAGGAGAAAGTTCGACTAGAAAATCACTTAAATTATTTCATTGAAACCCTTGCTGGAACGGAAGCTAATGGTAGAAAATTAGGTTTCATCACTCAAGAAATGGGAAGAGAAATCAATACCATGGGGTCAAAATCCAATCACGCAGAAATGCAAAAATTGGTGGTGATGATGAAAGATGAATTGGAGAAAATTAAAGAGCAAGTGCTTAATGTTTTATAAGTAATTAGTAATTAGTAATTAGTGAATAACTCTAGTTACTAATCACTTTTCACTAATCACTAAAATAATGAATAAAGGAAAATTATTAGTATTCTCAGCGCCATCAGGTTCAGGAAAAACCACTATAGTAAGGCATTTATTGCAGCAAGACGATCTGAATTTAGAATTTTCCATTTCGGCAGCTACACGCGAGCCTCGCGGCGAAGAAATTGACGGAAAAGATTACTATTTCATGTCAATTACCGATTTCAAAAAGCACATCAAAGCTGAAGATTTTGTAGAATGGGAAGAAGTGTATCGAGATAATTTTTACGGAACATTAAAAAGCGAAGTCGAACGCATTTGGGCAAAAGGGAAAAACGTAATTTTCGATATTGATGTTGCTGGCGGATTAAGGATTAAATCAAAATTTCCGCAAGAAACTTTAGCTGTCTTCGTAAAACCACCAAGCGTGGACGAATTAAAGCGACGATTAAAAGAACGTTCAACAGAATCAGATGATAAAATCAATATGCGCATCGCTAAAGCCCATGTTGAATTAGCAACCGCTCCGCAATTCGATAAGATTATTAAAAATTATGATTTGGATGTAGCGAAGTTAGAAGCGTATGAGTTGGTGAAGAGTTTTGTTTTTAGTCATTAGTACTTAGTTTTTAGTACTTAGTTTTAAAAAAACATACAATATTATGAGTGGCGTTAAATCATATAAAGAATTACTTATCTGGCAAAAAGGAATTAGTATAGTTTTAAAAGTTTACAAGTTGACACAACGCTTTCCTAAAGACGAAATTTAGGCATTGACAAGCCAGCTAAAAAGAGCAAGTGTTTCAGTTCCATCAAATATTGCAAAGGGTTTTGGATGTCAAACGGATAAATCATTCAATCACTTTCTAAATATATCTCGAGGTTCATTAAACGAAGTAGAAACACAACTTATTATCGCAAAAGAATTAGAATTTATTCAAGATGAAAATCTTTATAATGACTTATTAATCTTAATTGAAGAGGAAAGTAAAATGATAAATGCTTTTGCGAAAAATCTAAAATAACTATTACGTTCAAAGACTAATAAACTAAAGACTAAGGGCTATAAACTAAGGACTAAAAATTAGAATCTAAAATGAAAATTGGCTTATACTTCGGAACCTTCAACCCAATACATGTTGGACACATGATAATTGCCAATCACATGGCAGAACACTCCAATTTGAATCAAATTTGGATGGTGGTCACACCTCACAATCCACTGAAGCAAAAAAGCACATTACTCGATGACTATCACCGTTTACATTTAGTTAATTTAGCTACCGAAGAGTATCCAAAAATTAAAGCATCTGATATAGAATTTAAATTACCGCAACCCAATTATACCGTAAATACATTAGCGCATTTAAAAGACAAGTATCCACAGCATGAATTTTCATTAATCATGGGCGAAGACAATTTGAATTCGCTTCATAAATGGAAAAATTACGAATTCATTATAGAAAATCACGAGATTTATGTTTACCCAAGATTGAATTCAGGTGTAATTGATGAGCAATTTGTTACTAATTCTAAAATTCACCATATTGGTGCTCCTGTAATTGAACTCTCGTCTACTTTTATTAGAGAATGCATCAAAAACAAAAAGAATATTCGTCCTTTATTGCCCGAAAAAGTATGGGAATATGTAGATCACAATAATTTCTATAGGAAGTAGTTTCATTAAAGATATTTATGAACTTCCTTTTTTAAAATTTCTTTGCATTAAAGACTTCTATGGTAAACCCAAAAGGAAACCAATATCGTTTCGTTTTTTTCAGTAATTTCGTAACAAATAATTTGATATGTCTGTTCAAAAACCATTTAATCTCAACCAGTGGATCAAGGAAAACCGCGCCTCATTGGTACCGCCCGTTGGCAATAAAAATATTTACGTCGACTCAGGCGATTATATCGTGATGATTGTTGCCGGACCCAACGCTCGTATAGATTATCATTACAACGAAACCGAAGAATTATTCTACCAACTAGAAGGAACTATCACCGTTTACATTCAAGAAGACGGTCAAAAAAAAGAAATGCAACTCAACGCTGGCGATATGTATTTAAACCCAGCCAAAGTGCCGCATTCTCCAAACCGCAGCGAAAATTCTATCGGATTGGTCATCGAGCGTAAACGTGCTGGAAAAGGCTTTACCGATGGCTTGCTTTGGTTTTGCGACCACTGCAATCATAAATTGCATGAAGCCTATTTTGAATTGCACGACATCGAAAAAGATTTCCTACCGCATTTTAAAGAATTCTACAATTCGGAAGAAAAACGCACGTGTAAAAACTGCGGTACCATTATGGAAACCAACCCGAAATTTGTACAAAAAGATAAAAATTACGAATCGTAATCAAACCAATTATGTCAGACTGAGCTT
Source organism: uncultured Flavobacterium sp. (assembly GCA_964610785.1). Lineage (GTDB taxonomy): Bacteria > Bacteroidota > Bacteroidia > Flavobacteriales > Flavobacteriaceae > Flavobacterium. The sequence continues at coordinate 39,265 of CAZSZH010000008.1, read as the reverse complement.
GTCGAAGTCTAGAAGCTATTCCGGCTGTTCTTTCCAAGTTTGCTCGTGAAAATTCTTTTTTCTACACTATAAAAAGAGCTTCTTCGGTCGCTTTTTTATAGCAAGAAAAAAATACATTTTCACTTCACAAAGCTTTCCATTTCCATCCGGGCTAATCGCATAAAATTCAAAATAAACTCCTATTTTTGCATAAAATTTAAACAAACAAAAACTAAAAAACATACAATGTCAACAATTGCTCAACAATTCGGAATGACCGAAGCACTTGAAATCCTTGGTATAAAAGCCATTAATGAAGGAACTTCAACAGGAAACAATCATTTTTCTAACGGGCCCATCATAGAAAGTTATTCGCCAGTAGACGGGCAACTTATCGGAAAAGTAAAAACAACCACCGCCGAAGATTACGAAAAAGTAATGCAAACCGCAACGGCTGCTTTCCTTACTTTTAGAGCAATGCCCGCTCCACAACGTGGCGAAATTGTGCGTCAATTCGGAAATAAATTAAGAGAATTAAAAGAACCACTAGGGAAATTGGTTTCTTACGAAATGGGAAAATCCCTGCAAGAAGGTTACGGAGAGGTTCAAGAAATGATTGACATCTGTGACTTTGCAGTAGGTTTATCGCGTCAATTAAACGGGCAAACGATACCGTCTGAACGTCCAGGTCACGTAATGAGAGAACAATGGCATCCAATAGGTGTGGTGGGAATTATTTCGGCATTCAACTTTCCAGTAGCCGTTTGGTCATGGAACACGGCTTTAGCATGGATTTGTGGTGACGTTTGCGTGTGGAAAGCTTCTGAAAAAGCGCCATTATGCTCTATTGCCTGTCAAAATATTATTGCCGGAGTTTTAAAAGCCAATAATTTACCAGAAGGTATTTCGTGTATCATCAACGGCGATTACAAAGTAGGCGAAATGATGACTACCGATACTCGAATTCCATTAATTTCGGCTACAGGTTCTACTCGAATGGTAAGAATTGTGGGTGCAACAGTAGCACAACGTTTTGGAAAATCATTATTAGAATTGGGTGGAAACAATGCGATTATTATTACGCCAACCGCCGATTTAAAAGTGGTGGTTCCGGGTGCTGTTTTTGGTGCTGTGGGAACGGCTGGACAACGTTGTACTTCTACCAGAAGATTAATCATCCACGAATCGGTTTACGATAAAGTAAGAGATGCTATTGTGGGTGCTTACGGTCAATTGACAATTGGCAATCCATTGGATCAAAAAAATCATATTGGTCCTTTGATCGATACCGATGCTGTTAACACGTATTTAGCGGCTATTGAAAAAGCAAAAGCCGAAGGTGGAAAAGTATTGGTTGAAGGTGGCGTTCTTTCAGGAACAGGTTACGAATCGGGTTGTTATGTGAAACCAGCTATTATTGAAGCAGAAAATAGTTTTGAAATTGTACAACACGAAACATTTGCACCGATTTTATATTTGATGAAATACAGCGGTGAAGTTGAAAACGCTATTGCATTACAAAATGGTGTGTCTCAAGGTTTATCATCGGCTATTATGACTAACGAAATGAAAGAGGCTGAAAAATTCTTGTCTTTTGCTGGTTCTGATTGTGGAATTGCAAACGTAAACATTGGAACTTCTGGTGCTGAAATTGGTGGTGCTTTTGGTGGTGAAAAAGAAACCGGAGGTGGTCGTGAATCGGGTTCAGATTCTTGGAAAGTATACATGAGAAGACAAACCAATACCGTTAATTATTCGGATCAATTGCCTTTAGCACAAGGCATTAAATTTGATTTGTAATTTGGTCATTAAATAGAATATAGACAAATAAAGTCCCGAATTGTCGGGACTTTTTATTTTGGTGTCTGCTAAATTAATTACTTTACAAACCTCTTCGTATCTTTAAATATATCAAAAAAATAAAACCAATAATTACAACAAACCCCAATCCCCACCACCAATAATTACGTTGGCGCAATGGAATCGTTTCATTATTACCCGTAATGTTCAACCCAGCCCAATACAACGGATTTGCCATTCTGGGCGAAGCAGTAGCCAAATAATCCAACTTGGCTTTTTGCAATGCCTCCGATTTGGTACAACCACTATCTAAATATTTTAAAAAAGACGTAATAATTTGAGCCGAGCTCTTTTCGTCTATTTTCCAGGAAGCAAGCATCATGCTTTTAACTCCTATAGCGGTAAAGGCCCTGGCTAAATTAATATTTCCTTCCCTTGATTTATATCCAACTCCAGATTCACAAGCTCCCAAAAGCAAAAATTCACAATTAGAATTTAATTTATAAACATCATTTAAGCTAAGAAAGCCATCCGATAAATAAATTCCTTTATTAGCTTCTGTTTCATCAATAGTTGCGCTTCCATGAGATAATAAGGCAACCATTTTGTCATTTTCTAGATGTTTTGAAAAGGTTTTTTTTGTGGCGTCTTTACCTTGAATTAAAGTTGCATCATATAAATGGACAAATTCTTGAGACTTGTTATAAGATTCTTTTAATTCAGATAAATATTTGGTTGAAAATCTTGGACAAAAAATAGAAAAAGTATTAGATTTTGAAACATTTCTATCTACAATGTTGGATATTGAAGAAGACAGCCCATAACTAAATTGATATTTTTTACACAAATAAGGAAGCGTTTTAAAATCGTTCTCTTTTGTAGAAGCAGTTAAAAGCAAATCAAATGAAAAATTGCCGAAATAAACATCTGGAATTATCTGAATATGAGTGACTTTTTTAGATAAAAAAAAATCTACGGGTTTAAAATAGGTTTGATAATAGTCAAAGGCTAGCTTTTTATACTCTGAAATAGAATTTTTATTTAAACTTTCTAATAAACTATTGAAGTATTTTTCTTGTTTGTAAGGATCAATTTCATTTTTAAACTCTATAACTCTAATTTCGTGTTTAGAAATAACTAAAACAAAAGGAATATAATGACTTTGAGAACTATTAACCTTATAACTTAAAATAGCTTCATTTTCTTTAAGCTTTTTTTGAACCTCTTTTAATGAAACTAGTTTCTTTTTATTAAATAAATCAACTTGTTTTTGTTTAGAGATATACGATTTATAGAGTCTCTCAAATTTCATTTTACAATCTGCATTCATAACAATTTTGTGATTTAATTTTAAAATCAAATCATCAAAGCTTTCGTAAGTTTTGATAGTACTAGTGTCTGTAACTTCTCTGGATTGTACTATTCTTTCCTTATACAAGTTTTCTAATAAACTACTATATTTAGATTTTTCATCATATTCAAAATACGAATCAAGATAATTCTTTTTTCTAGTAACCCCATACAATTTAAAATAATTCAGTGCAATATCATTGTAGGGAGAATCAATATAGTCATTAGTATTGAATCGTTCTTTATTCTTAAAGACATCATTAGCATATTGTAACCAATACTTTTCTTGCAAATTCAATATTTCTTCTATTTCATATAATAAATTTGAATCATTATTTTGACTATACATATCATCCAAACACCATGCTTTCCATTTTAACAAATCAAACAGAACAGCATTGTTATTAGTAAAAACATAAGGAGAAAGTCTTAAACGTTTAATTCCTAAATCATAATTCTCTAAAGCGGTTTTATACACTTTTTTATAAAAATACATCAAGCCTTTTAAAGAGTTTAAATAAGCAGAGTTTGACGAAAAATAACCAATAAACCTATCATTCATTTGTAGTGCTTTGTTATAATAATCTATGGCACAATTAGCATGATAAAATGATTTTGTTTTGTTAAGTAATTTTGGATTAATAAGACCCGCAGCTTCATCTAAATCTAGTGCTGCAAGAGAAACATACAATCTTGCTTTTTTAGCATTATCATATGGATATCTTTTGTTAAATAAAAAATTCAGAGAATCACGATATACATACTTATATTTTCTTTCTTTCGGTCTATTTCGTATGGTAAATAAATGCGCATTATAAAAGATATAAGGGTCTACCTCTTTTTCGTATGGATGCTTATGGTAAATCTTCAAAGCAGTATTAGTAAAAACAAAAGCTTTTTCAATAATAATACGCATGTTGTAATACCTACCTATATAAGCATAATAAAGAGCTTTATAAATTTCTTTATCAGGCGCTGCTTTTTTGTAATAATGATAAAAAGTATTGCTTTCGGTCAAATAATCTTCTATCAAATAGAGTTTGTCATAACAGTTAGCCAACAATTGATGGGTTTTTGCTAACAGTAAATAGTTTTTTATGGCTGGCTTGTTTAATAAAACAACATTTTGTTTGAGTATAGCCATAGCTTTATAAGTAGCGCCTAAGTCTAAGTAACAATCTGCAAGACCATTTTGAGCAGTAACTTGCAAATCCAAGTTATGATTTAATTTCGCTTCATTTGTAATTTTTTCATACAAAGGCACTGCATGCCTATAATCGGAACGGTCTAAATAATCTTGAGCCACTTGGAGTGATTGCCCCACAACAAAAAAAGGAAAAAGCATTAAAAAAGCAGCAATAATAAACTTCATAAACTAAAACAAAGATGAAAAAAGTACCTCGAATATAGTATAATTAAACACTAAAAACGAAGGTATGATCTAATTATTATACAACATTTGTCATTGGAACAAAAGAAGAGCCTCATCCAAATTTAGCACCACCTATTTTGTCATTCCGACGCTGGAGAAATCGCATTAGAAATAGTAACAAATTGCAAAAACTCTCTTGTTATTCTGGCGCAGTAGGAATCGCATAATACCCAAAAAAAGGATACTGAGAAGTATCCTTTTTTTCAACTTAAAACACCACTAACTATTATTGTAAAAGTATTTTTTGATGTCAACTATTTTACCTTTCTTACTTATCTAATTCTTAGCATTTTTTTTCTGATTTTTTAACATTTCAACACCAGCTTCAGGTAAATCAATAAAAAGAGAATTCAATTTAGAATCTGATACAAAACAAGTTTGAACACAACGGTGATAAGGATTCAAAAAATTAAATTTTCGATAAATAAAAAATCGTACTTCGTAAATATTTTTATTTAAATTATTTATGTTCGTGTTTTCAATTCCTGCTATTGAAAAACTTAGATGTTCATTTCCTACTCTTAAATTTTCACTATAATAGTAAGGTAATTGAATAAAAGCAAAATCTTCTTTAATTAAAGTTTTATACGTACTTAAATTTAAGAAACTATTTGTATCTATAAAAGATTGATTGAGATATTTATTTACTTCACTTACTATATCTTCGGATTGTTTTGTTATTATTAAAAAAGCAGCGAAAATCTTTTTATCTTCATAAGTTTTGTTTTTTACTCTAGTATTTATTGATAAAAAAGAATCTTTAAGAGTTGCTGAAATATATATTTTTAAGAAATTGCCACTTTCTCTGTTACTGTTTTTTGTATAAATAAACAATGCCCATCCTCCTCCTATTAATATAGTTAATAAGTTAAAAATAGAAATTTTATCATCATTATCTAATTCCTCAAAAGGAATAAAATGTGGAATTGAAAATTTTACTATTTCAACTAATAATACTAATACTATAATAGTTTTTAGGTTATTTAAATATTTCATAATCTGAATTTAAAATATATTTTATTTAAAAACTAATCTTTTTTACAACGTATAGATAATCCAAATGTTTTTATATCTAGTAAATCAGGATTGCTCTGAGTATCTATAGTACTATAAAAAGCATAAGTTGTGTCTAAAGGATTTTCAGTTGTAGCCCAAAATAAAGCTCCATTGTGCAAAGTAATAAAATATTGCGTTCCAGATAATCTTCTTTGACCACCTGGTAAAACAGTTAAACCATTTTGATTTGATCCAAAGTTTGTAGACCAATGTACTGTACCAGTCTCTCGTGATCTACCCGCACTTTGGGTTACTCCTCCTTGGTACATTCGAAGTAAATTAACCCACTCATTATAATCTGGAATGTGCCATCCTACAGGCGCTAATTTTTTTCGCAGAGTCGGATCTAATAAAGAAGCTGTATCATAAATACCAGCAACAGCATACCAATTATATAACTTGCCATAAACAGCACCATTTGCAGGATCATTATTATAATAACACCAAGCACCTGTTGTTAAGTTAATCCATTGAGTTTGGTCAGTAACTTGGGGTATTGGTGTTCCATCGGTATAATGTTCAACATTTAAATTACTTTGCATCCAACAATAATCCGCATCATAACTTTCAACTTTTACTGTCTGATATGTATTACCATCAATATCTGTCACCGTTGTGATGGGGTCACAATTGGGATATGCTGCTACATAAATTATTTCATTACCATATGCAGTTCCAATACTATTAGTAGCATAAGCTCTCACATAATAAGTAACCCCAATAGTTAAGTTTGTCATAGTGCTAAAAAAACTTCCTATTCCTGACCCATTTGTAGTTATTGTTGTTAAAGCAGTTGTAGGTCCGGGAGTTGTACTCCAACAAATCCCCCTTACAGTTACAGGATCTCCTCCATCATTTGAAATGTCGCCACCACTTCCTGCTTGAATATTATAAAATGTAGTGACTGGTTTTGTAGTAATTGTAGGTAAAGAAGGTCCAACATATTGTATAGCTTGATAAGCTGGTAACATTATTTGCGCATTAGCTATTTGTGTTACAATAAAACAACTTATAAAAAAGATTTTTTTTAGCATAATTATATATTAATTATTAATTAGACATATCACCACTACTAATAAATGTAGTAGTATTTAGGGCTAATATCGTAGCAATAGCATAAGTACCGGCAGTTTTAGTGAATGTTCTTCTGTTATTTACTGTTACACCTGTAGCTCCTACTATTGTCACTTGCCCAGTTCCTTTTTGTAATAAGAAACAATTAAACCCTGCAAATAAACTACTCGGCACAGTAACGGTACACGCATTAGAGAACGTAATTATTTTTCCGTTATCTGTAGCCGTTAAAGTATAAGTAGTTCCTGTTTGCGCATTAATATTCGCTGCAAAACCTGCTATAGTTGCTGTTGCCGTGTTATTACCCGCTACTGCATTGGTAAAGGTTTTTGCTCCTGCTATGGTTTGGGTTCCATTAGTAACAACTCCACCATTAGTGGCATCGGCAGGTGTCATACTTAATACACCACTTGTAATAGTAGCTCCATTGGCAGTAGAGGTTCCACTAATTGCTCCGATAGTGATAGAGGCGTTAGACCCAGCAGGTCCTTGAGGTCCTGTTGCACCAGTAGCACCAGCATTCCCTTGTATTCCTTGAATACCTTGAGTACCTACAGGTCCTGTAGGACCTGTTAATCCAATAGGCCCTATTGCACCTGCCACACCTTGTGCTCCCTGCGGACCAGCTGGACCTGTAGCTCCAACTATTGCAGTTCCAGTGGCAGGCCATGCACCTGCCGCTTTAGGTCCAAAAATAGTTTTAGTGGAAGTATTAATGTAAAAATCGCCATTTACTCCAGTACCTGCAGTTGGAGCAATTGTACCGTTTAAAACTGTATTTCCATTAGTACCATTGGTCCCTGCAGGACCTGTGATACCTTGTATTCCTTGAGGTCCATTTGCTCCAGCTACTCCAGCCACACCTTGAGCACCTGTAGCGCCAACTGCTCCATTACAAACATATTTTGTTAAAGTTGCGTTTATTTCACTCGCATCCAATACCCCATTACTATTAGTATCTAACCCTACTTGAATTTTTGTTCCACCTGTCGCACAATTTATCCCTGCTGGTTCAATAGTGGTTTTAACTAAAGTATTTTTACCATCTACTCCGTTGGTGCCTGCTGCACCCGTTGTAGTTGACAACCATTGCGCTTGAGTTCCTGTATAACCATTTTGCACTGCAATATCATAAGCACTTAATCCATTTGCTCCTGCAGGGCCTTGTGGTCCTATATCTCCTGCAACACCTTGTACTCCTTGAGGTCCTGTTGCTCCATTTGTTCCTGCTACTCCTTGAGGTCCTGTTGCTCCATCTAATCCATTACAAATATATTTTGTTAAGGTTGTATTTATTTCGCTAGCATCAAGAATGCCATTACTATTAGCATCTAATCCAACTTCCACTTTTGTTCCTCCTGTGGCACAATTCACTCCTGATGGTTCAATAGTGGTTTTAACTAAAGTATTTTTACCATCTACTCCGTTGGTACCTGCTGCTCCCGTAGTAGTGGACAACCATTGCGCTTGAGTTCCTGTATAACCATTTTGTACCGCAATATCATAAGCACTTAATCCATTTGCTCCTGCAGGACCTTGAGGACCTGTAGTCCCTGCAACACCTTGTATTCCTTGAGGTCCTGTAGCTCCATTTGTTCCTGCTACTCCTTGAGGTCCTGTTGCTCCATCTAATCCATTACAAATATATTTTGTTAAGGTTGTATTTATTTCGCTAGCATCAAGAATGCCATTACTATTAGCATCTAATCCAACTTCCACTTTTGTTCCTCCTGTGGCACAATTCACTCCTGATGGTTCAATAGTGGTTTTAACTAAAGTATTTTTACCATCTACTCCGTTGGTACCTGCTGCTCCCGTAGTAGTGGACAACCATTGCGCTTGAGTTCCTGTATAACCATTTTGTACCGCAATATCATAAGCACTTAATCCATTGGCTCCTGCAGGACCTTGTATTCCTTGAGGTCCTGTAGCGCCTGTTAAACCTATTTGACCTTGAGCCCCTGTAGCTCCAGTTAATCCAATAGGACCCTGTGGTCCTGTAGCACCCGTTAAACCAAGAGGGCCCTGGACACCCTGTGGCCCTGTCAAACCAATAGGACCTTGTACACCTTGCGGTCCTTGAGACCCTGTCAAGCCAATTGGGCCTTGGATACCCTGTGGACCTTGAGATCCAGTTGCTCCCGTTGCACCCATTGGCCCCGGAATCCCTTGTGGACCTGGTAATCCAGGGACAGCAGCATTTGCTGCAAATAAGGCATATGGTACTGCAGTAAAAGGCTGTTTACTTACAAAATTAAAATAATTGCAAAATCCTGAAGTGTCAACATCAACTTCTAAACTTTTAGGGGTACCATTCCATACAATACCATTAAAGCCATTTGCATAACCAGCTATTTGACTTCCCTTACCTATTATTACATTAACCATTCCGAACTCATCTGTTTTAGTGTGAATGGTTTCTTTATATTCCGTTTGCGAACTAGCATTCAAAATATCAAATGACAAACAAATGTTTTGATTCACTAATGGCGATCTTGAATTATTATAGCCAGGAAGTTCTTCTCCTAATGGATTTAAGATTACTGCCTGATAAGTAAATCCGTTGGTCTGCGAGAATGCCAAGGAACTGAATAAAACAAATAATAAAAATAATTTTTTCATAATTAAGATAGTTTTAGTATAACTCTAAATGAATTCCAAATTGTAGTTGATTAGTAGTAAATGATAATTTTTCAGGACCACTATTACTCGTATTAAAGCTTTTAATTATATTATAACCTAGACTTAAATTAATATCTCTGGTTATAATACATTTTGTTTGAATGCCAAGAAAGGGCTCGATCCAAAGGCCTGCAAATTCCTTTTGACCTGATAAATCATAGTAAGTACCATTAATAGTTTGTCTACCATAAATCATTGAAGAAAATATAAGTCCTCCTTTGGCGCTGATATCAAATTTATTAGAGTCAAACATTTTAAATGATATCGCATTTTTAACCCCAAAGTAATTAGTACTCCAGCTATAATTTGAAGCAGTGTTTCCACCATTGGCATTGTATTCATTGAGGCAAATGGCAATACTATATTTAAACCTATCGTCGTTCAAAGGCACTGCGTAGCCTACTTCATAAAATGATCCTTGTCCTCCTTTTAAATTTGGATTGGATTCTCCTGAAGAATTTTTATAATTATATGTTGTAAAGTTTTTACCAGTATTAAAATAAATTTCCTGCGAATGCATTTTTATAAAAGAAAATACATACACAAACAAAAACATTAATTTTCTCATTGCTTTAAGATTTGTGAATAATAGGTGTAGTTTGCTGATGATAATCTTATTAAATAATTACTCGAAGCTAAATTGGGCAATTCAAGGGTTAGTAAAAGATCAGTCACTTTTTTATCTTCTGAATGAACCAATCTGCCTTGAAAATCAAATACAGAAATAGAAATAGTTTCCATTATGGGTTGCAAGAACTTAAAGTTGATAGTACTCACAAACGGATTAGGGTACACCACTGTTGATATCATTTTCGGTGTATTGCTATTTAGGTATTTACTCCAATTACTTTGTTGGAACCCTTGTCCGAAGGTTACGCCGTCTTTGGTATAATTTCCAATAATGCTTTGTTGTCCTATTGTTTGACTGATGTAAGTGCCGTCAGAAAGTAATTTACTGGTTCCTTGAGCGGAAATCATTTGATGGTGTAGTGTTTGACTATAAATCGAAAAACTAAATAAGCCTATAATTACAGTAATATTTCTCATAAATCAGTTTATTGTTCTATAAAACATAGTTTACATTCTTTTTCATACAAATAAGTTTCTAATTTACCATCATACACCACAGGTGCTTTCATCTCGTTTTTCATAAACGCAATATAGTAATGCACGCTGCGCTCCGAGAGCTCCAATTTTTGTGCTAATTGTTTTGGCGTACCCGTTGCTTTTATTGTGATTAATTCATGTAATCGTATAAAAATGCGTATATCCATAATTTACTTTGCAATTTTACAACCGTTCACCGCAACCTCCTTGCGGTCGTTATTTTTTGTTAAAAAGAACATTATAAAATCAAGACGATTAAAGTGTAAAATCTTCCCGAAACGGACAAAATAAAATTTTGTCAATTAGTGAAATATGTATTAATACATGATATTTTAGAATTGTAATCATAAAATATTATAATTTTTTAGGGTTATAACCACAAAATATTATAATATTTCAGGAGTGTAAAACAAGTTTTAGTATATTTGCACCATGATAATCAGAGATAGCACCAAAAACATCGTAGCAGACTGGGATTGTAAAAAAGCAATTGTACTTATAGGTCCAAGACAAGTGGGCAAAACCACGTTAATTGAAAAATTAGTCGCCAATAAAAAAGTGTTGTTTTTAAACGGCGATGACCCACAAACGCGACTAACGTTTGCCAATGCCAATTTTAATTTCCTGAGAGAAACGGTCTCCGATTATGAAGTTATAGTAATCGACGAAGCACAACGCATACAAAATATTGGCGTAACGGTTAAGATGCTTATTGATGCTAAACTTAACAAACAGTTTATAATTACCGGTTCCTCTTCTTTAGATTTAGGAAATGAAATTAATGAGCCGTTAACAGGCAGAAAATGGGAGCATCAGTTATATCCTTTAAGTTGGAACGAAATTAAAAACCATTATTCTTTTGCAAAATCATACGAAAGATTAGAAGAATTTTTAATTTATGGAATGTATCCCGAAGTAGTTACAGAGAATAAAAAGCAAAAAATTCTGTTGCAATTGGCTGGAAGCTATTTATATCAAGACATTTTAGAATTGGTGAATATTAAAAAACCTGATTTGTTAATGAAACTACTCAATGCACTTGCGCTTCAGTTAGGCAGCGAAGTGTCTTATAATGAATTATCAAAAATACTTGGCGTAGATAGAATGACTGTGGTAAGTTATATTGATTTATTAGAAAAAGCATTTGTAATATTCAGACTATATCCCTACACTACCAACCAACGTAACGAAATTACTTCAAAACCAAAAATCTATTTTTATGATAATGGAATAAGAAATGCAATTATTGGTCAGTTCAGTCCATTACAGAACAGACAAGATATTGGTGCTTTATTTGAAAATTTCTTCATTAGTGAAAGAATTAAAAAATTATCCTACGAGGGATTTTATGGAAAAACACACTATTGGAGAAATACCCAACAAGCAGAAATTGACTTTTTAGAAATAATAGAAAATGAAATAACAGCATATGAAATAAAATATAACCCAAACAAAAAAGTTGCTTTTACAAAATCGTTTATCGAAAAATACCATCCCAAAAATACCATTGTAGTCAATAAAGATAATTTTTGGGAATATTTGTAAAGTCTACAAATCAGTATTTTAAATCCTGAAAAAAGCACTGACTGCAACCCCATTGCAGTAAGTGCTTTTATTATTAAAAAATTGATAAAATCAATAGCGTTAGGCTGGAATTTTTTCAAGAAGTAGTTTTGAAAAATATATATTTGCCTTCTATAAAAATACTAACTAAAGTTTTTTGACGCCTACTTATTCTATAAATTCACTTTCGCTCCAGCAATTTTGCAACGGAGAAAACCACGCATTAAGCACTCTTTATAATGCATGGTTGCCCGAATTGTACTTAGTTGCCTATCGTTATGTACAGTCTCAACAAGAAGCCGAAGATGTAGTTGCCGATTGTTTTGAAAAACTATTTGCCATGTCTACGGCTAAAAGACATCAAAAATTTATTGAAGAAGCAATCAATCTCAAAGCCTTGCTGTTAGTTATGGTAAAAAATAAAAGCCTCGATGTGATTAAAACCAAAAATAATAGAACCAGGATAATCGATGGAATTAAAAAATTATTGCCAACAATAGGATTTAATGATGTAAAACAAATACTTACAGATGATAATTTTAAAGCATTACTAACTTGTCTTCCAGATAAAGAAAAACAAGTATTAACCCTCAGTATAGAAGGATTTACTAATGAAGAAATTGGAAAACAACTCAATCTTTCTGAAAAAACAATAGCTAATATGCTTGCAATAGCACGAAAAAAAATAAAGCAATTGTGGAAAAGCTTTATGGAATAATTCGTTAAAAATAAATTACTTTTGGGAGTAAAACACTATTAAATCGTTTTAAATAAAATGAACACTAAAAACCAAAATATAACTCTAGCGCTTCTGTTGCAATCATTAGATGATGATTTCAACCCACAGGAACGCGGTCATATTTTGGACCAACTAAAAAACAGCAACCCTACCGACGAGGCTCTGCTTGGAGCTAAAATGCTTTTAGAAGAAAATAATTGGGACTATACAGTACTTAAACAATCATTTACTAAAACAGAAAATAGAATTGAAATAGTAGCTTCAAATACTCAAAGAACAAACAAAAGCAAGTATTTTAAATATGCCGCGATTCTGCTTCCAATTGTTTTTGTTTTAGGGTATTTTATCAATCAATCCTTAACTAACAAACAAGACATCGAGAAATTCTATCCCAATGAAGAAGGATTGCCACACTATATGGGTACAGAGAAAACCAATTGGGATCCTTTAATGGAACTGTACCGCGCGAATAAAATGAAAGAAGCTCTAGCAATTTCGAAAGAAATATTGGTTCTAAAACCACAAAACGATACCGCAATCTATTTCCATGGAGTAATCAGCTACCAATTAAAAAACTATACAACAGCCAAAATCGACTACACCAAAATAACTCAAAACAAAGAAAGCGTTTTTTATTATGATGCTGCTTTTCGATTAGGATTTACACTAAAGAATCTCAACGAGAACAAAGCTGCACAACGCCAATTTGAAACAATTACAAACGACCAAAACAATCCCTATAACGAGAAAGGGAAAGAAGTTTTGCAGTATATTAAATAATATATTTTTAAAATTTGTAGAAAAATCTACTTAGTTTTCTTAACGTATTGTGTCAAGATATAAATGTTTTGGTTTTCTACTCGGCCTTCAATTAAGTTAGCATCATCCCAAACCAATTTAATATTGTGAACTGCGGCACCACGCTTGGCAGTAAAAGTAGCTCCTTTTACATCTAAATCTTTTATTAAAACAACCGAATCACCATCTAAAAGAACGTTTCCGTTAGAATCTTTATGGATAATTTTTCCTTCATCATCATCGGCTTCTCCAGTGGCTTTTGCCCATTCTAAGGCATCTTCGTCAAGATACATCATTTCTAACATATCCATATTTTTAAATCGGGCGTGCATTCTCCAAGAAACAATTTGAACCGGAAGATTTTCGTTCCACATGCTATCACTTAAACCGCGCCAATCGTTTGGATTGGTTATTTCTGGATTTTCAATTTGATCTCTTAATGATTTAGTAATTAATATACAATTTTCAGGTGTAGCTTCTGTTTTAGGCGTAACCAAATACACCACTAAATCTTCATCACTTCCACTGATTTCACAAACTGAACCGCTTCTATCTTTTAATCTTTTTTCAGTTACTACACTCATTCTTTTTTTGTTTTATAAATTAAATGACGCGCCAATGTTAACTGTAAATTGATTGTTTAAATACTTAAACCCATCAATGTTGCTATTGTATCGGGTTATTGGCGCGCCTGCTTCGCCAAATACACCAAATCCATTCGTGAAGAAATATCTGAAACCTAGATGTGCTCCAAAGTTTTTTAATCCTAAATCTAATCCAGGGTAAATATCCATAGATCTATCTAATTTAAAAACATTACCTAGGTTGGCATTGAAACGAGCTTTCAAGTCAAAGCGATCTGTGAATTTCGGATTTTCATCCAAAATTGAATTTGCTGATAATAAATAATTTGATGTAAATCCAAAAGACATATTTTCTCCCAACCCAAAATCAGTAGCAACAAAAATCCCTGTTCCACCAGTTTGAAGATTTGCTCCAACTTGAAATTTCACATCTTCTTTACCTTTAAATGCTTGAGCATTAGAAAATTCAACAAAGATTAACAGCAATAAGATAATAAATTTATTCATTTCAGCATATTTTTAATTAAATAGCAAATATAGATAATGAAAGCTTAAATATATGATTATAATTTAATCTAATACAATTAAACCTAAAGAATAAAATTTTAATTTCGCCCTTTTTCGGATGGATATAAAGCAGGTAAAGCATCGCTCTGCCAATACTCCTTAGAATCAACATTTAATATCGTCAGAAGCCCTTTAAATGCTGCTCCTGTGTCAATATTCCAAACACATGCCTTTTGAATTGGAATGGTCTGTTCTATTCGCGTCACAGGCGTATGACCAATATAGATTTCTTTATATAAAGTAAATCTTTTCGGATAATATGGACTTTCTTGATCTAAATCTTCATTCAATGCCAAAGCAGTTTCCCAAAGTGTTCGATCCCAATAGAATAATTTTGGAAAATATTCAGAAGTTACACCATTCATATTGGTAAAGCCTGCATGAATGAATAGTCGATTTTGATTGTCTAAATAGTAATTTTGTAATGATTTCAAGAACTCAATATGTTGGTTCTTTTTACTTTCAGAAACTTGAGAATAAGCTCTTACTGTAGCTTCACCACCGTGCTTAAACCACATCCCTTCATCGATATTTTCATTTCTATTTTGTAACCAATCTAAAAGTAGTTCATCATGGTTCCCTCGAATAAAAATACAATTTTGTTTAGCTTGTAAATCAATTAGGTAATCAATAACTTGGGGCGATTGACTCCATCCATCAACATAATCACCAAGAAAAATTAAATTGTCAGAAGTAGTTATAGACGCACGTTCGATAATTTGTTTCAACGCCTTTAATCCACCATGAATATCTCCTATTACAAGTGTTCTCATTTTTTTATAATGTGATGTTTGCTAATTAAAACAAAAAATCGCCTTGTTAGTATGATTAACAAGGCGATTTTTAGGTTGCTATTTCTCTTATTTAACAATCAAGAACTCTGAACGTCTATTTTGAGCATGTTGCTCTTCTGTACAAGGTTCACATTGAACTTTAAGTTCTGATTTACCAAAACCTTTTCCTGAAATTCTTGAGGCGTCAATTCCTTTAGAAATAACATATTGAACGGTAGATTTAGCCCTTCTATCAGATAATGATAAGTTATAAGCTTCTGAACCACGACTGTCGGTGTGTGATTTAGCAAAAATTACTAACTTATCGTTGTTTTTCATTACTTGAACTAATTTGTCTAACTCAAATGCTCCCTCTTGAGTAATATTACTCTTGTCATACTCAAAGTAAATTGGTTTGAGGATAATTTGGGTTGGTGTTACAATCACGTCAATTGGTTGTAAAGCAGCATCCACTCGAGCAGTTGGACCTTTGCTTTTTGCAACTGGAAATACATTCCCCTCAAAACCATCTTTAGAGGCTTGGATAGAATATATTTTATCACACATCACTTTATAATTTACCTCTCCTTTACTATTTGACATTTGTGTGTCAACAATATTATTTTTTTCGTCAAGAATAGCCACTTTAGCATCTGCTAAAATTTCTCCTGTTTTCTTGTTTGTTACCACAACTAACAAATCCACTTTACAAATTGGAGTTACAAGAAAAATGTCATCATTCCCATTTCTGTTACTAGAAAGGAAACCAATATTTTTAGCTTTATTGAATGTGAAAGCAAAATCATCTTTTTCGGTATTAATTGGTTTGCCCATGTTAATGGCATCAGTACCTTTGGCTAAATCAATTTGAAATACATCCAATCCTCCTAATCCTTGTCTACCGCTTGAAGCAAAATACAAAGTAGCATTATCATCTGCAATGAACGGGAAGTTTTCATTTCCTTCGGTATTTACTTTTGGTCCAAGATTTTCTGGAGTACCATATGCATCTCCATTAATTGATACTTTCCAAATGTCTGAGCCACCAATACTACCTGGTCTACTAGAGGCAAAATAAAGGGTTTTCCCATCTCTACTTAAGGTTGGATTTCCAGTTGAATATTCTTTACTATTAAATGGTAATAATTTAATATTTCCCCAAGAATCACCAGATTTAGTTGCTTTGTATAAGTAGATCTGGCTAAATTTAGAATTTAATGATTTTACTTTTTCGTACTCTTTTTCTTTATAACTCTCGGAAGAGAAATAACATGTATTACCATCTGATGATATCGTTAACGTCCCATCATGCCATTTAGAATTAAGAGCTTCAATGGCAGTAGGTTCAGAAAAGACTCCGCTATCACTCATAGTCGCCTTGTAGATGTCAAGATAAGGCTCGTTTGTCCAACCATAATTTTTTCTTGCTCCACTTCTAGCGCTTGAAAAATATACCGTATTATCGTACATAACCGCTCCAAAATCAGATTTATCAGAGCTAAGTGAAATGGATTTAACAGTATAACTCTCGGTTTTACTTAAAATAGCTGGCACATAATTTGGATTGTCTTTAAATGCTTTCGCTCTTAAATCATTCGGCGCCATGGAAGCAAATTTGGTCATTTGTTTGTTTGCTTCTTGATATTTACCGGTTGCTTTTAGCATTTGAGCATATCTGTAATACGTTTCTGCATCTTGATTAGTCTTAATTGCTTTAGCATACCAAGTTGAAGCTTCTGAAGCATTAAACATATTAAAATATGAATCTGCTAATTGTTTGAAAACATATCCATCTCCTTTTCCGCTTTCGGCCAATTTTTGATATTCTTTAGCAGCAGCTACATACTCAAATCTATTGAATAATTTATCTGCAACTTTTGTGTCTTTGTTTTGTGCGTAAATACTAGAGCTGATAATCACAAAACTAAATACTATATATAAGTTTTTCATTTTTACTGTTATTTATGTTAGAAAAATCTAGGAGAACGAGATACTTTTTTTGGAAAATTTAAATCAAACAATATCATAATCTCATGAGATGAAGGTGTTGTAACTTTCAAATCAGATATTATATGATCGTAAGCATATCCAATTCTCAATGCAGGATTAATAGCATAATTCACCATTGCCCCAAAAGAGTCTTGTAATCTATACGTAGCTCCGATCTCAAATTTTTCATTAAACAAGAAATTGGCAGACAAATCAACGGAAACAGGGGCGTTAAATGCCGATTTAATCATCGTTGAAGGCTTGAACTTTAAATTTGGATTTAAATCAAACACATACCCTCCCGTTAAGAAATAATGAAGTACTTCATTGCCATAATGTACTCCATTATAACTTAAATATGTATTTTTAAGCATATTTGGAACAGAAAACGCAACATAATATTTGTTGGTATAGTAAAACAAACCCGAACCAATATTTAAAAACGACTTACTTGAATTTTGTTTAAAAGATGGATCATCTAAATCCGGTACATGTCCATTACCTATGTCTGAGAACAAACCAACTTTATGAAAGGTTCCGCCTCCTTTTAAACCAAAGGCTAATTTTTGATCCCCTCCAAGATTTAAAGTATAAGAGAAATCAGCATATAGATTCGTTTCTTCTACAGGCCCTATTTTATCATTAATAGCAGAAATACCTAGACCAACATTTTTACCAACAGGACTGTTTACAAAAAATGTTGCTGTTGATGGAGCTCCTTCAATATCGACCCATTGTTTTCTATAGAGTAAACCTCCTGTAAGATTTTCTTTGGAACCAGCGTAAGCAGGATTAATAACGCTCATATTATACATATATTGTGTATACTGTGGATCCTGTTGTGCAGATACATTAATAAATGCCATCAAAGCAAACACAGTTAAGAAATATATTTTTTTCATTGTTTTGAAATTTATGATTTATAAATTGTTTGTTATTTGTTCTCTCTATTAATGTAAATCCAGCCTGTTTTTGTCGGCTGATTGTTTTTGAATTCAATTACATAATAGTATGTTCCATCTGGGAGATCGTTTCCAGCATCAGATTGACCAATCCATTCGTTTGTATAATCTCCTTTACTGTAAACTTTTGTACCATATCTGTTAAATATTGATAACGTTTGAACATTCATCAATCTTAAATCAAAGAAGTCATTTTTACCATCGGGTGTTGGATTTGGAGAAATACCTCTTTGAATATCACAATAAATTCTATCTAGAGTTATTGGATGCATTTGTTCACAACCATCATTAGTTTTAACTTTAACAGAGAATGTTAAAGGTAAAGAAGGAACTGGCGATAAACTGCTCACAAAGGTAGTTACATCAAAAGTTGCATTATTTGAACCTATTTGATTACCATTACTATCCATCCAGTAGAAATTAGACGTATTCAAATCAAATGAATTTCCAGTAGGAATAACTTCTAAGGTGAATTTATTATCTAAACACTCACCAAATAATGTAAAATCAAATGATGGGAAAAATGCAGCAGTACCCGAAGCACTTGAACTCGTACAACCTGTAGTCGAATTAGTAATAACAACAGAATATGTACCCGCTATTGCTGTAGTAAATGAAGCTACATTACCTTGAGTTGAAGGTCCAGACCAAACATAGTTATAAGTACCCGTCGGTGATGGATTTGCTGTAATAGTTGCCTGAGAACCCTGACAAACTGAATCTCCTGTTACCGTCACAGTTGGTAATGCATTTATAGTAACTATAGCCATAATTTGACAACCATCACTATTAGTGTAAGTAATAGTTGCTGTTCCAGATGAGACAGCAGTAACTAAACCTGAACTACTTATTGTAGCGACAGCGGTATTAGAAGATGTCCAAGCATTTGTTGTGGCTGGAGTAACACTTCCTGATAATTGCGTTGTTTTTCCAACACAAACG
This sequence comes from uncultured Flavobacterium sp., assembly GCA_964610785.1. Classification (GTDB taxonomy): domain Bacteria; phylum Bacteroidota; class Bacteroidia; order Flavobacteriales; family Flavobacteriaceae; genus Flavobacterium. The sequence goes on along the minus strand of CAZSZH010000008.1, from coordinate 19,868 downwards.
GATAGAGTTCCTGTTATGGAAGGCAAAGCATTTATTGTAACCGTAGCTGTAATTTGACAACCATTACTATTGGTGTAAGTAATAATTGATGTCCCTGCTGATGCACCAGTAACTAAACCTGTACTGTCAATTGTTGCAACAGAAACATTAGATGATGTCCAAGCATTTGTTGTGGATGGCACGCCATTTCCTGATAATTGTGTCGTATTTCCAACACATGCTGATAACGTTCCAGATATTATTGGTAAAGCGTTTATCGTTACCGTAGCACTAATTTGACAACCATTACTATTGGTATAAGTAATAATTGACGTTCCTGCTGAAACACCTGTAACTAAACCTGTACTATCAATTGTAGCAACAGAAGTGTTAGATGATGTCCAAGCATTTGTTGTGGCTGGCGTACCATTTCCTGATAATTGTGTCGTATTTCCAATACATGCTGATAAAGTTCCTG